>JAKIYQ010000035.1:0-15684 GCA_022708465.1 Bacteroidota bacterium | reverse complement strand
CTATTGATACATACAAGTGGAATATTAATGGAGTGTCAGTTGAAGGATCATCAGATACTTACACTGAATATCCATATGTCAATACCGTTTACGAATTAAGTGCAAGCGGACGTTGTAATACACTTGTTAAATCGGTATCAGTAGAAGCCAAATGGCAAACAGCTATCACACCTGAAAACAATGGTAAGAATGATGTGTTTGCTAAAGGTCATCATATAACAGTGTTTAACCGTTATAGTGAGAAAGTTTTTGAAGGAGACGATGGTTGGGACGGAATTATAGACAGCAATTTTGCTAAGAAGGGTGAAGTTGCCGAACCGGGAGTATATTTCTATTACATTAATTTGCCTAATGGAACAGTCCAAAGAGCAACTATTGAAGTGGTTAAATTTTAAAAGAATAAATAAACCTTAAAAATATTTTGATTATGAGAACTGAATTTGAAAGAAAAAGAACGGTAATATCAGTACTATTCTTGATTTTATTTTCCATCGTTACTCAAACTATGTATGCTGCATACAAAATAGTAGTATACGACGGAATAGCACCCGAAGTTAAAACTGAGTTTACAGGCAATAGCGATGAAAAAACATGTACTGTTGTTATACCTAATTATTCCGGTAATTTATCTGATTATAAATACTGGATAGGAAATAATGGCGTATGGGAGGATGGTGTATCCTGTGAGTATACACTTGCTTCGTCTAATGCAGGAAAGTGTGGTGGTTCTGTTTCCGGTAGTGATTATATGACTTCGTGTCCTTCCGGTATATTTTCTGTAAAAATGTATAAAAGTAGTGGAGATAAAAATTACTATCCACATAGTATGACTCCTGTATCTTTAGATTGTATAACACAGGCAAAGGGAAGTGCAATACCTGCTAATACAATTATCTTTTTTGATAATACAAATACTAATTTTTCGGAAGTTTGGTTATCTGTACCTGCTGAATCTTCGAATGGTAATTCAAATTCAATTGAACAAGGATATTACAAAAGAAGAAATGACAAATGGTATCAAATGATTCATGTATCAGGAAATATTTGGTCAGCAGAAATTACCCAAGCATCAGAATATGGAAGAATGAGTTTTTGGAATAGAGATGGTTCAAGTTCTGATGATGTATGGGACAATATTCTTGCATTTCAGGCTCCATATACACCAGGGCAAAATTTATATACACCTACATCCGAATCTTGTTTTAGTAGTGGAAGAAATTCTACTGTATATTATAAAGGTTCATGGTCAGTCATAAAGTCACTAACAATATCAGGCTCTGTAAGTGAGTATGAAATAGGTAGTTCTGTAACTAATATTGTTTTAACAGCATATTCTGTAGGATATACAGGTAATTACAAATGGGAATATCAAGATATGGTGGGAGGTGAATGGAAAACATTGGCCGAGACTGCAGCATCAATATACACTTTATCAGGTGCTTTTTTACCTGCATCAACAACTTCTTATAGAGTGACACAAGAAGGTGTTACCAGCAATGAATGGAAAATATCAGTTTTAAGAAATTGTGGTGATGATGGGAACAGTCAAGGTAAAAATATATTCCGAATAGATTTTGGAACATTACCATCTTTAAAAGGAAATGATTCGCGTCGTGAAGAAATAGGAATGGCACCTGAATATACATATCAGCCATATGGCTATAAAATTAATGATGGATATTATGCAGTTGTTACAACACCATATTATTGCGGATGTGGTGAAGGCGAAAATATGGGAGAGCAAGTAGATGTTTGTGAAGGTAATAATATGTGGTTCCGTAGCGATTTGCGCGACCATACAATAAATAATACATCTGGTACAGGTCCATTTGGTGCAATGCTAATGATTAATTATAGTACTCATCAATCAGATAGTATAGCGTATGAGAGAGAACTGACACCAGAAGAAACCAAATTATTTGTGAATGGTTCTCAATTGACATTTGCTGCATGGTTTGCTTCAGCTGCAAAGCAATCATCAGGAGGTAATATTAGTATGAAAGTTCGCATACAATATAGAGAAGATGTAGGCAGTCTTTGGACAACAGTGTCAGAAGTTGAAACAAAAGTAAAATATGAGGATAATTGGAAACGTAGTTTTGCTTCAATGGACATTACAGGAAGTGGAGGTTTATATAAAATGCAAATCGTTAATTATGCTGCCGGTGGTACAGGAAATGATGTCTTGATTGATGATATTAGTCTTGATTTATGTGTTCCAACTTTCTCGGTAGAGTTCTACGATGCCGAAAAAGGCTCATATACCAAAACAAAAATTGATAGCTTAAATCAGGAATTACCGGTTCGAATAGAGAAAAAAGATTTCGGTGTAGGTGAAAATCCGTGTGTACTTCTATTAGAAGTAGATACAACAAAGACAGATGGTTCTGTTGGTAAATATAAATATGTGTCAGAAATGCATTTGTCTGGTGATTTAATACATTATGAAGATGCATTTCTTGGGAGTCAATTAATTACAACGATTCCGGATACTGTTTATTTACAGGTATTGGTATGTGCTTCTGATAATTGTACGAACCCTACTAAATTCCAAGAATTGGTTGATCAACTAGAAAATGGTCAAATATATCCTTTGTATGATATGGAACATCTATTTTCTAGTAACTATTTGGAATACGTAATAGACTGCAAGGCCGACCCAACAATAAAATTTGAGCCTGATTTATCAGAAACAAGTGCTTGTGAGTCCGGCACTTTTCCAAATATAAAACTTGATTTTGATTACTTTAGTCCTGATGTGTATTACACACTTTTAGAAGACGGGAATGCTGTTATAGGGGCTACTGATATTGCAATTCCTGCAGGAGACATAGCCAATAAAACAACTACTATTAATCTTGATGTTTTAAAAACATCAGGTTCCCTAAACACTAGCGTAGGTGAACATATATTTTCAGTAATAATTTATGAACAATATTTGGGCAATAAGGTTTGTGAACGTACTACTGCCAGTACTTTGTCCTTGTCAATTAAAGCCGAACCTACTTTTGAAGCAATAACAACTCCAGAAGAGGTATGTCAAGGATATTCAAAGCAAATACAAGTAACAACTCAAAATACAGATAGCTATTTATGGCAGGAAGATGCAGAAGGAGAAAACGATAAATCTACATATATGATACCAACTACGGCCGAAGACGGATGGCAATATCGTGTATTATTGTCAAATTCTTATTGCGATCCGGTTAGTAGTAATATAGTCACATTGAGTGTATCACAATGCCAGAAAGTGATTTTAAATCAATCAGTTGACAATAATCAACCATGTAAAAATGACGAGGTAGTATTTACTTTAAATTTAAATAATGGTGGTACGACAGATGCTGATGTTGAAGTTTCTTTAGTAGGGATTCCGCAAGGTTTAGAGTTTGTTAAAGCAGAACCATCAGCAGAATTTGATATTAATACATTATTATGGGATGCAGGTGTAATCATTACTGGTAATCAGTCTAATCTTAATTTGACATTTAAAATAATAGGAGAGGGTGGTGAAACACATATAGATTCTGTTTATATTTCTACATTAGGTGCACAAACATGGGCTTCTTATGAAGATCAATCGGATAATGAAATGAAAGATGCAGATGCTATAACGATTAAAGAGCAATCGGCTATACCATCTCTTGATGATTATCAAGAATGTCCCGAAGTCGGTTTGTTATATTTGGAAGGTCTTGTTTTGTCTGATAGAACTAATTTACAGTGGTTTGATGAAAATCAACAAATAACCAGTGTAAATTCAATTGACAAATCAGTGCCTCATAAATATTCGTTTTACGTCAAAAATTCAGAATCAGGAAAATGTCAGAGTGAGATGTCAGATGTTTTAAATGTCGAAGTAATGGAATTTTCAGAAAAACCTAGTGTTTTAGATTATAATGAATGTCCTGTTGAAGGAACACAATCTGTTGAGACATTAATAACATCAGATAAAACATTTTTAAAATGGTTTGACGAAAATAAAATTTTGCTTGGCGAAACCCCGTCTTTTGATATGTTGCAAAAAGATTCTTTGATATATTATGTAACCAATAAAGAAATTGGGGAATGTGAAAGCGATACAGCTCAAATTAATATAGTTGTTAGGGGTCGTGCGCAAAAAATAGATATCGCAACATCAGATTTTGAAGCATGTCTTAATGAATCAGTTACTTTGACAGCATCATCTACATTAGTTACAGATAATCTGGTATTTACTTGGTATGCGGATGCTGAATTAACAGAAGAGTTAGGTACTGGGGCTGAATATAACGCAACAGGACAAGCTACACAAAAGACATATTATGTTACTGTTCAAAATGCTGAATATTGCGAAAATAATCCAAATGATGGGGCAGAAAGTATTGTTAGTGCTATAATCACGGTATCATCAGTGTCTTTAACTCCTGAATCAGAAGAAATAACATTAGGTAGTTCAACAGAGAAAGTACTAGTAGTAGAACCGGTTGATGTTATATATAATGCAGTTTGGACGGCTAATGGCAATGCTTTTGATCCAAATAATTTCCCGATGAAACCATATAGTGATGTTGTTTATAGTGTTTCTGTGACCGATGAATGTGAAAACTCTATAAAGGTTGATGCAGAAACAATCGTTTTGTGGCCAACAGTTATAACTCCTAATCCAAAAGATGGTTTTAACGATGATTTTATTGTTGATTTGGATCAACATTTGGCTATTATTGTATTCGATAGATATGGAAATAAAGTATATGAAGGAGATAATGGTTGGCCTAATAATGCCACATCTATTAAGATGCCAGGAGTATATTATTATCAGGTAACATTGCCTGACGAAACAATCAAAAAAGGAACAATCGAAATATTTAAGGCTAAAAATTAAGTCATTTACATTCAAGTTTTATGAATAAACGATTATTGTTATGTATAATGTTAGCGAGTTCCTTGCTTGTTGAGGCGGGTATAAGCAGTAAATACTCTGAAGGTTACGAGTTTACTAAGTCTCAAGTCAGTGAAAACGGCGATGCTAACATGTCTTTGTATAAAGATAGCAGTGTAATATATGTGCGTGATGGCAAGGTATATGTAAGTACAATAGATACTGCAAGTGGCGATTTAAGTGATGCTAAGTTATGCTCTGATTTTGAATTATTAAGCATAAGTGGTACAGTTGCTTACGACTTAAAGCGTAATAGGATATACTATAGTCAATATAACGAATCACGCAAGGCCGATTATTTATACGAGAGCATAGCAGATGAGAACGGTAAATGGCAAGTAGGAACTCGCTTACGTGTTCAAGGGACAAACAAGGAGCGTACTTCTGTAAATTTTGTTCAGAGTGCAGGTTGGAATTATCGTAAACCATATTTATCAGGTTTTTATAATCCGGTAATGTCATCGAACTATAATCGTATATATTTTTCATCAAATATGGAAGGCGGTAAAGGCGGTCGTGATATATATTATGTAGAAATAGAAGACGAGACACAACGTATATGGTCATTACCTCAAGCATTATCAACGCTAAATAGCGATAGTGATGATGATTACGCATATATAAACGGAGATAGCTTGATGTATTTTTCGTCAAAGAGAAGCGGAACGACATCTATTTATGTATCAAAGAATCAAAATGATACATGGACCGACCCTGAATTGATGGATTATCCATATAACGAAGACAACAGCTATAATATGTTATTACAAGATTCAGCTCCGATGCTTATTTCAGAACGTTCAGGATCAAGCAATATATACCTATACAATAAAATACCTGAACCCGAAGTTATACCCGAAGTTATACCAGAACCCGAACCCGAACCTGAGCCGACACCGGCTCCAACATACGAAGAAAAAAAAAGTCAATTTTATTGGGTATTCTTTTTGTTTGATTTCGATAAAGACATATTGGGCGATAAGTTCAAATCAGAGTTAGATAAATTGGCAAACGAGATGCGCAAATTCCCTGATGCTCGTTTTGAAATAACAGGCTATACAGACTCTCGCGGAACAGTTCGTTATAACGATGAACTATCACAACGCAGAGCCGATACGATTAAACGAATGTTGATATCAAAAGGCTTTAAAGAGCAAGACCTAGTTTCGATAGGTTGGGGCGAACGTCGTTTGCAAGTGCCTGATGCTCAAACCGAAGACGAGCATGCACAGAATAGAAGGGTAGAAGTACGAATAATAATGGATAAAAAATAATGGATATGAAAAAAAGCCGAATACTAATAATTTGTATGCTGCTTAATGCAGTTATGGCAATGAGTCAGACCGATTTTGTATTGTCCGAGCAATTGTTTTCCCGTATATCCATAAATCCGGCAGGAACAGGAAATAGTGAGAATGTGAACATATTTTCGTTAAATCGTTTTCAATATGTAGGCGTTGAAGGTGCACCATTTACTACTATGTTTAATGTTCAGACATATTTTGACAAAGCCTCTTCAGGAATAGGCTTAAGTTTTTCTTACGACCAAAGTGGAGTAGCATATCGTCAGATGCAGATCAAAGCCGTATATGCTTATCATTTGAATTTTGGTAATCAGAATATTATGTCTTTTGGAATTGGTTTAGGAGCTTACAATAAGCTATTTGATCCTACCAAACATATCATAGAAGACAATACAGAGATAGGTCAAGGTTTCCCTGATGAAGTACAGAACAGTACGTTTTTTGATGCATCATTCGGTATAGAATACACTAATAAATACATATTAGTAGGCGCGTCAATCACTCATATACCCGGATTTTTCTATGAATCTACAACTTTAACATCAGTACCGAATTATTATGCTTATATTCGCGGTCTAATTCCGTGTGGTTCTAAATTTAAGTTAGCCCCGGCAGCAGCCTATTATTTCACAGGTCAGTTTCACGTAGCAGATGTGAGTTTAACAGGTTTTATAAGCGATTATGTATGGATAGGCTTGGGATATAGAACAGAAACAACTGCTTATGCGATGTTTGGATTTGAGTGGAACTGGTTGAGAATAGGATATTCTTGTGATATTAATTTTGGTAAGTTAAGCAATATAGCATATACAAGTCATGAAGTGATGCTGTCATTCAGTATTCCGACAAAGAAAAAAGGTTCGGAGTGGAAAGATTAAGTTTCAATAGATTAAAATAAAAATAAAATGAAGGGTAAAGTAATTATAATAGGGGCAGGAGGTGTTGGTACAGTAGTTGTACACAAAGTAGCACAAAATGCAGATGTGTTTACAGATATTATGTTAGCAAGCAGAACAAAATCTAAATGTGACCTTATAGCTGAAGATATTAAGAAAAAATATGGAGTTAATATTAAAACAGCTGCTGTAGATGCAGATAATGTTCCTGAATTAACTTCACTGCTTAAAGAGTTTAAACCTGAATTGCTTATAAATGTTGCTTTGCCATATCAAGATTTGCATATTATGGATGCTTGCTTGGCGGCAGGAGTTAACTATTTAGATACGGCTAATTATGAACCATTAGATGAAGCTCATTTTGAATATAGTTGGCAATGGGCATATCACGAAAGATTTAAAGAAGCAGGTTTAACAGCAATATTAGGTTGTGGTTTTGACCCGGGACAAACAGGTGTATATACAGCATATGCAGCTAAACATCATTTTGACGAAATTCATTATTTGGATATAGTTGATTGTAATGCAGGAAATCATCATAAAGCTTTTGCAACAAATTTCAATCCTGAAATTAACATCCGAGAAATAACCCAAAAGGGTAGATTTTATGAAAATGGTAAATGGGTTGAAACAGGTTCGCTCGAATTACATCAGCCAATTACATATCCGGAAATAGGTCCAAAAGAATCATACCTATTATATCACGAGGAGCTGGAAAGCCTAGTAAAAAATTTTCCATCAATAAAAAGGGCTCGTTTCTGGATGACGTTCGGACAAGAATATCTAACACATTTGCGTGTAATTCAAGATATTGGTATGGCTCGTATAGATGAAATTGAGTACAATGGTGTGAAGATAGTCCCAATCCAATTTTTAAAAGCCGTATTACCAAATCCTCAGGATTTAGGCGAAAACTATACAGGTTGGACATCTATAGGATGCAGAATAAAAGGACTTAAAGACGGAAAAGAAAAAACCTATTATATATACAACAATTGTAGTCACGAAGAAGCATATAAAGAAACGGGAATGCAAGGTGTAAGTTACACTACAGGCGTTCCGGCAATGACCGGTGCTTATATGTTTATGACAGGGAAGTGGTCTGATGCAGGTGTATATAATGTAGAACAATTTGATCCGGATCCTTTTATGGAGAAAGTTGCACAGAGCGGTCTACCTTGGCATGAAATTATTAATGCTGATTTGGAATTATAACATTGATGTTCGATTATTCTCAAATACCTTCGCCATGCTATGTTATTGACGAGTTGCTGCTTAGGCGCAACTTAGAACTTATTCGTTCTGTAAAAGAACGCTCAGGTGCGGATATAGTATTAGCATTTAAAGCATTCGCTTTGTGGCGTACATTTAATATTGTACGCGAATATATACCATATTCAACAGCAAGTTCTTTGTCTGAGGCTTGCTTGGCATACGAAGAAATGGGTTCAAAAGCACATACTTATGCACCTGTCTATAAAGAAGATGAATTCGATACTATAGCAAATTATAGTAGTCATATTACCTTTAACTCTTTAAGTCAGTTTGAACGTTATTATCAGCAAGCAAAATCCAAAGGAGTTTCTTGTGGTTTGCGTGTTAATCCTGAATATTCTGATGTTGAAACAGTATTGTATAATCCATGTGCAATAGGATCTCGTTTAGGAGTAACTTCTGATTTGTTGGGTGAAACATTGCCTAAAGGTATTGATGGATTCCATTTTCATACTTTATGTGAGTCAAATTCTTACGATCTGGAAAAGACATTAGTTGCAGTGGAGTCTCGTTTTGGGAAATATTTACCATCGTTGAAATGGCTTAATATGGGAGGTGGTCATTTGATGACAAAAGACGGATATGATGTAGATCATTTAGTTGAATTACTTAAGCAATTTAAAAACAAGTATCCTAATTTACAATTGATACTAGAACCCGGTAGTGCTTTCGCATGGCGTACCGGAGTATTAGTATCTACAGTTCAAGATATTGTAGAAAATCATGGCATTAAAACAGCAATGTTAGATGTGTCTTTTGCCTGCCACATGCCCGATTGTTTGGAAATGCCATATAAACCTTCTATAGTTGGCGCTACAGATGCTGTTAATGAAAAACCTACATATCGAATGGGGGGTAATAGCTGCTTGTCGGGCGATTATATTGGCGACTGGTCTTTTGATAAAGAGCTTTCTATTGGCGATAAAATAGTGTTTGAGGATATGATACATTATACAATAGTTAAAACCACTATGTTTAACGGAGTTTCGCATCCATCAATAGGTATGTTGACTGCAGACAATAAATTTATATTGCTAAAAACATTTGCTTATGATGATTATAAAAATCGCATGTCATAATATCGCTTATTTCATTCTTTACTTTTCAATATATCCGGCTAGTTAAACATTATTAGATAAAGGATTCCAAATTTTTATTTGATTCTAAAATAACGATATATGCACACTTGCATTGCATGTATAATTTTTATAACTACATCATTAGCAGATGCTTTGGTAAAAGCATGGAAGCCACCATCTTAGCCAATTGATTAGCATTCTTGCCATATTTAAGTTTTCTCATTTGAAGGTCAAATTTGAGTCTGGCATTACTTTTTTATTATTTTTCTTGCATAATATAAAAAATGCGTTTATCTTTGCACCGCAATTGACGAAGAGGGGTAATGATCATAATGCGAAAATAGCTCAGTTGGTAGAGCACGACCTTGCCAAGGTCGGGGTCGCGGGTTCGAGTCCCGTTTTTCGCTCTCGGAAAAAATAAGGTTAGGGTTGTAAAATTTTACAGAGAACCTAAAATCCAATTGAAATAGAAAGAGGCGTCCGTTTTGGATGCCTCTTTTGGTTAGATGCCCAAATGGCGGAATTGGTAGACGCGCTAGTTTCAGGTACTAGTAATCGAAAGGTCGTGCAGGTTCGAGTCCTGTTTTGGGCACCCTTTACGCATAGGTGGTGAAATTGGTATACACGCTACTTTGAGGGGGTAGTACCGGCAACGGTGTGTGAGTTCGAGTCTCATCCTATGCACAAAAAAAATCTATAATGAAATTTTGTAGTTTTGCCAGCGGAAGTGATGGTAATTGTTATTATATAGGCACAGATACATGCGGCATTTTAATTGATGCAGGCATCAGTATAAAGACAATTAAAAAAAATCTAAAACAATTAGGCATATCGCTTTCTTCAATATATGCTGTATTTGTTACTCATGATCATTACGATCATATAGCTTCTGTCGGGACCTTAGGCGAAGTCTATAATATTCCTATATATTCTACTCAAGCGATATTAGAGGGCATTAATCGTTGTTACAAGGTAAGTGATAAGTTGTATCAGAGTAAGCATGTGCAAGAATTAGGTACAACAATAAATATAGCAAATATTTCAATTACATCTTTTCATGTTAATCATGATTCGACCCAATGTGTAGGATATTATGTTGAATCAGAAGGCGATAACCTTGTTATTGCTACAGATTTGGGATACATTAACGATGAAGCAATTCCATTTTTGCTGAAATCAAATAATTTAGTTATAGAAACAAATTATGATGAAGAAATGCTATTGCAAGGTTCTTATCCATTGTTTCTGAAAAAACGAATATTGGGCAATAATGGACATTTGGCAAATCATGTTACTGCACGTTTTTTAGCAGAAAATCATCAAGATCATTGGAAACATATTTTCTTTTGCCATCTAAGTAAAGAAAACAATTCAGCTGATGCAGTATTAAGTATGTTGTCAAAGCAATACGACACTTGCGGAATAAAATCAGAAGAACGTCCCGAATTAACTATATTGCCTCGTACTACTCCAATAGATTTATGCATAATATAACATCAAAAATGCATAAAAATGCAATAAAATTATAATTTATTCCTAAATATTGAATAAATTTTCATTTTCTTTTGTAAAGAATGATTTTTTTACTACTTTTGTGTCGATTTAAAAGAAAAGAAGATGAGTGAAAACACGAAAATCAAAACATTAGACCAGGTTGTAGTTCGTTTTTCCGGAGATTCCGGTGATGGAATGCAATTGGCGGGAAATATTTTTTCTACTATTTCTGCCACAGTAGGCAACGGAATATCTACATTCCCTGATTATCCGGCAGATATTCGTGCTCCGCAGGGAACTTTGACAGGAGTTTCAGGCTTTCAAGTACATATCGGAACAAACAAGGTATTAACTCCGGGTGATAAATGTGATGTTTTGGTTGCTATGAATCCTGCAGCTCTTAAAACACAATATAAATTTTGTACTCCTTCAACTGTAATTATTATAGATAGTGATTCATTTAAAGAAAATGATTTAAAGAAAGCATTATTTACAACTTTAGATCCTTTTGAAGAGTTAGGTATCAAAAATGAAGTAGTTTCAGCTCCAATAGCAGAAATATGTAAAGAAGCATTGAAAGATTCAGGTTTGGATTTCAAATCAATTATTCGTTGCAAGAATATGTTTGCCTTAGGTTTAGTTTGCTGGCTTTTTGACAGAAAATTATCATTGGCAGAAGATATGATACGTATGAAATTTGCAAAGAAACAGGAAATTGCAGATGCAAATATAAAAGTGTTGAATGCAGGTTATGATTATGGTCATAATACTCATGCATCTACAACAACAAGGTATCGTATTGAAAGTACAGGTATAAAAGAAAAAGGTTTATACATGGATATCGATGGTAATAAAGCTACATCTTATGGTTTTATTGCAGCTGCTGAAAAAGCCGGCTTAAAATTGTATTTAGGCTCATATCCAATAACCCCTGCAACCGACGTTCTACATGAACTGTCAAAACACAAATCTCTGGGTGTTGTTACAGTGCAAGCAGAGGATGAAATTGCCGGTTGTGCATCAGCAGTGGGTGCTGCTTTTGCAGGTGCCTTAGCTGTAACATCGACGTCAGGTCCCGGAGTTTGCTTAAAAAGTGAGGCAATGAACCTTGCTGTTATGACAGAGTTGCCATTAATAGTATTAAATGTGCAACGTGGTGGTCCTTCAACCGGTATGCCAACTAAGTCAGAACAAACAGACTTACTGCAAGCCTTGTATGGTAGAAATGGTGAAAGTCCAATGCCTGTAATTGCAGCAGCTTCACCTACTGATTGTTTTGATGCAGCATTTTCAGCGGCAAAAATTGCTTTAGAGCACATGACACCTGTTGTTTTATTAACAGATGGGTTTATAGCCAATGGATCAGCAGCATGGAAATTACCTGATATATCAAAATATCCTTCAATAAAACCACCTTATGTTACTTCTGATATGGAAGGCAAATGGACTCCATTCAAACGTAATGAAGAAACAGGCGTGCGTTATTGGGCATTACCAGGAACAAAAGGATTTATGCATAGAATTGGTGGTTTAGAGAAAAGCAATGAAACAGGTGTAATTTCAACAGAACCTGAAAATCACGATTTGATGACGCGTTTACGTCAAGCAAAAGTTGATAAGATTGCTAATAGTATTCCTTTGCAAGAAGTTGAAGGTGATCCTGATGCAGATTTGCTAGTTGTTGGTTTCGGTGGAACATACGGACATCTTTCTGATGCTGTAGGTCAAATGAACAAGAATGGTAAGAAGGTTGCATTAGCACACTTTAAATATATAAATCCACTACCTAAAAATACAGAAACTTTGTTACGTAAATACAAAAGAATAGTAGTAGCAGAGCAAAATTTAGGTCAATTGGCAGCATATCTTCGTATAAAAATTGAAGGTATACATTTTTATCAGTTTAATCAGGTAAAAGGACAGCCATTTGTTACGTCAGAACTTGTATCTGCATTTACTAAAATTATGGAGGAATAATCATGGAAAATATAGAATATACAGCAAAAGATTATAAGATAGGACAACCACGTTGGTGTCCCGGATGCGGTGACCATGCATTTTTGGCGTCATTGCATAAAGCTATGGCGGAATTAGGTGTACCACCTCACGAAATAGCTGTTATATCTGGTATTGGTTGTTCTTCTCGTTTGCCTTATTATATGAATACCTATGGTATGCATACAATACACGGGCGTGCGGCAGCAATTGCAACCGGTGTAAAAATTGCAAATCAGAATTTAACTATATGGCAAATATCCGGTGATGGAGATGGATTGGCTATTGGCGGTAACCATTTTATTCACGCTGTTCGTAGAAATATTGACTTAAATATGGTTCTATTGAATAATAAAATTTATGGTTTAACTAAAGGTCAATATTCACCAACTTCAGAAAGAGGTTTTGTAAGTAAATCATCACCTTATGGAACTATTGAAGATCCTTTTCATCCGGCTGAGCTTTGTTTTGGCGCACGTGGGCGTTTCTTTGCAAGATGCGTTGCAGTTGATGCAAGCGGTTGTGTAGAAGTATTGACTTCAGCAGCAAAATATAAAGGCGCATCCGTTGTTGAAGTTTTGCAAAACTGTATTATTTTCAATAATGGAACGTATGATTTAGTTGCAACTGCTCAAGGTCGTACAAAAAATGCAATTTATTTGGAGCATGGTAAACCAATGTTGTTTGGTGAGAATAAAGAATTTGGTCTAATGCAAGAAGGTTTTGGATTGAAAGTCGTTAAATTGGGAGAAAACGGAATTACAGAAAAAGATATTCTTGTACATGATGCACATTGTGAGGATAATACCTTACAACTAAAATTAGCCTCAATGGAAGGTCCTGATTTTCCAATTGCACTAGGTGTTATTCGTAGTGTTGAAGCTCCTACATATAACGAGTCAGTTTATTCTCAAATTGAAGATGTTAAGAGCAAAAAACATTATAGTAACTTCAATGAGTTGTTGCTTACTAATGATACATGGGAAGTGAAATAATTAATAAATAATTGATTCCATCATTTACTAGATTTACGAGCTGCTTTTTCGGCAGCTCGTTTTTCTTTTTCCTGCTGCTTGCGCTGCTTTTCTTCTTCCACAAAAATCTTATGTCTGCGTTTTCGGTCTTCTCTTAATGCTTTTCTGTTAGCTTTTTCTTTAGCCTTAATTAGCTTTTCTTTTTCTTTACGTTGTTTTTCAACAGCTTTTTCTTCCGGAGTTTTTTTGCGGAATACATCTTTATAGTATTTAAAAAGATTATTCCATGTATCGAAATCTTCACGATACATAATACCTAATCCTTGGGTATAAAGTGCAGTTGAATAAATCTTATCATTTGTGTGATTATAAGCCTTTAGTCTTACTCGTCCGGATTTGTTTAATTTGTATTCAACATCAAAGTCTCCGATAAAATCATCTGAACCATATTGTGTACGATATCCGACATTGCCATTTATCAACAATCTGTTATCGAATAAATTAGTTGATATATTGACTTCAAAAGATCTATTATTAGTAGCATCTTTGGTATCTTCTTGATAGTTTAATCCTAAATTCACATCATCACTAATTTGTGAAATCCAATAGTTTAATTGACTTGAAAGGGTAGAGGTGGCAAATGATGCAGCCAGTGCATTGCCTGAATTTGCTTTTGTTACTTGTGGATTATAAAATTTACCCATAAGCAATAAAAATACCATTTGCTGACTCATCAATTCTTCAGTATTAATAGTAGATTTTACTCTTCTCTGAACTTCATCGTCTGAGTTTGGTAAATTAATATCAAATTTAACACGCGGTTCTAATATTTGACCTGATATATTAGCAATACAATTTACTTTTACAGTTCTATTTTTAATGTCAGTCAACATACTCTCTTCAAGTAAGTCATTTAACGATGCTGATGTTTGATACATTGCATTAATATCCATAATACCATTCATTGGATTTCCATCAAACGATATACTGCTATTTTCACCTACTTCAAATTTTTTACGAATAGCTCCTTGCATAGAAAAATTGTATTCACCTTTTGTAATATCATATTTGCCAAACAATTTTACATTTGCATTATTGTCTATATTAACCTTAAGGTTTCCTTGTCCTCTCGCTTTTATTATGTCGCCGGTGTGACTATCAAATATTATTTGTGCTTCTACATCCGGAGTTGCTTCGATTGCTATATCTACATTAATTTTAGTGGTAGGAGCAATATTCATTCTTCTACGTTTCCTTCGTTCTTCTGCAGATCTCTTTTTGTTGTCATTCTTATTTACGAATGTAATAAATTTATTATCAGCTGCCGTTGTGTAACTATTAACAGGAACTGCAAAATAGCTATTCTTTTCAGGTTTAGCTTTTACTGCAATGTCAACTTTATTCATGTCGCCATTTATTACAGCTCCACCGGTTGCGTATATTGTACCATAAAAATCAGGCATATCCTTTTCTGTGGTATTTAATATAAGTGCATTTTCAACTCCGAGCTCTATTTTATACTTGAAGTCATTAAATAATTTGTGAGTAACAAGTCCATTTACGTATGCAGTGTTTCCTTTTTCATCATACATGGTGATATCTTTCAATATAAAACGGTCCTTCCGTATGTGAATGGAATCAGAGAAATAAAATTTTGTTTTCAAGAAATCAATTGACAGCATAGCATCTTGCACGTATGCATCTCCCCATAATTCAATGCTTTTAAATCCTCCGCCAACATATAAT
>JAKIYQ010000034.1:0-15695 GCA_022708465.1 Bacteroidota bacterium | reverse complement strand
TCGCCACTCCAATTAAACTTTATTTCATGCGTATTGCCGGTAGTTTTAAGCTTTTCGGCATACAATTCAACACTTTCGCCACGTATCAAACATGATTTTGATAAAATTTCTGTTTTCCATTTTTTAAGATTACCTACCATACATTTCCATATACAAAAACTAGTTTTTTGAAAAACTAGTTGGTAATCATTGGGATCTAAAGGTTCTAAACAGAAAATTTCTATATGTGCACCAGTATCCTTTTGAAAAAGCATACGTGCTTGAATCACCTTAGTATTATTAAATACCAATAATGATTTTGTCGGCAATTCGTTTGATAGATCCTTGAATATTTTAGTACTGAAAACACCATTGCGGTTCACCAGTAATTTAGACTCATCGCGTTTCGCTAATGGATACTTTGCAATACGTTCGTTTAAAAGTGGATAATTATAATCCTCTATATTAATACTTTTGATCTTTTCAATCACTGATAGCATGATGTTTATGCTGCTTTTATATCTTATTTTTATCTTATCGATTATGATCTTTTTAAGATTCTAATTAGTCTTATTTATCATAAGATTTTGAAACTATTTATGCTTCTCAAAATACTTTTCTTGGATTTTTTGCCAAAATTGATAATAATTAGGTATAAATAAAGTACCAACTACAGTACACATTATCATACCTGCAAACACAGCTATACCTAAAGACACACGGCTTGCTGCACCTGCTCCGCTTGCTGTTACCAATGGGAATACACCTAATATAAATGCAAATGATGTCATTAATATAGGTCTTAAACGGATTTGACCGGCATCAAAAGCAGCATCTCTAATAGACTTACCTTCTTTTCTGTAATCACGAGCAAATTCTACAATCAAAATAGCATTTTTTGCAGATAGCGCAATCATGAGAACCATACCAATTTGAGTGTAAATATTAATTGGCAACCCCAATATTATACAACCTAAAATAACACCAAGTAAGGCAATTGGAACCGCCATAATTACTGCCATAGGACTGGTTACGCTCTCGTATTGAGCTGCAAGTACCATTAACACAACAATTAAAGCTAATGCAAATATCAGAATTATTGAAGAACCGGCAGATTGTTCTTGGAACGCCATTGAAGTCCATTCAAAGCCGAATGTGTTTCCAAATTTTTCTTTTGCTAACCGGGCCACTTTATCTTCTGCTTGACCTGAACTATAACCCTCAGCAGCATTCCCGGACATATATGCAGCTTGATACATGTTATAACGATTTATAACTTCAGTTCCCGTTTTTTGTTCAATTGATGCAAATGTTGCAAATGGCACCATTTTATCTTCTGAGTTTCTAACACTTAAGCGCATAATGTCATTTGAACTGGAACGATTCCGAGATTCTGCTTGAAGTCTTACTTGATACACTTTTCCGTATAGTGTAAAGTCATTTACATAAGACGATCCAAGATATGCAGATAGCGCATTAAAAACATCACTGATAGCCAATTTTTGCATTTTTACCTTATCCCGATCAATATTCAAGAATATTTGTGGAGTTGTTGCCTTGAATGTTGTGCGCAAACCGCTCAATTCTTTTTCTTGATTAGCTTGTTCGGCAAATTCTTCTGAAACTTTTTGTAATTCGACAACTCCCATATTAGATTTATCTTGCACATACAATTCGTAACCACCTGAGGTACCTAAACCTTGGATTGCAGGCATCATAAATCCATAAACTGTTGCTTTTTGAATCTTCATATGTGCTTCTGCATTAAAACGCTTAATAATTGCAGATATTGAAGTTTCATCGGTTTTTCTTTCTTCCCAATCTTTTAGCATAACGAACATTGATGCTTTACTAGATATCTGAGCTCCATCAGCCATTGACATACCTGAAATAGTAACATGCTTGTCAACTCCGGGTATTGAATCTAAAATTTGCTCGGCTTGCTCCATAACTTCCATGGTTTCATTTAGAGATGCTCCATCTTGAAGTTCTGCCATTATTAAGAAATAGCCTTGATCTTCTGCAGGAATAAAAGCTGAAGGCATCTTAATAAATCCGAATGCCATTATTGCAGTTAATGCACAGAAAGTCAATAAAACAGCTACAGATTTTCTCAAAAAAGTGGATATTACCCACGAATATCCCTTATGTAATTTATCAAAACCTGCATTGAAATACCTATATACAAAGAAATTACTTTGTTTTTCTTTCTTTTTCAAAATAAGTGCACACAAAGCAGGACTTAATGTCAAAGCATTCAAACCACTAAATGCCGTAGAAACTGCAATTGTTATAGCAAACTGTTTATACATTTCACCCGTGATACCACCAATAAATGCAGTTGGTACAAACACAGCCAATAGCACTAATACTGTTCCGACAATAGGACCTGAAATTTCTCCCATAGCCTTAAGAGTCGCTTCCTTTGCATTAGCTGCACCCAATTCCATATGTCTGAAAGTATTTTCCACAACGAGTATCGCATCATCGACCACTATACCTATAGCCAATATCAAACCGAACAATGTCAAGGTGTTAATAGAAAATCCCATAAGACCCATCACTGCAAAAGTTCCTACCAATGAAACAGGTATGGTAATTGCAGGAATCAATGTTGCCCTAAAATCTTGTAAAAACAATAGAATAACAATCAGAACTAATATAATTGCCTCGAACAAAGTTTGGTATACCTCATCAATTGAAACTTCTATAAATTTTGTAGTATCTAACACAACTTCAGAATGAACACCTTCGGGTAAGCGCTGAGACAGTTCCTCCATCTTTGCCTTTACTGCACTTGCAACTTCCAAAGAATTTGCATCCGGTAATTGATATATACAAATAGAACTTGCTGTTTTGTGATTTAACTTACTGTCTATAGTGTATGATTTACTGCCTAATTCAATCTTAGCAACATCTTTGACACGTAAGTATTTACCTCCGGGCAAAGTTTTTACTACTATATTACCGAATTCTTCAGCATTTACTAATCGGCCTTTTACATCTAAAGTATACTGAAATGCTTCTTTGTTAGCAGATGGCAACTCTCCTACTTTACCTGCAGAAACCTGCATATTTTGCTCTTTAATAACAGCAACAATATCTGATGGATTTAATCCTCTGACACGTAAAACTTCCGGATCGAGCCACAAACGCATACTATATTCATCTGCACCAAAAAGGCTTACAGAACCGACTCCTGGTATGCGCTTAAGTTCATCAACGATATTTAAAGTAGCGTAGTTATTTAAATACACATTATCGTACAATTCTTCATTATCTGAAGTCATTCCGATAAGCATCAATATACTACTTGATTTTTTCTCGGTAGTCACACCTAAACGAGTTACATCACTTGGCAAACTTGAAGTTGCTTGATTAACACGGTTTTGAACCAAAACTGTTGCCATATCGATATCTGTTCCTACTTCAAAAGTAACAGTAAGTGTATATACACCTGCCGAAGATGATACCGAATTCATGTATAACATACCTTCAACACCATTAACTTTATTCTCTATTGGTGCTGCTACAGTTTCGGATATAACTTGTGCGTTTGCGCCGGGATATGCTGCTGTTACAGATACCGTTGGAGGTGTAATTTCAGGATATAGTGCTACGGGTAAATTTATCAGTGTTATTACACCGGCCAACATAATTAGTAGTGCTATAACAAAAGCAAATATCGGTCGATTGATAAAAAATTTCGACATGGCTGCTTATTTTTGTTTTGTTGATTCTAATACAGGATTTATTGCTTGACCATTTCTTACGCGAGTCAATGCTTCTGTTATATATAATTCGTCTGCTTGCAAACCTAAAGTTATTTCACGCATATTGTCACGTTCTAATTGCCCTACTTTGACATTCCTATAACGAACGGTGTCATCCTTTACTACATATATATATCTTCCTGATTGATCTGAGCCTATTGAACTTTCAGGAACAAGGACTGCATCTTTTGTTTCCTTATATGGCAATGAAATCTTTACATATACTCCATTATTTAACTCATTCTTTGGATTTTTAATAACTGCACGCATATCTACTGTTCCGGTAGATAAATCTGCAGATGGAGATAAATAGTCTAATTCTCCTTGAAAAATTTCTGTTTCACCGGTCACATCGGCAACAATAACATCAACAGTATTAAAAGGTTTAGTATTAATTGATCCTTGAGATTTTGCTTGCTTTTGAGCCCAGATCAAATTACTTGCCTCTATTGTAAAAATAGCATACATATTATCTTCCTTGTATAAGGTAGTTAATTGTGTTTGAGGTTTTACATAATTGCCTTCATCAACTGTACTTTTAGAAACACGACCATTGCAAGGTGCTTTTATATAGCAATATCCAAGCTGTGTTTGTGCAATACTAAGTTGTGCTTCAGCTGTTTTAATTGCCGACTTACACAAGTCTACATTAGTTTGAGCTTGTATTAAATCTATCTGACTTACGGCGTTACTTTTAGCAGCTTCTTCAATACGATCTAAAGATGATTGTGCAAAAACAAGATTTGATTTTGCAGTGGCTAAAGCAGCTTCGGCTGTAGTTAATTTATCTTCGTAAGTTTTAGGCTCAATAATAAATAAGACATCACCTTCTGAAACTTTCTGACCGGGTTTGATCTTATTTTCTATCAAAAAACCTTCTGTTCTTGCTATGATTTCAACTATTCTTTCTGATTGCAAATAACCGGGATACTCTAAACGATATACAATATCGCGAACCTCAGGATTTGCGACTGAAAATTTTTGTAGAGGCACTTGTTTCGTTTCCTGATCGTTAGCACACGAAAACATTGACAAAAAAATCAATGCTGCAGGAATAATTATACTTGATTTATTTTTCATATAGTGTGATTTTTATTTAATTATTTATTATTCCATCCTCCGCCTAAAGCCTTAAATAGATTTACTAAAGCTGAATAGGTATTGCCTTCTACAGATACAACTGCGTCTTCGTATTGCAACAAAGAACGTTGTGCATCTAAAACATTTTGAAAGTTAATCAAACCTCTTTTATACAAATCCAATGCCAATGAAAAAGTTGTGAGAGCCTCCTTAAATGCTTTTCTACGCATTTCAGATTCGTTTACAGAATAACGATATGTTTTCATAGCATCATCCACATCTTGCAAAGCCGAAAGAATTGTATTGTTATAATTGTTTATAGAGATCTCTAAATTAGCCTTTGCAGCTTGAGTGCTTCCAGAAAATTGTGTTCCTGAAAATATAGTCCATTGGATTGCAGGTGCAACTTGCCAATACATATTATTATTCATAAACAATTGCTGAAAATCTGTTGATGCATATCCAAACTTGGCTGTTAGATAAAATTTAGGCCACCAATCTGCACGAGTTGCTCCTAGTTGAGCAGCTTGTGCATCAATCTGTTTTTCTGCACTACGCACGTCGGGACGTTGACGAATAACTTCTGATGGTATCCCAACGGGTACTAATATAGGATTCTCTTTCAATGGAATATCTTTTACTAGAGCTAAATCTGATTCTAAATCCCATGGTAATTTTCCGACCAAAACACCTATTGTATTAATGTACTTTGAAACCAATGATTCCAATTTTGGTTTTGATGCTGCAGTAGAATAATATATCGACTTAGCTTGAGAAACGTCTAATGCAGAGACTAAGCCTGAATTGAAACGCGCTTCTGTAATATCCATTGTCTCTTTCTGACTAGCTAAATTACGTTTTACTACATTTAAGCGTAGTTGAGTTGTACGCAAAGAAAAGTAAGCATTTGCAACTTGTGCTACTAAAATAGTCATCATTGCATTATACTCTTCTTGTGTTGCCTCATAAACTTTCTTTTGTGCATTTGCTTTATTTCTTACAGAACCTATTATATCTATTTCCCATTGAAAATCCAAACCTAAAGATCCTGTATGAGCAATCATTCCTATCGCGCTAATGTTTTTATTATAATCATAAGCTGCGCCTAATGATATTTGAGGATAAAACCCTGCCTCAGCAATACGCATATTAGCTTTTGCTTGGGCAATTCTATATGATGCTGCAACTAAGTCATAATTATTGGCAATAGCCAATTCTTCGATTGAATTCAAAACGGGATCATCAAAAGATTGCCACCATTTTTGTTCTATTGGTTGCTGTTCTAAAAAAAACGTATCAGACTTTAAAATCCAGTTTTTCGGGATATTCGAATCAATACGCCCAGTACTTGGTTTTGCATATAAAGAAAAAGATGTGGATAAAAATACGAGTAGTATCAGAATTAATTTATTTTGCATTTGTTTTTATTTATATATCGCAAAAGTAAGGTTTTTTTAAAGAAAATATGGGATAATCAAAAAAAAAGTGGCAGGTACGCTTACCTGCCACTTTTCACTCACTAATTCACTAAAAAACGAAGAAAAAATATCACTATGAAAAAAACAATACAAAAGTAATTAAAATCATACGCAGCCTTTTAATCAAAATCCTTCCTTTTGAAAATGCCGCTACTAGATTTTTAGTCTTTCGACAATGCAAATGTATTGAGGCATATTATCTTTTGCAAATAAAGTATTTTGCCTTTTTGTATTTTTAGTTTGCAAATTTGTACTAGATTCATTTACTATACGTCAACACCCACACAACAGATACTTATGTATCAGTTAATCAGCATTTTACAAATCGATAAAAAGTACTTCTTTTCATACAAAAAAATAGTAGTTTTTTTGAAATTATATCAAAAATCTCTCTTTGTATTGAGTACAAGACATTCCCATTTGTAGTGCAAACGATCGCGCAAAAATGGCTTGAGAAGTAAAACCGGCCTCAAATGAAATCTCTTTTACCTGCTTATCAGGATTTTCTTTCATTAATTTAATGGCATATTCTATTCTATATTGCAAAACCCAGTTCCTAAAATAGCACTTATACGCACGTGAAAAGATTTCATTACACTTAAGACGATCAATATTTAATTTTGCATGCACATCAGAAACTCTGAAATCTTTATTTAAATAAGGTTTATCTTGCAACATCCATTCATCTAATATGCTTTTATATCGATTTATTTCATTCTCATTTAATTCATTAGATGACAAATATGAAAATTTATCGGCCTCTGCAGTTTTATATCTACAATCAGCTAGTTCATCAACAATAATCCATTGGAATTTCTTGTAAGACCAAGAAATCTTACAATGCTCCGGTAACTCAATGGGTTCTGTTTGAATTGCTTTTATTATGAATATAGATATTAATAACATTAATAATAGCATATACACAATAGACACTTCTACTGTATCACTAAGTGCATACGTTATATAAGCTATTAGCATAGCAAACATTGGATACTTAAACACTCTCATCCATTGAACATGTTTTTTCTCTGTGTCAGAATAGCTTTCATCCAAATATTTTTCATATATCGGTATGAATTTTCTCACCATAGATGCAATATATAAAGCATGCAAAGTAAGATAAACTAAAAACAAAAATCTAAATATAACTTCGATTGCCAAATCGGGATTTGTAATATCAGCAGGTGTTACAGATTTAGACTCGGGATTAAATATTCTATATACAAAGTATAATAACAATATCGTAATTATACCGGAAAAGAATCTAAGCAATTTTGGTATGGTAACCCTACCTTTATCTATCGTTATCAACGGATATAACAAAGACAAATCACCTAATATAGCACCTGAAATTAAATATAAGGGAGAAAAATGTCTAAGTTCGTCTTCCGTACCATCTACAGGTATAAAAAAAGGCGAAAGCTCAAATAATGCCCATAAAAAGCATAAAAAAGCAAGATACCTTGTTGCTGTTGTTTTGATTGCACATAATTGCACCACAACCCCACCAAAAATACAAATTGTAGACAAGGCGATAACAAGAACAACAAATAAAGTTATAGGAGTAAAAGTTAGTGGTAATTCCATAGGCAAATTTCTTCGTTTTTTAGTTTAGTTCACGTACCAATTGATCATCAATAGAACCAACAATGCAAATGTACACAAAAAAAACTCACAGACAATGAATGTTTTGCATTTTTGCTTAAATCAGATGATAAAAGACTAATTACTAAGACACTAACAATTATGCAAAAAATCATTTACATCATTATCAACTTTAGCTAAGGAAGTCTGACAAAATTCAATCAAAGCTTTTGCTTCTTTAATTTTTTTTGTCAGCAAATTCAATGGAATTTCTCCGTTTTTGATTTCTTCTGTCAAAATCTCAAGTTGGGAATAAGCCTCATCATATGTTTTTATCTTTTCCATATTGAACAAAATAATTTATTTGATTATTGACTCTACATTACCATCAAATAAGATAGTCTTAATACAATCACCTTTATGCAAATCTTTGCACCGTGCAACTTTCCCGTCTTTTAAACTTATGCTATAACCTTTTTTTAGTATAACAGATGGTGAAGATAAATCTAAAAATTGTTCCATCATACTTAGATTATGCCTTTTTTTTACAAACAAATCAGATACTGCTGCTTTTAAATCAATTTTACGCATTTCTAATTCTACTTGTTTGTTTTTTATATAAGATTGCACAGATGCAGAAAACTCGTTTATTAAGTTTTTTAGATCATTATATGTAGAAATAGAACGATTAACTATAAATTGAGCTGCTGCGGTAGGTGTTTTTAAAGATGTATACGCAACCATATCAAGTACTGATATATCTCTATCATGTCCTATCCCTGTTATAATTGGCAATGGATATTGAGTGCAATAATACGATAAGCGATATGAATCATACCAATGCAAATCAGACACTGCACCTCCACCCCTAACAATTACAACTATATCAAACTTAGTTTTAGAACTAATTATACTGTCTAATGCATTAATAATCGAATTTTCTGTTAAGTCGCCTTGCATTACGGCTTCAAACAATTCGACATTGTAATTGAATTTTACTTCTTGATTATTAAGTTGATTGACAAAATCTTCGTAACCGGCTGCAGTTTTTGAACTAACAAGAGCTATATTTCTTATTGCTCTATTTAAAGTCAATTCACGATTCATATCAAAAACAGATTCTTCTTTCAGCCTTGCTAAAACTATCTTCCGTTTTTGGCTCATATCTCCTATAGTATATGTCGGATCTATGTCAGTCACATTCAGACTATAACTATACGCCTCGTGAAATACAGGTTTTACTTTGATCAGTACCGTCATACCTTGTGATAATGCTGTTCCTGTTTCCATAGCGAAATACGGGGCTAACATTTTGTATGTATTTTTCCAAATAGAAGCAGAAGCCTTGGCAATTACCTCATCATTATTTGGGTCTTTTTCTACCAATTCTAAATAACAATGCCCGGATCGATTTTCGGTAATTCGACTTATTTCTGACTTTACCCAAACTGACATTGGATATAATTCATCTATAGACTCTTTAATTGTCCTATTAAGTTCATATAACGACAATGCCTCCATTAACGTTCAAAATAAGCGCTTGGATTTGAAATGTAGTCTTCCGGATCCTTAAAATTTCTGTCAACATCACTACTATCACTCTCTGCCCGTATCATTTTATTCATTTGTTCAGAAACGCCATTCTTATATATTATTTCGTCTGCTTTTCCGTCTTCTTTATAAATAAGCCATGTACCTTCACGTTTTCCATTAACATACTCACCTTTTCTATCAAGTTCGCCGGCCTCATAATAGGAGACAAATGGTCCATCAATTTTTCCGTTTTTATAGTAAAATTTGGCCATAACATTTCCATTCTGATAATATTGTAGGTACACACTATCTTGCAAATCATTTTTATAATACATCTTGTTCATAATAGTACCATCTTCATAATACACTAATTTTTCGCCTGTTCTCTTACCTAGTGAATAATGTTCAACTATAAATAAGGCTTTCTTCTTAGTATAAAACTTCCACTCGCCATCACGTTTTTCTCCTACATAATGCCCTTCTGCCAAGAAATCTCCCTCACCGGTGTAAATTTTTACTGACGAATTACCTACTTTATCAAAATTCTGAATAATCGACAAATTACCATTTTCATGATATCTTTTAAACTCTCCTATCGGTTTACCATCAATAAAGTATCCTTCATACTTAAGTTGTCCGTTAGGATATTTTTTTACTGTGTAAATAGGCTCTATTGCCAATATTACAGATGGCAATAAAAACAAAACAATTATCAAAAATCTATTTTTCATTTTAATCCTGTTAATCGTAAAAATGAAGTTGGAACCGGAATTTCAAAAGCAACAAGTTTTTTTGTAACCGGATGGTTAAATTTAAGTGTTTCTGCGTGTAAGCACAAACGTTTCGCGGGGCTACTACTACCACCATATTTAGCATCTCCTGCAACCGGATGACCAATACTTTGCAAATGCACACGAATTTGATTCTTTCTTCCTGTTTCCAGATTAAGTTTCAACAAAGAATATTTTTTATTCGCTGCAATAACTTCGTAGTGAGTAACTGCATATTGTCCACCATTATCTTTCAAACTTGAATGCATTTTCTTTTGAACATCTTCAGTTAGATATGAAGCTATAGTCCCTTTTGTTTGTTCAAAAACACCTTCTGCTACTGCAATATAAGTACGTTCTTGTACCAAATTGTTCCAATTATCTCTTAAAGTCTCTTGTATTTCTTTTGTTTTAGCAAACATCATCACGCCTGATGTATCTCTATCTAATCTATGAACAACATATATGTGGCTACCTCTTCCATAAGCACGCATATAAGTATTTAACAAATGAGATGCTGTTTCAAAACCATCTTTTTCTGTTCTTACGGACAGCAGACCTTCTTTTTTATCTACGACCAATATTGCATCATCTTCATAAATAATTTTCAAACTAGGATGATCTAAAACATGTCCTCTTTCGCCTTTTGAAGATCTTATATCAATTCTATCGCCCGGTTTAAGCATATAATCATGCTGCACTAGCATAGTTTCGCCATTTAAAAACAACTGCCTATGAGTAAGCAGTGATTTCAATGTCGTTTTGCTGTAATCAGGCAATTTTAACGACAAAAATTCCATCAATGGTTTTTCTTCTGTTACTTTTAATGAAAACTGCTTTTGACCTGATGATTTTGGTTTGTTCCGCATATCTATTTTATATATAAGAACAAAGGTACGTTTTTTTTTCGATTAACAATCTGATATAACAACTACACTGCATTTAAAAACAAAAATTAAATACTATTTTATGTAATTAATTTATTGACTTTTATTTGGATATACAGCAAAATTAAAGTACATTTGCCATAATAATAACTTACAAAATAAAAGGAGGGACTATTATGAACATTAAAAATGTATTGGCATTTGTCGGTGGCGTAGCTATCGGTGCTGCAGTCGGTATCTTATTGGCTCCTGAAAAAGGTAAGGACACTCGTGCAAAAATAATTGCATACTTAGCTGAAAAGGGCATCTCAAAAGATCGTTTTGAAGAAATTATTGCGAAAGCTAAAGCTAAAATTTCAGACTTTAGTAATTTTGACGATGTAAAAGCTGCTGTTGACGAGGCTTTAAACGAACAAGCATGAAACTAGATCCAGAATACAAACAGCTACTGAACGATGCAAAGGAGTACATATCACTTAGATATGACTTATTGAGATTGGAAGTTTTAGAAAAACTTTCGCTTATTTTGTCGTTATTTATCCTGATAGTTATATCAGTAATGCTCGCTTTAGCAGCATTTGTCTATTTCTCTTTAGCATTTGCATATTATCTAAAATCCTTATTAGGAAGTATGACACCCGGTTTATGCATAATTGGAGGAATTTTTATACTGATACTCATTCTAATTGTTGCATTCAGAAAACAATTTATAATTAATCCTTTAATTAAGCGTATCAGTAAAATATTATTTAAGGATACTGATTATCAGAACGAAACTGATAATTCAAAAAACTAAGATAACTGACAATATATATGAGCATAAATTATAGTCAGATAAAAAACACAGACCAGATTGATCGCGAAAGGCGATCTCTAATACGTAGAATTGATAAACAAAAACTTGCAATGGATCATAATTTTGAAGTTGCAAAATCACGTTTCGCAGATAATTTCTCTGTTTGGGGAATAATTAAGAATATATCAGGAAGTTTATTTTCCTTTAAAACCACATCCGGTCAAACGATATCGGCTATAGGACTTGGCTACAAAATAGCCTCGTCACTATACAAACGTTATAAAGAAAAAAAAGCTTCAATATAAAAGAACGGACACTCTATCGCTTAGAAGTCCGTTCGTTTTATTTTATTTCAATAGGTTTTGCAAATATATTAACATATCATTCGCAATTATATAGTAGTTTTAGATAAAAAAACCATAAATTATATTATCTTTGCAAAATATCAAAAAAAGTATATACCAAATCAATACACTCTCATGAAAAATCACGCAATAAAGCGCATTGCAAATATAGCTGCGTTTATGACAATTCCTCTTTTGTCGTTTGCAATTTCATTCACGACTAGTACAAAGAATCCATCTTGCTATAGCTTGGCAGACGGTAGCATTACTGTTTCCGTTATAGGTGCATCCGGAACCGTTTACTACTCATTAAAAGCAGATTTTAGTGAGCAGCAAATAGACAACAACATTTTCCTCAATCTTCCCGCAGGATTGTATGATGTGTATGTAAAAGATGATAGTGGTGTAACAGGACCTTCTATTGTTCAATTAGTAGAACCGGATGAAATAAGTATTACAGCTACAGCAAGCCCTAGCGCTTGTTCTAATGGTGAAATTGAAATACAAGCTCAAGGTGGCACACAGCCATATTTGTATAGTTTGAATAATTTTACGGGAGATGGACAACAAACAAATATTTTTCGTAACCTAACGGCAGGAAATTACACCATATACGTAAAGGACGCAAACGGATGTTTAAAAACATCAGCAACCCCTGTTGTTGTAGACGATGTTAAAATGTCTGTTGGTCAACCAAGTACAATTCAAACCAAATGTGCAGAAACAGCTGATGGAAGCGCAATTACAATTGTAAAAGGCGGCGTACCAAGTGGTTCTGGTAATCCATACGTTGCTACCTTATTTAAAGATAATGTGGCCTACCCTGTTACAGATATTTTATTTACAGATATGTCAGGAGACACAAGAATAACTATAGGAGCTCTTTCTAAAGGAACATACACCGGTACAATATCAGACCAAACAGGTTGTGCTATTCCATTGTCATTTGTAATTGGAGGACCTGCAGAACTATCTTCTATTCTTCAAAACAAAACTGAGGTATTATGCAAAGGTTTATCTACAGGTACAATCAATATAATTAGTAATGGAGGAACAAAACCTTACACAGTTACATGCAACGGAGGAACGGTTGTAACAGTTGAAAATAATACGAATATCAGCCAATTACCAGCCGGTGATTATCAAATTTCCGTAACTGATGCGAATTCATGTCTTGATAAAGCGGGGATAATTAACGTTACGATAAACGAGCCTATTGATGAGCTAACTTATTCACCGAATGGTAATAATGTAGATTGCTTTGGAGCATCAACAGGTAAAATATTTGGTGAAGCTAAAGGAGGTACATTACCATACATTTACAATATAACGAACATAACTACTCCTTATACTGCTGCTAACACAATAGGTACCTTCGAAAATTTACCAATGGGTAATTATACAGCTACTGTTAAAGATAAAAACAATTGTTCTGTGACATCTACAGATATTATAGTCGGAGAACCGGAAGAAATTGTAATAGATGATATTACTACAAATCCGGCAGCTAACGTAATATGTAAAGGAGACAAAACTGCATCAGTTAGATTTACACTGATTGGTCGCACACAAATAGTAGCACCTACAGATACTGCTATTTACTACAGAGTTTCTCTATTTAACATTACAGAGCAAATAGAAGTTTCTTCTGCTGACTTAAAATATACAAATCGTTTTCATCCCGTATTAACCAGAATAAGATACGAGCAAGAACCTGTTATAGATCCTTTGACCGGCGATCCTGCAGTTGATCCGGAAACAGGAGACCCGATCACAACTAGAGTCGCGTATAAAGACACATTATGGACAGATGGTTGTCATGAGCCAACTAAAGAATTAGAAATCGACGACTATACAGTAGATAAAAAGGGCTTCGATTGCGATGATTACGTTACAGTTTCGAGCTTGGGCGAAGCTGCTTACAGAATATCTTTCTTCCGTGGTAATTGTCAAATAGGAAATGATATCGAGTTTTCTGTAGGTAGGACAGGAGACGTACCTGCTTCAGTCAAATTAAATGGAATGACTCCAATTTGCGATGGTACAACAATTACAATCACCCCTGAAATCGTATCAACACCTGCAACAAATTCATACAAATGGTACTTGGATGGCATTCAAGTAGGTACAACTAGACTATTTGAGCATGAATACATTGCTGCTGAAAACAATAGAGTATTAACATTAGAAGCCACTAACAGATGTGGAACTACAGTGTCAAATGCAATGAGTGTACACGTATGGCCAAGACCTACAGCGGTAGTAGAAACTAAAGAAGAATTCCTTTGTGAAGGCAAATCAACACAAGTGAATTTCGAATTTAAGGGTACGGCTCCATTCTATTACACTTTACCGGACGGACAAGAATTAACGACTACAAATGCTGTTGAAAAAACCACCGTCACACCTATGGAAAGTGCAGAATACACACTTATAGCATTACGCGACGCAAATTGCGAATCTATAATTGAGACAGACGTAACTCCGACATATATAACAATATATGCTAAACCTGAATATTCAATGACGATTGACGTACCTGATCCTATGGTAAACGGAAGAGCTGTGACAGTAACTGCTACACCAGGCTTTATTGATTATAAATTAAAAGTTAATGGCATTGATATTCCTGAAGCTGAAACATCAAACGTATTTAAACCTAAGCAATTTGGATACGGCACTTCAAACAGCACATTTGCTATGACAATTGAAGACTCCAATGGCTGTATTTGGGATATGGAGCAAAGCGAAATAATAGAATCAACAATATTCCCAAATGTATTCACTCCTAACGAGGATGGTGTTAATGATATCTTCTTAAAAGACTATAACATTGAAGTTTTTGACCGCTGGGGAACATTGATTTATGCAGGTAATGATGGTTGGAACGGCAAACACAATGGTGTTTATGCAAATCCGGGTGTATATTTATATACAGTAAAAATAAATGATACTACAGGTGCAGAAACAGTTATTAAAAGCACTGTAACAGTTGAACGCTAAACAAACGCATTATATATGAAACTCAACAAAAATATACTGCTTTTAGCAGTTTGTACATTAATAATCAGTTCTGCTAATGCAGGAAATAGTGCAGGTGATACCCGCTTTCTTCAGAAAGACTACTTAGGAGCTATAGAGAAATACAAACGCACTATTGAAAAAGCAGGTGAATCAGAAAGAAGCAAAAATAAAGTTGCATACGCCAAGTTTAAAATTGGAGAATGTAATTCATACTTAAATCAGCCACAAGAAGCTGTTACTTTTATTAGCGAAGCAATTTTATCAGGATACGATAAGGCAGAAGCATATCTTGTATATGGTAAAAACCTACAAAAGATGGGTGAATACAAACGAGCAAAAGCTGCTTTTGAAGAATATGGACGTTTGAATCCTAGTGATAAATCTGTAAAAAATTTGAAAGCATCATGCGACTTTGCGATACGTCATGCTGCCAAGAATCCTATTTCG
>JAKIYQ010000086.1:0-3533 GCA_022708465.1 Bacteroidota bacterium | reverse complement strand
AGCAACTGCTAATTTCTCAGGAGAGCCTACTATTGTTTATTCAGTTAAATTTGAAGATGGTGACTATGCTGAACTTACCGGTAATACTTACACTCCTGATGCTGTTGGAAGCTATACAGTTAAAGCAGTTGCTACATATGAAGAAGAAACAGCTCAAAAAGAACAAGCATTTGATGCTATTGATGTTTGCACTCCTAAGAATTGGTCATTAATCGGAACTGCTGTTGGCGATTGGGAAACAGATATTGATTTTATATTCAACGAAGAAGAATCTGATGGCTCTACCTGTACCAACGTTTATGATATTAATAACATATCTATATTAGAAGGTTTATTCAAGATTCGTCAAGACCATAGTTGGACAGGAACAAACTTAGGATATCCAGATGTTACCATTTCGGGTGATGCAGACAACATTACAGATGATGGAACATTTGACCATAATTTCAAAGTTACCCAAGAAACTAATTACAGCAAGATTACATTAAAGTCTGTAGTTAATATGGAAACAGGAATAGAGACATACGAACTTATCTTCAATGTTGCTACCGAAATAAATTCAAACGAAGATGATGCAGTTGTATATGTTAAAGGTATGAACATCTATTCTAATATACCGGCTAAGGTTATTAACGTAATGGGTAAGGTTGTAGGTAATGGCACTTGTGTAACAGTTGACACAAAAGATATTTACATTGTAATACAGGATGGCAACAATACCAAGGTGTTAGTTAAATAGTATTGTGAATTAATTTAACCAATAGATTCCATTAGGAATCTATTATAAAGCCCTCAAAAGCAAAACTTTTGGGGGCTTTTATATATTCAAGATACTGCAATAGATAATGAATATATTTTATTATACTCTATTCGCACTTATACAAAAGACTTTTAAGTGAAAAAATAACTATTTTCATTACTGATAACTTTATGTGAAAATCACAATAGCAACTACATTTTATTCACATTATTAAACTAATTTTGTGATGAAAGTTAATACAAACAAAATAAGACTATGCTTATGAAAAAAAGACATTTTACTCTGGATTCTACTGGTTTTTGGTGCGATAAGCTTTAATGCACACGCCCAATTAACACAAAATCAATTAGACAAACTTAACTCACAAATCTTACTGTTTCAAAATCATTACAACAAGTCTCATACCTGGGATTGTAATAGAGATCCTGCAAATGCAAAGGCAGGTGAATCATGGTTTCTATATGACTTCCGAAGCGCTTATGATATTTCATACGGACGTGATCCTGATATTCCAATTGACTGGGGTACAAATAATGATAGATATGTACAATTTTTCTTAGATAATGCAGTAGGTCCAACTACATACATAATTTATGACGATGTTTTAAATACTAATTCGGAATTACGTATTTTACTTAAATTATTTGAAGCAGACGGTACCTATGTAAAAACCATATCACAAAATGGAAGTATACAAGGAGTTGGAGCTTCAGCACCCGGACTATTTTATACACAACAAGGTATATTCGGAACAGTCGTAACCACTGAAGATTATAATGAGGGCGACTATTTTGAATACACTCCTGAAGTCGGATTTGTATCTTATTTATCGCAAATAGGCAGCATAATAGTATCACCACAAAAAATAGTAACATTCTATTCAGAAGGTACTGTACATGAAATAAAAACGGTTGAAGAAGGAGAAACCGTTACTCAACCTAGCGACCCTACACCTCCGACACCGAGCCAAACATTTTTAGGATGGTACACAGAGGCAAGCGGTGGTACAATTTTTAATTTTTCAACAGCTATTAATGCTGATTTAAATCTTTATGCTCATTTTTCCGATCCAACAACGAATTGGAAAGTAACATTCTATAATGAGGGTGAAATACATGAAACACAAAATGTAGAAGATGGGCAAAATGCAATTAGACCAACCGATCCTACATCTGCCGATTATAGTTTAGTATTTGATGATTGGTATACACAAGCAAGCGGTGGTATCATTTTTGATTTCAATTCTGAAATCAAATCAGATACTGATATATTTGCTATATATGAAACATTTGACCCACAATTAAGTATTGAGCATAACTTCCAACCTTTCTACTCATGCGACAATACACCTTCAGCCGTACAATCGTTCATTGTTTCAGGAGAGCAACTAATCGACGATATTACAATTACCGCTCCCGAAGGATATGAAATATCAACATCAGAGAAGAAGGGATACACTAATGAGATTTATTTAGCTCAAACTGAACACGAAGTACGCAACTCATTATTTATTCGTTTAAAAAGCAATACTTCTGGTTTAGTTAATGGAACATTAGTTGTTACTACCCCTAATCCGAATGGAAGTATAGAAGAAGAATCTGTAGAAATCACAGGCTCTATGGGAACAAAACCGGTTCCGGTAATCACCGGTTCGGTAACACCATACTACGGATATGATATTACTTATTCGACAGCTGCTAATCAATATGATTACGAGTGGCAAATTAGTGGTGGTGGTACAATAGTATCCGGAGGTAATGGTTATAACGAAGTAGTTGTAAGATGGAACGATATTAATAATATTCAAAGTATCAGCGTAACTTATCAGACTTTAGAAAGTTGTGTTCCTGATACACCTACACAAATTGATATTGAAGTACAAAAAGCTCCTCTAAGCATAACAGCCAATAACCAAAGCAAGTATTATGGAGATGTCTTAGTAATAGATGAAAATGAATATGTTGTTGAGGGACTTAAATTTACAGATGCCGTAAGTTCTATAACATTAGAATCGATAGAGGCGCTAGATACACGAGCAAGTGTACTTGGTTCTCCATACCAAATAGTTCCGAAAGATGCACAAGGCACAGGTTTGGATAATTATGACATTTCATATATAAACGGCACATTGGCAGTAATTCCGGCTTCTCTTACCATAACTGCTTTAGATGATACCAAATTATACGGAGATTTGTACGAAACAAGCCTTGATCAGGTTACCATAAGTGGTTTAAAGAATGATGAGCAAATTAGTTCTGTAGATTTATCATGCGAAGGATATCCTGAAGAAGCAGATGTGGCCGGATCTCCTTACACAATTACTATTAGTAACGCTATAGGTACCGATTTATCAAATTATGCAGTTGAATACTTAAATGGTACATTAGAAGTAGGACGTGCTAAATTATTTGTTTATGCAAAGACACAAACCATAACATATGACCAGACTCCTGATTTAAGTGTTGTTGCAGAAGGATTTAAAAATGATGAAAATGAAGAAAATGCAGCCGGCTACGTATCACCAAAGATCAATAGTTTTAGCCGTGACTTGGGCGAATCACTACTAATACCTGAAGGAGGTGAAGCTGATAATTACTATTTTGAGTTGGTATCTGCTATATTGACTATTGAACAATACGCAACTACTGTTACAGCATCAAAAGGAGGCACAGTTGAAGCAGAGGGCAATTTCAAATACGGCACAGAAGTTACTGTTACAGCAACACCTAATTTGGGTTACAGATTTATAAATTGGACTGATGATGAAGGAATC
>JAKIYQ010000085.1:0-3534 GCA_022708465.1 Bacteroidota bacterium | reverse complement strand
TGTGCTGCGCAACTACAACGATGTTCAGTATTTGCAAAATGGTGATATTACACAAACCCTTCCGCTGCATTATAAAGCCATTCGCGAAATATATGCAGGCAGCAATGTTGACCCCGATCAGGATATTCCTAAACAGGATTACGTAGCACAAAGTGGCAGTAACATAACCATGCAAGCAGGAGAGGTAATTTATCTTAAAGAAGGGTTTCATGCCATGAGTGGCAGCAATGTTCACATCATGCCCACATCGCCCGGTGGTTCGGCAGGGCCATGCAATTTACCAATAGCGGCACGTATGGCTGCGGCCACACAACAGCATCAACAAAAGAAATATGAGACCTTGCCCGCTCTTAATATTTATCCAAACCCTACTGCAAATGTTGTTAAGCTGCATAACCGTTTTATGCCACTAAAAGCAGAAAGATTGGTAATAGTAGATGTTTATGGCCGCACAGTGTATGAACAAGTAAACTTTAACAGCATATTACATACACCGGATTTCAGTCATGAGCCTAATGGCATGTATCTGGCCAAAGTGATGCAGCAAGGAAAAACAGAAACATTGAAATTTATGGTGCAGCATTGAAATATTATGCTGACTGAATTAAAAGTTACTACACATTTTACAAGAACACGGATGTAAATTATAAAAAAAAACTCAAATCTCAAAAACCATGAGCCGTTATTTTTTAGTTTTAATAGTCTGTTTGATGCACTACTGCGCCAATGGGCAGCAGGTGGTGCAGAAAATGTTTTGGAGTCAATATTTGGACAATCCAAACAGAATTATTGAAGCTGCAAATGGCGATTTTTTATTTATTAACTATCCTATATCAGCAAACAGCTATTACGCTACAACTTTAACCCGAACAGATTCTGCATTAAATATACTTTGGAATAAGGAGTATGTTGTTCCGGGCTACCTTGTCTTTTTCCCTTATATCAAAGAAATTGCACCAGACACATTAATTGTTTGGGGTGGGATAAACGATTCTATTTCAACTCAGCTCATCAATACATTTTTACTAAAGATTGATGGGAATGGAACTGTTATATCTGCAAAGATATTACAAGACCTAAACAACTTTTATATTCATGACATCATCTGGAGTGATGTACAGCAGAAGATGGTATTGTATGGTAAAAAAGTAATAACGGGTTTCTATGACGAGCGCATGCAGATATTAACTTATGACAAGGATTTAAACTATTTATGGGGGAAAGAATACACTTATGGTTTTCAGGATGATATTATCTCTGCTGATTTTTTTAGTAATAACGGTTTAATTCTGCAAGCTGATGTTAATCACTATATTGATTCGTCCTCTACAGAACCTTGTTGTGGTACGCTTTTGATCCGCATTGACTCCACAGGTAATGAATTATGGACAAAAAGAATAGGTAATATACCTAACTTATATTCCGGGAACGGCAGTATCCATGCAGGAGAAATACTTGTTTTGGAAAATCATGAAATAGTAAATGTTTATCATACTACTTATTATAATAATAGTCCAAAGAATGATATTGTTGTTCAAAAAACAGATAGCTTAGGAAATGAAATAAATTCATTAAGGATATCTAATGCTACAAATAATATACATAGTTGTCAGCAGATTTCCAAAAATCAAAATTTAATTTTAAGGTTAAACAATTTCACCAATTTTATTTTAGATCAAAACCTTAATTACATAGATTTTAAACGAATAGTTCCATCAAATAATCAAATAACAATTTTAGATCAACAAATATGTACAAATGGACAGACGGTTGTATTAGGACAGTATATGCCTAGCAAAAAAATAAGTGTCATGCTTACAGATAGTATGTCTAATATCGGGTGTTATCAATATCCTTTTATTCCCTGTCCTTATCAAACTGTTTCTATGCCCAATACTGGTGCATATTACCCATTAAACAGCACTTCTTTAACTGTTTTGGATAGTACAGTTGCCATAAGTGCTTCCGGCAATTGGATTTTACAGGACAGTTTACTTTGTTTATCATCAACTGTGGTTTCAGAAATTATTTTTGATGAAATAAAAGTTTTTCCAACAATGACCTATAATAAAGTATTTATCGAGTCTTCTTTGAACAATCACTTCATGGCAGAGATATATAATACAGTTGGACAAAAATTGGAATATTTTGCATCATTACCTGAAATGGTTGATTTATCTCACCTTCCGAAAGGGGTCTTAATTTTGAGAATAAAGAGTAAAAGTTATTTAAAATCATTTAAACTAATCCACCTATGAAATATTATTTAGAAAGAATTAAGTATTTTTTAAAGCTGACAATTTGTACAGCATTAATGTCGTTCAACTTATGTGCGCAAGATGTCGTAAATTTTTATAAACAACCACCAGTAAATCTGTCAGATTTCTATATTAACAACCAAATAAGTTCATTTTCTCGTGATTTTATTTTTAATAGCCAGTTTTTCAGAGACTACAACAACGGTATATTTTTTAATTCACAGAATTTTGATGGAGAATATGAAATGTGCTTAATACTACACCCATGGTATTATATATTTGTTACGCCTGTTTTAAATATAAACCCACATCCTAGTTATATTTATACAGTTACCTATAATTATGAAGTGGTATCTTTTCCATTTCATATTAACTGTGCCTATTCTAATGGAGCAATTTGTGAAGAGTCTGACCCGGATTGTTCTACACATAAAAGAGAGTTGACATTACCAATAGAGGACAATAATCACTTTGCCTATTATCCAAATTTGGGATACATGCAGTATGTCAACCCTCCAACTCCAACAGCTACAGACAAACTGTTTCTGAAAACACCCATTCAATCATTTACTGATGTTTTTTCAGACCCAGTTAATGCAACTTTAATTAGCGGCTGTTTTAAATCAAATGGTGGAATCGTGTCACAGAGACAAGCATTGCCTCACAGTGTAATTAAGATTGCACTAAATCTCCATTGTGGCCCAAATACAACAGATCCCATCATTAAAACACAGACATACTATTATGATAACACACGAGGCAGAATGCGATACTATCCGTTTAAAGCTTGCAATAGCATGATAAACGGTGGCAGTATAAACACCAGTCAGCATGATGTTGTATTTTATCCGGAAATAATTTATGATGAAAACAATCCTCCCGATTATCAAAACACAAATAGTAACAGTATATTAACCAATGGCACTTTAAATTATTTTCCTGTTAGCGAAAACATATTGCCACCTACATGTACTTCAGCAACCAACATACCGCTGCCAACAGATTTTTATGACCCTCATACTATTTTAAATAGTAATTTAAATACGTATTCAAATATAGCAGTAAATAGCTATTTGATGTTTCCTGCTCCCTTTACACTACAAAGTTGTCTTTTGCGCGGTGTGGATGGCTACTACCCGGCAGGATATGATGCACCTTCAACAAATACTCCTACATATCTCACCCTCAAACCCGGCATCCGCCACAGTTACTTTATAGATCAAAACACGGACTTAAACATCATCAACCCAACGGAAAAAGAGATATATAACCCCAG
>JAKIYQ010000033.1:0-16140 GCA_022708465.1 Bacteroidota bacterium | reverse complement strand
CAAAACTTTTTTCGCCTTTTTTGAAAAAAATATTTGTCCTTGCACGCTATTAAGATTGTTATCCCTTAAAAGCGGGTGCAAAGATAGACTATTTTTATGCTAACAACAAAATCTTTTTACTCTTTTTTTAAGAAAATAGTAAAGTTTTTTGCAATAGACTGAAATACAGCACATCATTATATGGTCAAATTTGCAATTAATTTATACAAACACATACATTTATCCTTATATCAAAGCTTATAGCCAGAGATATTATCTAATAAGAAATCATTATTCTTGTGAAAAATAGTGATTTTGTAGTATGATAGGCCTTATTTATTGTATGCTATTGCGTAGGCACGCATAGTTTTTATCATCGATGCCAAACCATTTGAGCGTGTGGGGCTTAAATGTTCACGCATGCCTATTTGATCGATGCTGTATAGTTCTGCAGATAAAATTTCGGCGGGTTTGTGTCCACTCAGTATAGATATAAGCAGGGCAAGAATACCTTTAACGATAATTGCATCACTATCGCCTTCAAACAAAAGATTGCCGTCGTCAGACATATATGCATTTATCCAAACACGGCTTTGGCATCCTTCAATAAGATTTTGTTGAGTTTTTTTTGATTCTTCTAATGGTTTAAGCTCATTTCCGTAATCTATTAGCATAGCGTAACGATCAAACCAATCTTCGGATATAGAGAAATCATCAATTATTTGATCTTGCTTTTCATTTATAGTCATAATAATTATTGTTTAAAACAATTTTTGTGCTCGATTTATTCCATATATGAGCATATCTATTTCTTCTTTTGTATTGTATAGAGCAAATGAAGCTCTTAATGTTCCTTCTATACCATAATAATCCATCACCGGTTGTGCACAATGATGACCTGTACGAAGAGCTATTCCCAACTTATCCAAGAGTGTTCCCATATCATAATGGTGAATATTCCCCACTTGCATCGAAACAACAGCTCCTTTGTCAGGTGCTTCGCCAAATATTCGCATTCCTTCAATAGTCTTCAACTGCTCAGTTGCATATTTCAACAAGCTATGTTCGTATAATGCTATATTATCCATCCCAATTTTTTGAACATAACGGATTGCTTCTGCTAAAGCTGTTGATCCTATAAAATCCGGTGTACCGGCCTCAAATTTAAAAGGCAAATGATTGTAGCTGGTATGTTGAAAACTTACTCTCTCTATCATTTCGCCTCCTCCTTGATAAGGCACCATGGCATCTAAATACTTTTCTTTACCATATAATACACCCATACCTGTAGGCCCATAAATTTTATGAGCTGAAAAAACAAAGAAATCAGCATCCAAATCTTTTACATTTATTGCAAGATGCGGAATTGATTGGGCTCCATCTACTAAAACCGGAACACCATATTTATGTGCTATTTTAGTGATATCCTTAATCGGATTAATTGTACCAAGTGTATTTGATACATGGGTAACTGCAATTAATTTTGTTTTTTCTGTAATAAGATTAGGCAGTGCATCTACATCTAGTTCGCCACTTGGTTTAAAGTGCCACACCTTTATATTGATTCCTTTGCGCGATTGTAGCATTTGCCATGGAACTATATTTGAATGATGCTCCATTTCTGAAACAATTATTTCATCACCTTCTTTCAAATATGTTTCGCCAAACGAAAACGCTACTAGATTGATTGATTCGGTTGTCCCGCGAGTAAACACTATTTCTTCTACTTTGTCTGCTCCAATAAAATCACAGACTGTTCGACGTGCTTCTTCATGGGCTTCTGTGGCTACTTGGCTCAGAAAATGAACACCTCTATGCACATTAGCATTATTGAATTTGTAACCTTCTTCAATTTTATTGATAACCGACCACGGCTTTTGAGTTGTTGCCGCATTGTCAAAATAGATTAATGGTTTCCCGTATATTTTTTGGTTAAGTATCGGAAAATCTGCACGTATATCCTGAATGTTATTTTCGTTAATTTCCATATTAGGCAGTTGTTTCTGCAAAAATACGGTTTTTTATACGTATCACAAAAAATGAATTATTTACAGATGACGCAACCATTACATTTAGAAAGCTCGCCTCGTAAACGTTTTTCTATTAATAGTTTTAGTCTGTCTTTAAGTGCATCCAATCTTATATTTTCGAGTACATCATGTACAAACGCATACATAAGTAACATTCTGGATTCTTGCTCTGAGATCCCTCTAGAACGCAAATAGAACAATGCATTCTCGTCTAATTGCCCAACTGTTGCTCCGTGATTACACTTAACATCGTCTGCATATATTTCGAGCTGCGGTTTTGTTTGCATATTTGCTTTATTTGAAATGCACATATTTCGGTTTGTCTGAATTGCAGATGTTTTTTGAGCATTTGGATAGACTTTTACCATACCATAGAATTTGCCTTTAGCTTGTCCATCTAACACATATTTAAACAATTCAGCACTTGAAGAATCCGGTCCGATATGATTAATCGTAGTTGTGTTATCAATATTTTGATCTTTATCACCCAAGACCAAACCATTTAAAGATAATGATGAATGAGATCCGTTAATATTTGCAACTACTGTGTTTCTAGTTTTGTTATTATGTAGAGTAATAATATTTGATAACACCTGACTGTTATCAGCTTGATCTAACAACAAAGAACAAATATTAGTCATTTTTTCGTGAGTGTTCTCTAATTTGTAATGTTCGTATATTGCATTTTTACCAACAAACACTTCAGTTACTCTATTTGTCAAATAATGAGAATCTCCTGATGCATGATCGCATATTAGTAACTGAGCAGATGAATCATCTTCCAATATTATTAAATTATGACTTACAGCTAATATGTCTGAATTGCCATGCATCAGATTTATTAATTGCAATGGTTTATCCATTTTAAGCCCTTTGGGAATATAAACGAATAGGCCATCTTGAGCAAACATCGCATTGAAAGCTTGATTCCCGTCAGTATTAATAGTCATTTGACGATTAATGTAGGGCTTAACCAAATCAGAATATTTACTAATCGCTTCTGATATGCCGCAAACTATTACTCCTTCTGGTAATTTTGCTTGTTGCGAATTGGGATAAAAAGTGTCATTTAAAACAAAATATATATAAGCTCCAATATTCGGGACATCACATTTAAATGACAAATAAGGATCAACATTAATTTTATATCTATTAATATTTAAACCAAAATCTCGCTCATATTCTTGTGCATAAATGCTTAAACCTAATTTTGACAAGGATTCACAAGCAGCTGCTCTATTAGTATTTAATAGATCTGAACTATAAGAATCTATAAGCTCTGATTGTTCTTTATATAATGATATGTAGGCATCCTGAACCATCTTATTCTCCTACTTCTTGTTTAATCCAATCGTATCCTTTTTCTTCCAATGTTAAAGCCAATTCTTTACCTGCTGTTTTAACAATTCTGCCTTTATATAAAATGTGTACAACATCAGGCACGATGTAGTCTAGTAGCCTTTGGTAGTGGGTTATTAAAATGGTAGCCGAATCAGGACGTTTTAATTTATTTACGCCATTTGCAACAATTCTTAAAGCATCAATGTCTAATCCGGAATCTGTTTCATCTAAAATAGACAAAGATGGCTCTAACATTGCCATTTGAAATATTTCGTTACGTTTTTTTTCTCCTCCCGAAAAACCTTCATTAACTGAGCGATTAGCGAGTTTGCTGTCTAATTCTACAATATTTTTTTTGTCACGCATCAACTTAAGGAATTCTGCAGCTGATAATTGTGGCAGATTTTTATATTTTCTATGCTCGTTGACTGCTGTACGCATAAAATTTACCATGCTTACTCCGGGGATTTCAACCGGATATTGAAAACTCAAGAATAATCCTTCGCGAGAACGTTCCTCCGGCGATAATTCTAATAAGTTTTTACCATTGAAAGTTACTGTTCCACCGGTTACTGAATAAGCAGGATGACCTGCAAGAACAGCTGATAGTGTACTTTTCCCGGAACCATTAGGTCCCATGATGGCATGAACTTCACCCGGTTTAACCGAAAGGTTAACACCTCTAAGTATCTCTTTCCCGCCAATTACGGCATGTAAATCTTTTATTTCCAACATATTATCCTACTGTTCCTTCTAGAGATATTTGAAGTAGTTTTTGTGCTTCTACTGCAAATTCCATTGGTAATTTATTAAATACTTCTTTAGCGAAACCATTTACAATAAGACCTACAGCATCTTCTGTTGAAATACCGCGTTGATTACAATAGAAAAGTTGATCTTCATTGATTTTTGAGGTACTCGCTTCATGTTCAACTATTGCTGTTTGGTTATGAACATCAATTGAAGGGAATGTATGAGCTCCGCACTTATCGCCTAACAAAAGGCTGTCACATTGTGAAAAATTACGTGCAAAATCAGCATTTTCAGACATTTTTACCAATCCTCTGTATGAGTTTTGACTATGTCCGGCAGAAATACCTTTTGATACAATTCTACTACGAGTATTTTTGCCGATATGTATCATTTTAGTCCCTGTATCAGCCTGTTGATAGTTATTTGTTACAGCAACTGAGTAGAATTCGCCTACCGAATTATCTCCGCGTAATATACAACTTGGATATTTCCATGTAATTGCAGAGCCTGTTTCAACTTGTGTCCAAAAAACTTTTGAATCAACGCCCTTACATAATGCTCTTTTTGTCACAAAATTGTATATACCACCATTCCCGTTTTTATCACCCGGATACCAATTCTGTACTGTTGAATATTTTACTTCTGAACGATCGTGAGCAACTATTTCAACAATTGCAGCATGTAACTGATTTTCATCACGCATTGGTGCAGTACAACCTTCCAAATAAGAAACATACGAATCATCATCGGCCACAATAAGAGTTCTTTCAAATTGTCCGGTGCCGGAGGCATTTATTCTAAAATATGTAGATAATTCCATCGGGCATCTCACGCCTTTAGGAATATATGCAAATGAACCGTCTGTAAATACTGCACAATTAAGTGCAGCAAAAAAATTGTTTGTATAAGGAACTACAGAGCCTAAATATTTTTTTACTAAATCAGGATGTTCTTGAACAGCTTCACTTATAGAGCAAAAAATAATTCCCAATTTAGCCAATTCATCTTTATAAGTAGTTTTTATAGATGTACTATCCATTACGGCATCTACAGCAATTCCTGCTAAATGCCCTTGCTCATGTAATGGAATCCCTAATTTATTAAAGGTATTGAGTAATTCAGGATCTACTTCATCTAAACTTTTCGGTGCATTTTTACGAGGTGCCGCATAATAAGAAATGGCTTGAAAATCAATTGTAGGAATATCTAATTTAGCCCAATTAGGCATCTTCATTGTCAACCAATAATGATATGCTTTTAAACGAAATTCTAACAGCCATTCCGGTTCTTTTTTCTTTAAAGATATTGTTTTTATTACATCTTCACTTAAACCAAGAGGTACACGATCAGTTTCAATATCGGTGGTAAAACCATATTTGTATTCGCCGGACGTAAATCCGGACAACACTTTGTCTTGTTTATCTTTAGACTTATTCTTCATTCTCACCATCAATATAGAATTTTGCATAAGGCATTACAGCCGGTACAAATTCTTTTAAAGGCATATATAATATAGATTCTGCTTTTCTCTCTTCGCTTACAAATAGGATATGATTATTAAGTTCGTTAGCAAGATTTATCAATACACTGAGAATTAATGCATACTTAATTACTCCGAACATTCCACCCAATAACCTATTAAGCCACGATAGAGTTATAATTTTTAAAAATTTGTCTAAAAGTTTTGCTATAAAAAAACACAATAATGAAACTACGACAAATATTGCAAAATAAGAGATCACATGCATTGTTCTGTCGGAAAAAACAAACCAATCATATAATTCTACTGAAAAATCTGTTGAAAATCTATTTGCTAGAATAATTGCAAGAATCAATCCGACAAATGATGCAATTGACATTACTATTCCCTTGTATAGACCTCTAACAAGTCCCCATGCTATTGGAATAAGTAAACATATATCTAACCAAAATCCATCCATAGATAATTCGACGAGCAATTCAATTATAAGGTTTTCTTTATTTCTACTTCTTCAAATGATTCTATTAAATCACCAACAAGTATGTCGTTGTAATTGGATAAATTAAGACCGCATTCAAAGCCTGAATTAACTTCCTTAACATCATCCTTCATACGTTTAAGAGAGCCTAAATCGCCTGAGTGTATTACAATACCATCACGTATCAAGCGGACTTTATTATTGCGTTTAATTTTTCCTTCACGCACAAGACAACCGGCAACAGAACCGACTTTGGTAATTTTAAACACCTGCATAACTTCCAATGTGGCAGTTACCTCTTCTTTGATTTCAGGTGATAACATACCTTCCATTGCATCCCTGATTTCTTCTATGGCATCGTATATAATTGAGTATAATCTAATATCTATTTCTTCACGTTCTGCTATACGTCTTGCAGCTTGTGAAGGACGAACTTGGAATCCCACAACAATAGCATTTGATGCTGCTGCCAATAAAACATCGGATTCGGAAATTGCACCTACGGCTTTATGTATTACGTTAACTTGAATTTCCGGAGTTGATAATTTTATCAAAGAATCAGATAATGCTTCAATAGAACCATCCACATCACCTTTGACAATAATATTCAATTCTTGGAAATTTCCTAATGCAATACGTCTACCCAATTCATCAAGAGTAAGGTGTTTTTTAGTTCTAATGCTTTGTTCGCGTTGTAATTGCTCACGTTTATTTGTAATTTCACGAGCTTCCTGCTCTGTTTCAAGAACATTGAAACGGTCGCCGGCTTGTGGAGCACCATTCAATCCTAAAATTAATACAGGTTCACCCGGTTTAACTTCTTTGATTCGTTGATTACGTTCATTGAACATGGCTTTCACACGTCCGAAACTAACTCCTGCAACCATTACATCACCCATTCGCAATGTACCACCTTCAACCAAAACAGTTGATAAATAACCACGACCTTTATCCAAAGAAGATTCAATAATTGAACCCACTGCTAATTTATTAGGATTTGCTTTTAAATCCAACATTTCTGCTTCCAGCAAAACCTTGTCGAGTAATTCTTTTACTCCGGTTCCTTTTTTAGCCGATATATCTTGAGATTGATATTTACCACCCCACTCTTCGACCAAATAATTCATACCGGCTAATGCTTCTTTAATCTTATCAGGATTCGCATTTGGTTTATCTACCTTGTTTATTGCAAATACTATAGGCACACCTGCGGCTGAAGCATGGTTAATAGCCTCTTTTGTTTGTGGCATCACATCATCATCGGCTGCAACTATAATAATCGCAATATCCGTAACTTTTGTACCACGCGCACGCATAGCTGTAAACGCTTCGTGACCCGGGGTATCCAAGAAAGTAATATGTTGACCGTTATCTAAGGTTACATTGTAAGCACCAATATGTTGTGTAATTCCACCTGCCTCACCTGCAATTACATTAGCTTTACGAATATAATCAAGCAATGAAGTTTTACCATGGTCAACGTGTCCCATAACCGTAACAATAGGAGCACGTGGAACTAATTCTTCAGGCACATCTTGTACCTCGTTTATAGTTTCAGATACTTCTGCACTAATATATTCTGTCTTAAAGCCGAATTCGTCAGCGACTATATTTATTGTTTCTGCATCTAGACGTTGGTTAATAGAAACCATCAAACCTAAATTCATACATGTAGCAATAACTTGAGTTACAGCTACATTCATCATAGTAGCTAACTCATTTACTGTAACAAATTCGGTAATCTTAATAGTTTTACCTTCCAAAAGTTCAGCCTCTGCCTCATTTTGCATACGCTGAAGAGTTGCATCACGCTTGTCACGGCGATATTTTGATGTTTTAGACTTTGATTTACCCGTGAGCAGTGCTAAAGTCTCTTTTACTTGCTTTTGTACATCTTCTTCATTTGGTTGTGCATGTTCAAAAGGACGTTTATCTTTTGAAAATTTGTTATTCGATGGTTTGCGAGACTTATCGTCTATAGGTTTATTAATGTCAATTCGCTCCTTCTGAATTCTATTACGTTTTCGTTTTTCATCTCCACCTGCTCCTGCATTTGCATTTGGAGCGTTATTTGGAGAATTTTGAGGACGATTTTGATTGTTTTGAGAATTCTGAGTATTAGCTGCATTACTATTTGTGTTATTACCTGAATTCTGCTTTGAAGGATATTTTACTTCTCTTTCTTTACGTTTTTCTTCTTTTGTTTTCTTCTTTGGACGTGTTTGTTGATTCAAACTAGCCAAATCAATTTTACCTACAACATTTATTGTGGATTGTATAGGAGGTTTGCTCATTGAAAATATTTCTTCAGCAGGTTTTGATACCTCATTTTCAATATTATCCAACTCTTGAGTATTATCTGACCCTTGTTCAATATTTGTTGTATTTTGAATTTCTTCCCTTATTTTCGATTCTAACTTAGGCTCTACTACAGGATTCGCTTTGCTATCTTCTAAAGGCTCAATTTTCTTGACTTGTTCTTTTTCTATTTTAGGTTCAACAATAATTTCTTTTTGAATCGGAGCCTCAACTTTTTCTACATTTTTTTCCTCTTTAACCGGTTCTACAGGTGCTACCGGTTCTGCCTTAGGTTGAGGTTCTGATTTCTTATAATTAAGACTTTCCAAATCTATTTTGCCAACAGTCTTTAATTGAGGTCTTTCATTATCTGCAATTTCGACCTTAATTTCTTCCGGTTGTGTCTGTTTGAATCCTTCAAGAACAACAGATTCACTTTTTGATTTTTCCTTATGACGCATTGCCATTATTTCAGACTCAATTTTTTGATCCTTATCCTTGCAAAATTCTTTGTGCAATAAATCAAACTGGTCATCAGTAATACGCGCATTCGGATTTTCTTCCACATCGGCAAAGCCTTTTTGATGTAGAAAATCAACAGCTGTGGACAAACCCACATTCAAATCTTTTGTTACTTTACTTAGTTTTACAGACATATATTATTTTTTTTCTAATTCTGTTGTTATTCATTTAATCCGATACACCCTACTAAAAACACCGTTTTTGCAAAACAATAATGGTTTTATGCAAATTCAGCTTTCAGTACAGATAATACCTGATCAATAGTTTCTTCTTCCAAATCTGTTTCCTTCAATAATTGTTCACGAGAAACTGTTAATACACTCTTAGCTGTATCGTATCCTAATTCTTTGAACACATCAATAACCCACTGTTCAATTTCATCGCTAAACTCATCAAGATAAATATCTTCTTCATTATCTTCTTGAATATCACGGAATACCTCAATTGTGTATTCAGTAAGCATGCTTGCCAATTTTATATTTAAACCGCCTTTACCGATTGCCAAAGATACTTCTTCCGGTTTCAATGAAACTTCTGCACGCTTGTTTGCTTCGTCAACTTTTATTGACAATATTTTTGCAGGGCTCAAAGCACGTGATATAAACAATGATATGTTAGATGTATAATTAATAACATCAATATTTTCGTTGCGTAATTCACGTACGATACTATGTATACGCGAACCTTTAACACCAACACATGAACCTACAGGATCAATACGATCATCAAATGATTCAACGGCAACTTTTGCACGTTCACCGGGGATTCTGGCAATCTTCTTAATTGTTATAATTCCCTCTTGAACTTCAGGAACTTCCAATTCGAATAAGCGTTGTAAAAATACCGGAGCTGTTCTTGATACTATAATTTTCAGAGTATTGTTTTGATTATCAACTTTTACCACTACAGCCTTAACTGTATCGCCTTTTCTGTAAAAATCAGAAGGAATTTGTTCTGTTTTAGGTAAAAGCAATTCGTTATTTTGTGCATCTAACAACAATATCTCTTTTTTCCAGATTTGATAAACTTCGCCATAAACGACTTCACCTATCATATCTTTATATTTTTCGTAAACAGATTCTTTTTGTAGTTCTAATATTTTAGAATACAATGTTTGACGCAAATTTAAAACCGCACGACGACCAAATGACAAAAAATCCACTGCATCTGTAACATCTTCACCAACCTCGCACTCCTCATCAATTTTCTTGGCATCAGTTATACCTATTTGCAAATTAGGATCTTCTACAGCATCATCTTCAACAACTACTCTATCACGCCATATTTCGCAATCGCCTTTAGTCGGGTTAATAACCACTGTAAAATTTTCGTCTGTACCGAACATTTTTGCAATAACGCTGCGAAACGATTCTTCCAAAACACTAATCATTGTTGACTGATCGATGTTCTTTAAATCCTTAAACTCTGAGAAAGTCTCAATCATATTTAGAGACTTCGTTGAATCTTTTGCCATTTTAGTGTCAATTGAATTTTAAGTTATATTTTGTGTATTTTACCTCTGTATAAGAAAATCGCAATTGTTCATGATTTACTATGCGACTACCTTTTTCTTTTTTCTCTACTTCTACAACGAAATGTTCATCTCCAACTTCTTTTAAAATTCCGAAGATTTTTTTACCACCGGACAAGACTTCTACTTCGTTTCCGATATTTTTTTCGTATTGTTTTTTTACTTTAAACGGAGATGTAATGCCTGCAGAACCAACTTCAAGACTACAATCTTCAATATCACGATTAAGATTTAGTTCTATAAATTTATTAATTTCACAACATGTATCAATGTCAACACCTCGTTCTGAATCAATCTCCACAACTATGGCATTGTCTTTACCTACTGACACATCAGTCAGAAAGCAATCTTTATCTTGCAAGAACTCTGCAACAAGTTGATATACAACATCTTTATTTATCATTCGGTATATTACAATAAAGAAGGGGAACTTACGTCCCCCCTCAAATCGGTGCAAAGGTATGAATAATTATTTAAAACACAAAATATTACAATTATTTTTATAACCCAGTAAATTGAAAATTCAAACTCTTTAAAACGATATCGAAAAATACCACTTTGTACATTTAATAAATTATGTACCTTTGTTGCTGTGTTATAAGAATCAGAGTACAATTCTGCTTGTTGTTTCAAATATGGAGCATTACAATTACAATCATAATAAATTAGGAGTCTTAGATGTTTCAATACGTCCAAACACAAGATCAATACGTGCTTACGTAAAAGTTGACGGTATACATCTACACATTCCAAATAGACGCTTTTTAAAAAACGGAATAGAATTTATAGATAGCAAGCAAGAACAACTTTTAAATATGCTCGAAAGGGTTAAAAGTAGACAAAAAGCAAATATCACAAAAGAGGAAGAATTTGAATTACAAAATATTGCTAAAGAAACATTTCCAAAACGTGTTAAAGAACTAGCAATACAATATGGATTCAAATATGCAGATGTAAGCATTAGGAAAATGAAATCAAGATGGGGAAGTTGCTCGCTAAAAGGGAATATTCATCTATCATCATACTTGGCGGCATTACCAACTGCATGCATCGATTACGTGATACTACACGAACTTTGCCACACACGACATATGAATCATGGCCCATTATTTTGGAGAGAAGTTGAAAAGGTTTGCCCTGATTACAAGAACACACGTAAAATAATGAGACAACACAAATGGAATGGTTAGAGCGCACAAAACTACTTTTAGGTAAATCAGGTACTGATTCGCTTTGCCATTCAAAAATAATAGTAATTGGAGTTGGCGGAGTTGGAGCTTATGCTGCTGAAATGCTTTGTAGAAGTGGTATTGGTGATATTACATTAGTTGATGCCGATACTATAAAAGAAAGCAATATTAATAGACAGCTACCTGCCACGACAAAAACTCTTGGACTAAATAAAGCTACAGTGATGGCTAAACGATTACAAGAAATTAATTCTGATGCCAATATTACACCAATAATTAAATTTATTGAAGCAGACTCTATTGAAGCATTATTCGCTGACAATAAATATGACTATGTAGTTGATGCCATCGATTCGATATCTCCCAAAGTTGCCCTTATCACATATTGCATAAAACATCAAATTCCTATTATATCTTCTATGGGAGCCGGAGGTAGAATTGACCCGTCTAAGATTAAATTTGCCGATATTTCGAAAACCTTTGAATGTCCACTTGCCAAGACAATGCGCGACAGACTAAAAAAGGAAGGAATATATAAAGGATTACCGGTTGTATTCAGCACAGAGCCTGTAAATAGAAGTTCGATTTTAGAAGTGTTCGATGAAAGGAATAAACGTTCAACATTAGGTACAATATCATATCTTCCGGCAATTTTCGGATGCTATTTAGCAGCACATGTTATAAAAAATCTAACAAAATGATAAACGCAACAAATATCACAAAATCATTCGGTCAACTGCAAGTTTTAAAAGGCATTGACTTACACATAGACAAAGGTGAATTCGTTTCTATTGTAGGAGCCAGCGGTGCCGGAAAAACAACACTATTGCAAATATTAGGCACACTTGACAAATCTGATACAGGCGCTATCTCGATAGATAATACAAAAGTGAATGAATTAAAATCTGATAAACTCGCTGATTTTAGGAATAAACATATTGGATTTATTTTTCAGTTTCATCAACTTTTACCTGAATTTACTGCACTTGAAAATGTTGAAATTCCTGCATTAATTGCAAAAAGAAGCAAACAAGATGCTGAAAAAAACGCTAAAGAATTACTCAATATGTTAGGTTTGGCAGAACGTATGGATCATAAACCTAACGAACTTTCAGGAGGAGAGAAACAAAGAGTTGCAGTTGCAAGAGCTTTAATAAATAGACCTTCATTAATATTGGCTGATGAGCCATCAGGCAGTTTGGACAGTAAAAACAAAGAAGAATTACATAAATTATTATTCAAATTACGAGATGAGTTTAAACTTACAATATTAGTAGTTACTCACGATTTTGAACTAGCTCACATATCCGACAGAATAATTGAAATGAAAGATGGTTTAATAGTAAAATAAAAAATGCTTCCTTGGGGAAGCATTTTTTATTTCTATAGTTATTAATTATCCGCCAGCCACCATTGTTTTACACTTCGGAAACTTATAGCACTAGGTTTGTTTGCTGTTGCAAAATCGTTGTAAGTTACATATACACGAATCTTACCTACAGAATAATCAAAATCATATTCCTCTTGATATAAAAAACCTTCATCTGTTGATTTAAAACGAGTTACGGGCAGTGGTTGTTGAATCCAACCACGCTCTTCCGAGTTATCAAACAAATAAACTTCAACAGAACCATTATCAAAAATCCATTCTGACAAATTTTGATCATTCAAGTCACAATAATAATAAGAACCTAATTGTCCTTCTGTTCCGTACAATAACCAATCTCCTTCATTTACTGTAAATTCGTCTACAATCCATTGATCTCCTTCTGCGTTACTTCCTTGTGGGCCTTGTGGACCCATTGGACCCATTGGGCCTGTGCACGAAACCAAAGCAAATAGAGTTAATGCAAAAACAATTAATTTTTTCATTTTTAAAATTATTAATTAATAAGTGAACATTTTAAATTTATATCTATTGATTATAACGATTTTTGTCGTAAAAATCCAATATCTTAACTATCATTCCATAAGCTGCTTTGGCAGGACTGTCAGGATTAATATCCATTGCTTTTATATAAGCATTCATAGCTCCTTGCCAATTTTCCATTTTTCTATGCACATTACCGGCTAAAAACCAGGCCTCATCAGAATTCTTATTTTCTGCCAAGTATGCATTTATTGAAGCAAGTGCATCATCGTATTTTTCTTGCCGCATCAAATCATCAATTTTATTTTTAATATTCTCCATACAAAATTAGTAGAAATAAGAATCCATGAAAATAATTCTCCACACCTCATTTTGAGGACCTCTCTACTTGAGAGTTAATCAACTCTATATCATCAAAATAATTAATTTTCATTGCAGAACGAACCTCCGATAATGTTTTTATCGCAACTTCGCGAGCCGCTTCGCTTCCCTTCTTCAAAACTTCGTAAACATAAGGTATGTCCTTTTGATATTCTTTTCGTCTTGCGCGAATTGGAGCTAACTCTTCTTCTAGTACAGCAGTTAAGAATTTTTTAACCTTAACATCACCTAAGCCGCCTCTACGATAATGAGCTTTAAGTTCATCTAAATTAGCATAATCGGGTAAATAACGAGCAAATTGTTCAGGTTTACAGAAAGCATCCAAATATGTAAACACAACATTACCTTCTATTTTTCCCGGATCCTCCAATTTTATATGGTTTGGATCTGTATACATTATTCTCACCTTTTTAGCGACTTCGTCAGCTTCCTCTGAAAGATATATACAATTGCCTAAAGACTTACTCATTTTTGCTTTTCCGTCAATACCCGGCAAACGTAAACAAGCCTGATTAGTAGGTAATAATACTTTAGGTTCTACCAGCGTTTCACCGTATAAGTAATTAAATCTGCGTACTATTTCGGCTGTTTGCTCTATCATTGGAGACTGATCCTCTCCTACCGGAACAGTTGTGGCTTTAAATGCGCTTATATCAGCAGCTTGACTTATTGGATAAGTAAAAAAACCGACAGGTATATTTGCTTCAAAATTTCTCATTTTGATTTCTGTTTTTACAGTAGGATTGCGCTGTAAACGAGAAACCGTAACAAGATTCATGTAATAAAATGACAACTCACATAATTCCGGTATCTGTGATTGAATTAAAAGAGTAGATTTTTCAGGATCTAAACCACATGCCAAATAGTCTAACGCTACTTCGATAATATTTTGACGCACTTTTTCAGGATTATCAGCATTATCTGTTAATGCCTGAGCATCAGCTATCATTATAAAAATATTTTTGTATTCGCCAGAATTTTGTAATTCAACACGACGACGTAAAGACCCCACATAGTGACCTATGTGTAACTTGCCTGTAGGTCTATCGCCTGTCAAAATAATCTTATCCATAAATTGTCTTGTTCTTTAAAAAAATTTCACAAAGGTATAAAAAACATGGGGATGTGTACACATCCCCATGCATTAAATATTGATTTTAAGAATTAATCTTTTACCCAAATATATAATGAAGTCGGCTCCATATCTACTTTATTAAGACCTTGTTTTACTTTAGTAGTTTTATTTGAAGATTTTACACCTTTTAAATTAACCTCTTCTGTAGTACCAACCAATCTCCATTTTCCTGCCGGTAACTTGACAGAATCAAAGCTATTTGCTTTTTCACTTGCGTTAATTAATACCAATACCTTTTCGTTAACCAAATAACCTAACATACTTTCATTTTTTGGAAGTATCCAAGTATAGTATCCTTCAGGTACTGCCTCTGAAACTCTAAATACTTTACCATAATCTGAGTTGCGCAATTTGCCAAGTCCTTGCCAAAAAGCATACATATTTGCATGACCGACTAAATTCCATTTGAAATCATTTGCTTCACGATGATTATATGTATCACGATAGCCATGCATATAGGTTTTATATCCTAACTTGGTTTCTTTAACAACTTCTTTAAGTGGAGCAGATGCCTTACTACGCATTATTTCAGAACCTCCATGCAAAACAATAGGGCCTAAGGTTGTGTACAAAAGTGTAACAGCAATTTTATATTCATCTTGATAAACATCTGTGCGCCCATCAAAATTCTTACCAAATTGATCTGCCAAAGCAAAATTATCGTGAATATCCAAATATGAGATTCCGCTATTTGGTGTTTTGTCATCTTTATATGAATTTGTCAAACCTTTCATCACATTTGGTCTTTCAGAATACTTACCACCTGACCATCCCCTATCGTTTTTCGGATCTTTTAATTCAAAAACAGGTCCTTTATATGCTGTACGCACCTCATCTTGGAAATATGTTATTGGAGAATCTTCTTTGTACCAATCCCAATCAGGATTATTTTCGTAATTAGGATCATTAGATCCAATCCAAGGTTCACCGTATATTATTTTATCTTTTCCGACAATTTCACGTAAGGCTAACAGAGTTTGTTGATCTATTTGACCTGCTAAATCAATTCGAAATCCATCTATTCCGAATTCATTAATAAAATACAAACATTGGTCAATCAACCAACGTTGTGTCATTGGTCTGTTTTCTGTTTTAATTTCATTACCATAACCACCTATGTGTTCGAAATTCTTAGTTCTATAATAATATTGT
>JAKIYQ010000084.1:0-3606 GCA_022708465.1 Bacteroidota bacterium | reverse complement strand
ACTGTAATTATATGCGCGTTATCCGGTATAGTCATGGTAACAAGTGTGTTAGCATATCCTGATATAAATTTCTCGAATGGTGCAGTATTAACAAGCATGGCATTTGGTAAATTGCATGTCTATGGTTCCGGAATACTTACAATTGCATTGCTAACCTTCGTTTTTTCTACATTACTTGGTTGGTCGTATTATGCAGAAAGATGTTTAGAATATCTATGGGGCTCAAAAATCATAAAATATTATCATGTAATATGGGTAGTATGTGTGTTTATTGGAGCCGTTGCAAAATTATCTTTGGTATGGGATTTTTCAGACTGCGCCAATGCTTTGATGGCAATACCAAACCTAATTGCAGTAATAAGTTTAAGTGGCATAGTAGCTAATGAAACAAAAAAATATCTCTGGCAGAACAGATTAGATGAGGTTGATGAAGAAATGGTTAGTTGATATTTTTATTTGCCTATAAGTTGTTTATAATGGCTAAGTCTGATGCGATAATTAATTTGAGCATCACTACATTGATCAATAGCTTGACGATAAAGCGTTTGTGATTCAAGCATTTCAGATAAGGGAACTAATCCTGCGTGATAATAATCGTTCGACAATTTCTGATTTTTTTTCGCATCTTCAACAGCTTCTTCTGCTAATGTTATTTGACGATATGCGGCGTCTAATTCGTCGTAGACCTGTTGAGTCTGTAATTCTAATCTTTCTGTAAGATCGTTTTTTGTATTTTGAGCCTTTTCGACCAAGTAATTGTGTTTCTTTAATTTGTGTGATGTTTCCCACCATGCACTGATAGGAAGTTGAATGCTGGCAAAACCGATCAGGTTTGTGTAATCTTTTTCCATTAGATTATTATAGGCGTATGTACCTCCAAAACCTATTTGTGGTAGAGCCTCACCCAGTATCATTCTACGTTTTAGTTTTTCTGCATTTACACTTAAATCTAATAATTTACTTTCGTATCGTTGTGCAACGGCGTCTTTGTTGTCGATATGATATACTACAGGATTTTCGGCCATGCCGACTGAGTCGATAATAGCAATGCTATCATTACGATTTAATCCGATATATTGACAAAGTGCCATTTTTGATAAGCATATTCCATTCTCAATTCTAATTAAATTAGACTTCATTTCGTTGCGCTTTAGGTTTACTCTCAGTAAATCGTTTTGAGTAGTTAAACCGGCATTAACCGCACAATCTACATCTTTGTATAATGATTCTATTAATTCGAGTACGTTTACAACTGTATTTTTCTTTTCTTCAAGAGATAAAATCTGCCAATATAATTCTTCTGTTTGCATCATAACCTCTTGTTTTGCAATTTCTGCTTGATATAAAGATGCATCAACCCCTAATTCTGCCAACTTGTTACCTATAACAATCCTACCACCCATGTACAACGGTTGCATTGCACTTATACCTGTAATCATTCCTTTTTCGAGGAAACTGATGTGGTCACTAATGCCTAGTGACGGTCCGTATTTGCTATATATACTCTGTAGTACATCACGAATTCCGGCATTTCCTATATCAGAAATCCCATATTCTATCAATGGTTTATCTGAATAAAATCCGACAGCCATACCCGATATCTGTGGGAAATACTTAGTGAACACAGCATTCTTTTCTTGTTCTGCTGATTTAATATCAAGATTTGCATTTTTAACTTTTACATTATTTCGTACAGCCATTTGTATGCAAGAATCAAGCGATAGCTTTAGTACTTGTGCCTGTACATCAATTTGATTCAATACTATAAAAAGCAATGGAGTCAATATATAAATAAGCTTATATTTGGTTGTCTTTTTCATTGTTACATTGTTTCTTGTTCGTCTGTTAGCGGCATTGCTTGGATTTGTAAATCTTGATGCTTGTAAATCTGCCAATACGTTACAGGCATCACCGAAAGTACTATCACTAAAGATAACACAACTCCAAAACAAATTACAACTCCCATAGGCATCCATAATGGGTTTCTACTTATAATCATGGGCAATACACCAAGTGCGGTTGTGGCTGATGTAAGAAAAATAGGGCGCATACGTCTACTGCCTGCTTCCATTGCAGCTTCTTTTGCAGAAAATCGTTTTTGTACACGTAATTCTTCTGCAAATTCGTACATGATAATTCCGTTTCGGACTATAATACCGATAAGGCTGACAACTCCTAAAACAGAGGTCATACCAAAGTCCAAGCCAAATAACCACTCGCCAAAGAATGCTCCGAATAAACATAATGAACTTGCAGCGATGGTTAAAATTGAAATATCTGCTTTTTTAAAATACAAGAGCATAAAAAAGAACAATACAAATACAGCAGCTATGAAACTTGCTAAGATTTGCGGAATTACCGCTTTATTAAGAGTATCAAGTCCACCAAATTTAATTTCTACTCCATCAGGTATTTCAATATTATTTTTAATATATTGTTTTATCTTTTTGATGCTTTTAGTTTGTGGCTTCCAAAATTTCATGTCGGCACTAACAGTAATGCAATTTCTGTCGAATCGTCTTATGATTTGCGACGAATGCCATTCGGGCGATGCGTCTGCTACTTGTCTGAGTGGTACCCATGTGTTTGGTATTGCGGTAGGAATTAATTGATTACCTATGTTATTATAACTACTATCAGCGTTAAAATCGGCGTAATATAGATTTATAGGGATTTTAATATCATCTTCCCATATAGAACTTAAAGGCAAACCATTAAAGGTTCCTGCAAGGTTTAATGCCAAGAAACTTTGACTGATGCCTAATCTGGCACTCTCTTCCGGTTTTAAATTGATATTTACAGACGGACAATATTCGTCATTGCTGCTATGTACCCATCTAAGTTCGTTGTTTAGTGTTAGCATATATGACTTTATTTTGTCAGCAATCTCTGCAATCTTTTTATCATCATCACCTAAGACGTGTATCTCAATCGGATTTGTAACTGCCTGATAATCAAGCTGTCTTAATCTAATATGCGCTTTAGGAAAATAATATGAATATTTTTTGTCGAGTAAAGGCAGTAATTCTTCGGTGGCATCAACAGACTGAGTGTTTACTATTAATTGTGCCAGATTGTTAGCCGGCATACTGGGAGCGTAAGTTATGTGGAAACGCGGAGCCGGCTCGCCAATAAATGCAGTTACCGATTTGATACGTTTGTCTTGCAAAAGTAAATTTTGCAATGAGTCACTCACAACCTTAGTCTCTGATATGTCCGAACCTTCTGGTAAACGAATTTCTATGGCAAAACAATCTCTTTCTGCCATAGGCATCATCTGAATATTGAGTTGCAAAAACATAACTATACCCAATAATGTTGATGCGACACCAACTGTTATTGTAATTACCGGATGTCTAAAGCATGTGTTTTGTAGCTTCTCGTATCCATCTTGTATTAGATTAAAGAAATATGCCTGACCTCGTTCAAATAGGTTAGGTTTACGCTGAGCGGTAGCTGTTGGGATAAATTTTATCTCTAATGCAGGTATAACAAGCATTGCATATATCAGTGACGAAGCTAAAGAAAATAAAATTGTCCAAGGAAATAACTGAATAAAATCGCCAAGTGGTCCTTTGATAATTAACTTCATTGGGAAAAACATAG
>JAKIYQ010000032.1:0-16334 GCA_022708465.1 Bacteroidota bacterium | reverse complement strand
ATCCACCAATGTGCTATATATCAGTTCGTAAATCGAGACACTCACACGAAATCATCTCACGTACTAAAAGTTTTGTATTGAATTTAACTACAGAACAACTAGCTTTTGCAACTGATTGGTGTGGAGTTAGATCAGGAAAAGATTACAACAAATTCGCAGAAATGAAACTGACAGCCGAAAAAGCTCAAAGAGTAAAAGCTCCTATTATATGCGAATCGCCACTTAACATTGAATGTGAAGTAACCGAAATAAAAGAATTCGGTTCACACGATATGTTTATTGCAAAAGTTGTAAATATTCAAGCTGACGAAAAATTCATAGACCCTGAAACAGGTGCATTTAACATGGAAGAAGCTGAACTGATAGCATACTCACACGGAATGTATTATAAAATGGGATCCAGAATCGGTAAATTCGGTTGGTCTGTACAAAAAAAGAAATAATATGAAATTACGTTTGACAATCATCACATTGACTATTTCAAGTCTTTTTTGCTTTGTCGCAACAGCAGAAGGTCTTGTTAATCAACAATCTGTTAGTATATTAGACAAAGTTTCTGAAACTTACAAGAATTCAAGTGGAACTGAATTGGATATTAAAATATCTATGAATGATGAAAAAACTAAATCAAGTAATTCCACTACCGGAAATTTAAAAACCAAAGGCAATAAGTTTATACTAACTTCAGATTTTGCCACACTAATATTTGATGGAAAAACTTTATATGTACATTCTAAAATAACTGAAGAAATTACCATTAGTGAGCCGGCAAAAGAAGATATTTCAGGAGTTGATCCAACAGCTATTTTAGGTATCTACAAGCAAGGATTTAAAGTAAATGCTCCACAAGAAAAAAGCGAAAAAGACAAAAAAACATACCTAATCGAATTATATCCTGAAAGTCATAGTGCTGAATACTTTAAAATTGAAATAAAGATTGAAGCAGACACCTACAAACCCATTAGCATAGCCACTTATGCAAAAAATGGCATAACAAATACAATCCTTATAAACAAGATTCAAACAAACAAAGAGTTTACAGATAAGGATTTTGCATTCGATGCAAGAAAATTTCCCAAAGCACAAATAATTGATATTAGATAAATAAAAGAATCAACATCATGGAATCCGAACAAATCATTCGCTGTTTAATTATTGGTTCCGGTCCTGCCGGACTAACAGCTGCAATTTACGCATCTAGAGCAGGCCTTAATCCTGTTTTATACGAAGGTATGCTACCGGGAGGTCAACTAACAATGACTACAGAAATAGAGAATTTTCCAGGCTACCCTGAAGGTACAACCGGCAACGAAATGATGGAAGATTTGCATAAACAAGCTGCACGTTTTGGTGCTGATATCAGATTTGGAGTCGTAACTGAAGTTGACTTCTCACAAAAACCATACAAAGTTGTAATAGAAGAAAAAACTATTTACGCACATACAGTTATTATTGCAACAGGTGCATCTGCAAAATATCTTGGATTAGCTGATGAACATAAATACGCAGGTTCAGGTGTTTCGGCTTGTGCTACATGCGATGGATTCTTCTATCGCAAAAAAACAGTTGCTGTTGTTGGTGGTGGTGATACTGCATGTGAAGAAGCCTTGTACTTATCTTCATTATGCAAAAAAGTATATCTTATTGTTCGTAGAAATGTACTTAGAGCATCATTGGTGATGCAAAAACGAGTGCTAAGCAAAGATAATATAGAAGTTCTTTTCGAATGTCAAACATTAGGTTTAACCGGTGATGGAGTTGTTGAGGGAGCTGATCTTGTAAAATATAAAGGCACTGACAAGGAAGAAAAATTTCATATAGAAATTGACGGATTCTTTTTAGCCATAGGACATCAACCTAATTCAAAAGTCTTTCAAAAGTACATCGATACGGATGATGTTGGCTATATTATAACACAAGGTAAGAGCCAACAGACCAATCTTGAAGGAATATACGCAGCAGGTGATGTGGCTGACCCAATATATCGCCAGGCTATTACATCAGCAGGAAGTGGTTGTAAGGCTGCTATCGAGGCAGAAAGATACTTAATTGCCAATAATTTGTAAGTATTTCCTATTTTTTTACCTGCTTAATTTTTAGGATTCGATTATAAGCACTAAATTTGCGCCTTCAAAAAACATGTTCTACAACATAAATATATGAAGGCACAAATTAAAAATCCATTCAAACCTGCTATCCTAACATCATTAAAAGGATACAACGGCACAAAATTCTCAAAAGATGTTATGGCCGGAATTATTGTCGGCATTGTAGCTATACCATTAGCAATAGCATTTGGTATCGCTTCAGGTGTAGGTCCAACCGAAGGTCTTGTAACAGCCATTATTGCCGGATTTATTATTTCAATGTTTGGAGGAACTAAAGTACAAATTGGTGGTCCTACAGGTGCTTTCATTGTAATTATATACGGAATTATTCAGCAATACGGTTTATCAGGATTAATGATAGCCACAGTAATGGCTGGAATTTTACTTGTATTGATGGGATTTTGTCACTTAGGTAATGTAATTAAATTTGTCCCCTATCCTGTTGTTGTAGGTTTTACCGGTGGTATTGCGCTAACCATATTCTCTACACAAATGAACGATTTGTTTGGACTAGGCCTAACAAATGTACCTGCAGACTTTATTGATAAGTGGATTTGCTACATCCAAAATTTTGTAAAAATAGACTTATGGTCTTTGGCAATCGGTTTAGGCAGTCTTCTAATAATTGTATTTGTTCCTAAAATCTCAAAAAAGATACCGGGCTCATTAATTGCTATTATTTTTGCCACCTTATTTGTGTGGTTACTAAAGGAATACACAGATATTGCAGGAATACATGGCATTACTACTATTGCTGATTTATATGATTTACCTTCGGGGATGCCTGCTCCTAAATTACCTTCAATTGAATTAAAAGATGGTCAAACCATTATGAATGTTATTCAGGAATTATTCCCTGCAGCATTTACTATTGCTATGTTAGGCGCTATTGAATCTCTTCTATCTGCAATAGTTGCTGATGGTGTTATTGGCGACAAACATAATTCCAATACAGAATTAATAGGACAAGGTATTGCAAATATAGCATCACCATTTTTTGGAGGTATACCTGCCACAGGTGCAATAGCACGTACTATGACAAACATAAACAATGGAGGTCGTACTCCTGTTGCCGGAATCATACACGCATTGGTTCTACTATTTGTTCTACTTTTGTTTGGTAATTTAGTCGGACTTATTCCGATGCCATGCTTAGCAGCTGTACTTATAATGGTTTCTTACAACATGAGCGGTTGGAAAACATTCGTATCACTTGCTAAAAATCCTAAATCAGACTTCGCAGTTTTAATTACAACATTCGTGCTAACTGTAGTATTCGATTTAACCATAGCAATTGAAATAGGCTTACTACTAGCTATTGTACTGTTTTTAAAACGTACCAGCGAATCAACCGAGATCAAAGTATTCCATAACGAAATTGATCCAAGCAACGACACAGATATCAATTTGAACGAAGAAAAATTAAAGATTCCTGATGGAGTTGAAGTATACGAAATCGATGGCCCTTACTTCTTTGGAATTGCAAATAAGTTTGACGAAGTAATGCTTGAAACAAACGAAAAACCAAACGTTCGCATCATCAGAATGCGTAAAGTACCATTTATTGACTCAACCGGTTTACACAACTTGGAAACTCTATGCCTACAAGCTAAAAAAGAAGGTATAAAGATAGTTCTTTCCGGAGTTAACGACAACGTTCGCAAAACATTTCAAAAAGCCGGATTTGAAAAGTACCTATCGGAAGAATATATATGCTCTAATATTAACGAAGCACTGGAGAAAGCTGCAAAAATGTAATTAGTAGATAATTATCTATTATCTATTTTTTCGGGATACAAATCATGGTTCTGTAAACGATACAGAGCCATTTTTTCATATTCGCTATTAGGAATTCCATAATTGCAGTAAGGATCAATACTAATGCCACCGCGTGGAGTAAACTTACCCCATACTTCAATATATTTGGGAGACATTAATTTAATCAAATCCTTCATAATGGTATTCACGCAATTTTCATGAAAATCGCCGTGGTTTCTAAAACTGAAAAGATAAATCTTGAGTGATTTACTTTCAATCATTTTTTCAGCAGGTATATAGCTAATATATATTGATGCAAAATCAGGTTGTCCCGTAATTGGACACAAACTGGTAAATTCAGGGCAATTGAATTTTACAAAATAGTCATTCTCAGGATGCTTATTAACAAAAGTCTCCAAAACCTCAGGTGCATATTCCTTTGGATACACTGTGTGCTTATTCCCTAATAACGATAGTTTATCATCCATATTACTTATCAGAAATTTTATTTTTTGATTCTAAATAGTTATGTAGCCCCCTACTGCGCAATTTACATGCAGGACAATGACCACAACCATCACCAACAATACCATTATAGCATGTCAAGGTATTATTAATAACGTAATCTAAGTGACCCAAAGAGTCTGCCAATTCCCATGTCTGAGATTTATCTAACCACATTAGAGGTGTATGAATTACAAAATTATAATCCATAGCCAGATTTAATGTAACATTAAGAGACTTTACAAAAACATCTCTGCAATCAGGATAACCGCTAAAATCTGTTTCGCACACTCCTGTAATAAGATGTCTACAAGACTTTGTCTTTGCCAATACTGCAGCAAAAGTCAAAAACAACATATTTCGACCTTCAACTAAACTATTTGGAGGAGTTTTTGTATCAGGCATTTCATCAACGGGAATATCAGAACGAGTAAGAGAACTTGGTGCTAATTGATTTAACAAGGCCATGTCAAGTACATAATGTTCAATACCGAAGTCTTTGGCAATATTACTTGCACATTCAATCTCCTTTTTATGCCTTTGTTCGTAATCGAAAGTTACAGCATATACTTTTTCGAATCTTTCTATAGCCCATAAAAGACAAGTCGTAGAATCCTGTCCACCGCTAAAAACAACCAAAGCTTTATCTTGTTTATTCATACGAACCCATTTTCAAAGCTGATACTTCTGCATCAGTTAAAAAACGCCACTTACCACGAGGTAAATTATACTTAGTAAGACCTGCAAAATATACTCTGTCTAATTTTTCAACCTTATATCCTAAATGTTCAAAAATACGTCTTACAAGACGATTCCTTCCTGAATGTATTTCGATTCCCACTTCTTTTCTAGAAGTATTTTCAACATATTCAAGAGCATCTGCATTTATAGGACCATCTTCTAAAGTTATACCTGATAAAATCTTTTCAAAATCTTCAGGATCTAAAGACTTATCGAGTGTTACTTGATATATTTTTTTCTTTTCGTACTTCGGATGCGTCAGTTTTATAGTCAAATCTCCGTCATTGGTAAGTAATAAAACTCCCATGGTATTCCTATCTAAACGACCTACAGGATATATTCTTTCGCGACAAGCATTACGAACTAAATCGACTACAGTCAAACGACCTTGAGGATCATCAGCAGTAGTAACTGTATTTTTAGGTTTATTGAGTAATATATATACTTTCCGTTCTGCTCTAATCAACTGATCGTGAAAATGCACTGAATCACCGGGCATAACCTTTACACCTAATTCAGAAACAACTTTACCGTTGATTTTAACAACACCGGCCTGAATAAATTCATCAGCTTCTCTGCGAGAACATACTCCTGCATTAGCTAAAAAACGATTCAAGCGAATAGAGCCGTCATCGCTATGCTCTACTTTCTGCTTTTTGGGGAAAACTCTCTTAGGTTTAAATTTTTCAGAATCAGAAAACTTTGCATTAGGTTTTTCAACTCTATCATTTTCTTTATTATTGCGTTTAAACTGAGGTTTTGATTTTCCTACACGTTTACGACCATTCCCTGTCGATTCTGAATCTTTATTAAACTGATTACTGCGCATTGTTAATATTATCCTCCAATAGTTTAATTTTTTTCAAAAGTACCTCCTGCTCTTCTTTTTGCCTTAACAAAACTTTTTGCATTTCTGCCATAAAAGGATTCGCTTTTTTAGAATCAATATTAATAAAACCCATATTGTTTTCGCGGGTAGTAATATCAGAAGTCAGGCTCTCGTATGTACGTATTAAGCGTTCTCTCTCTCTTCGTAAAGTAGCTACAGATTTATCAGCCGCATTTTCTACAGAACCGGCAAACAAACTTAGTTTACGCTCTATTTCATCAACTCTTAAACGATCAAATTGTTTATTCAAAACTTTTTTGTATTCTGAGTACAAGCCATCTTTATCTTTAAAAGGAACAAAACCAATTGCATTGTACTCGGCAATAAGAGCTTTAAGTCCGGCAAACGAGTTTTCTGCGTACGCAGCAATCTTTTCTAGTACTGCTTTCTTCTTATTCAAATTTTCAACCTGCTCAGCAACACGTCCTGATTGTGCTTTTTCTTTTGCTGCAAAAAATGCATCACATGCAGTAATAAAACGAGTCCATATCTGATCCGACACCTTTTTTGAAACGGGACCTATTGTTTTCCATTCTTGTTGCAACTTGATAAATTTATCTGCTGCCTCTTTCCATTCAGTGCTATCTTTTAGAGCCTCTGCCTTCTCGCACAAAGCTCTTTTCTTCTCTAAATTTGATGCAGATATTTCTTTTACTTCTTTGTAAAACTGACTTTTTGCTTTGAAAATATCATCACATGCCTTACGAAATTTTTCATAAATTTGCGTGTTGGCTTTTTTAGGAGCAAACCCTATCTTTTTCCATGCCTCTTGTAATTCTAATACCTTGGCAGTAATTTCATCCCATGCCTTATATGTATTAGCTTCTGAATAAGGTATTTGAGCTACAGCTTCACATAAAGCAGTTTTCTTTTCAAGATTTTCTTCTTCTTTTACTTTTTTCCCTTGATAAAATTCTGCATGTTTTTTATTGATAATATCAGAAGCAGATTTAAAGCGATTCCACAAACTATCACGTAGTTCAGGAGCTACAGGTCCAAGTTCTTTCCATTCTGCATGTAATTGCTGCAATTTTTGGAATGCATCATTCAAATTATCTTCCTTTGCCAGCTTTTCTACTGCTTCGCAAAGAGCAGTTTTTAGTTCCAAATTCTTTTTAAAATCATAATCACGCAATTCGTTGCTAATTTTAACGAAATCGTAAAATTGCTCCATATACATCTGATATTGTTTTACCAATTTTCCATATTTACTTGGAGCAACCTGACCTGCATCTTTCCACTCTTGTTGCAGCTGTCTTACTTGTGGAAATGTTTTATTTACTGAGTCTGATGATTCAATTAACTGATGCAATTTTTCAAGTATACCTTTTTTAATTGCATAAGCGCGCTCGTTCATGATTTCTGACTGTTCTAACTCCAAAGCTCGCTTAGCCTTATACTGAGCTAATATTTCTTTAAAACTTGCTTCTTCTTCAAATGTATGAACAAAATTGGCCGTTTCCTTACCCGATTCTGTCAAGGCTTGACGCATTTCTGACAAAAGAGCTTCTTGTCGTCTGTAAAACAAAGCCTTTAATTGGGCTATCTCCTGGCGGGTATTTCTCCTTCAGTTGCTACTTTCAAACGATCAACAATCTCTGCCAACGACAATTCTTTTTCTTCCGATGATTCCATATTCAAAAAATTAAAAGTATCCATGCGGATACAGTACTACAAAACCGCAAATATACACCTTTTTAATTGTAGTTTGATGCTTATGCATCGTTTTTTATTATTTTATACCTATAGATTTCCATATACGCGAAAAAAGCAGTAATATTGCGTGATTTTTAGTTTATTCAAATTATATATATATATAAAAACATGAAAGTATTGAAGTTCGGCGGAACATCCGTAGGTTCCGTAGAAAACATCCTTAAAGTAAAAGACATTGTATTCTCAGTATCAGAACCGGTTATCGTGGTAGTTTCGGCCATAAGTAGTGTAACAGATAAACTTATAAGCACTGCAAAGAAAGCTTCTCAAGGCGATTCTACATATTCTGAAGACTTTAAAATAATAGCAGAAAAGCATGCTGAAATAATTAACAAAGTAGTTCCTGCTACTCATTTAAATGAAGTTGAGCGTCAGGTTGTCATATACTTGGATGAGTTATACAGCATATATCGCAATGTGTATCAATCTCGCAGATTAGACGAATCCATATTAAATCATGCTTTAAGTTATGGAGAGCGTATTTCTTCATATTTTATGTCATTTGTATTAGAAGCACAATTGTTCGATGCTGTTAACATTATAAAAACTAAAGTATACCACAAGAAAAATATTCTTGACAAATCGAACACCTACAATAACGTTCAAAAAGCATTTGCAAATACTCAACAACGTTCAATTATCGGTGGATTTATAGCATCTGATAAATCTAATGATTCTATTACAAATCTTGGACGTGGAGGTTCTGACTATACTGCATCTATTATAGCCGGAGCTTTAGATGCTTCAAAATTAGAAATATGGACAGATGTTGACGGATTTATGACTGCAGACCCTCATTTGGTTAACAATGCATACACAATAGAAGAATTATCTTACATCGAAGCTATGGAATTATCTAACTTCGGAGCTAGAGTAATATACCCTCCTACTATATATCCTGCATACGAAAGAAATATTCCTATACTGATCAAGAATACTATGAAGCCATCAGTTAAAGGAACAAGAATTACTAATTTAAACAATCCTGAAGGCAAAGCTATAAAAGGTATTTCATCAATTAGTAACACTTGCTTAATCACTTTGCAAGGTATGGGCATGGTTGGTGTATTAGGCATCAGTTCACGTACATTTCAGGCATTAGCAAACGAAGGTATAAGCGTATTCTTAATATCTCAAGCATCATCCGAAAATTCAACAACTTTTGCAGTACGCAATGAAGAAGCTGATATAGCAGTAAAAGCTCTGTCTGATGAATTTAAAAACGAGTTGGAAAGAGGAGAAATTTGGTCAATTACACCCCAAAAAGACTTAGCTACAGTTGCAATTGTTGGCGAAAACATGAAATACAACACCGGCTTAGCCGGGAAATTATTCAATACACTTGGACGCAGCGGTATTAATATTATTGCTTGTGCACAAGGGGCTTCAGAAACAAATATTTCATTTGTAGTGATGCAGAAAGATTTGCAAAAAGCTCTGAACGTGCTGCATGATTCATTCTTTTTAGCTGATTATCAAGTATTAAATATTTTCCAAGTTGGAACAGGAACAGTTGGTGGTAGTTTACTGGAACAAATTGAACATCAACAAGAAAAGATTTTAAAACAAAATAGTGTAAAACTTAATGTTGTTGGAATAACTGATATTAATGGTTCTATTTTTAACGAACACGGAATCAATCTAAAAAATTACAAAGAAGAGGTTCTTAAAAACGGGAAACCGACAGCACCGGAAGATATAAAGCGTACAATTATTGACATGAATTTATTTAATTCTGTATTTGTTGATTGCACAGCAAGTCCTTCAATTGCAGCATTATACGAAGATTTACTAAACCATAATATATCAGTTGTAGCAGCTAACAAGATAGCAGCATCAGGTTCGTACACAAATTACGAGAACCTAAAAAACATAGCACGTAAAAAAGGTATTAAATATTTATTCGAAACAAATGTTGGTGCAGGTTTACCAATCATCAACACTATGAATAGCTTAATAAACAGTGGTGATAGAATACTTAAAATAGAGGCTGTTTTATCAGGTACTTTGAACTTTATATTTAATACAATTAGTGAAGATATACCATTTTCAAAGACAATATTAATGGCAAAAGAAGCTCGTTTTGCTGAACCTGATCCGCGAATTGACCTAAGTGGTACTGATGTTGTACGTAAATTGGTGATATTAGCACGCGAATCGGGTTACAAAGTTGAACAAGCTGATGTAAAGAAAAATCTATTTGTTCCTAATAAATATTTCGAAGGATCTGTTGAAGACTTCTGGAAAAACATACACGAACTTGATGCTGATTTTGAAGTTCAACGCAAAAAATTAGCAGCAGAAAACAAAAAATATCGTTTTGTGGCTACTATGAAAGAAGGAAACTGCGAAGTAGGATTACAAGCCGTTGATTCTTCACATCCATTTTACGATTTGGAAGGAAGCAACAATATTGTCATGATTCAGACGGAACGTTATTTTGACGATCCTATGATTATTAAAGGCTATGGTGCCGGTGCAAGTGTAACAGCAGCCGGTGTATTTGGTGACATTATAAGTATTGCCAATATTAGATAATATGCAAAAATATATCTTACTGTGTTTTTTGATTATTTGTTCTGCATGTCATAGAAAAATGCCACCACAAATACCAAGTAACCAAGAGGCAATAGACACAGAAAGACAAAATATGTTGATATACAATCAATTATGTATTGAAGCAGAACAAAAAGATATAAAGCAATTTATAGATAGCTCTGAGTATAAAATGACATATTCCGAAGATGGCTTTTGGTATTACATCGTCAACAAAGGTAATGGGGGAAAAATAAGAAACGGACAAATTGTAAAAATTGCCTATTCTCTTGAATTATTAGATGGCACAGTCTGCTATTCGGCTGATAAAGATGGAATAAAGACATTTGAAGTCGGCAAACGAAAAGTTGAAAAAGGTTTAGATATTGCAATGCCTTTATTTGCAGAAAATTCAGAAGCAATTATTGTTATACCATCGCATTTGGCACACGGGGTTGTTGGGGATAGGAATTGTATTCCGGCAAGGACTCCAATATTATATAGAATCAAAATTTTATCAGTTAAATAATTCATGAAAATAGCATCAACCATAAAAGTATTTATTTTGCTTGCACTTTGTGCATTCTGCTTTACTTCTTGTACTACAGAATCATACGCAGAAAAGCGTAATAAAGAAAAAAAAGCATGGGCTGATTTTAAAACAGCAAATAATCTAGAGATTTCTACCGACTCTGCTTATTGTTTTAACAGAGAAACACCATGGCCCGAAAATTTATATTTTCAAACACACAGAGGAGCTTTTGTAAGGTTGATAAAAGATGATACCAATCAACGCCACCCTTCTGAGGGAAATAGAACCATAATAAGATTTTTATCGTATGATCTTAATTGGAATTTAATTGGAGGAAATACCGGAACCTCATCGCGCGAAGGCGAAGTAAGTGTTTACTCTCCTAATGGAACTGATCCGTGCGTTGGTTGGAATGATGTAATACCTTGTTTGCACCATGGTAGCGAAGCAATTATGATTATTGACTCACAATTAGGTCCTACCGACCAACAAACTAATGTTATTACTACAATAGTACATATTACTGATTTTTCAGTTACAAATTAATGCAAAAACATGACACTAATCAAATCGATTTCCGGAATTAGAGGGACCATAGGTGGACAAGTAGGAAGTGGTCTAAGTCCTGTAGATGTAGTAAAATTTACAGCGGCATATTCAACTCTTATACGTAAAACGACTAAAAACAAAAGTAATAAAATAGTTGTTGGACGTGATGCTCGTTTGTCGGGCAACATGGTAGATAAATTAGTAGTTGGCACTCTTATGGGGATGGGATTCGACGTTTGTGAAATAGGTTTAGCATCCACTCCTACTACAGAATTAGCTGTAACAATGGAAAATGCTGCAGGTGGAATTATCATCACAGCAAGTCACAATCCTAAACAGTGGAATGCTTTAAAACTACTTAATGATAAGGGCGAATTCTTAAACAAAGAAGAAGGAGAAGAAGTTCTTCGCATTGCAGAAAGCGATGAATTTTCATTTTCAGAAGTTGACGACTTGGGTCTTGTTACTGAATGTGATTACACACAAAAACATATTGACAAAGTACTGTCATTGAAGTTAGTAGATGTCGATGCGATTAAAAAAGCTAAGTTTAAAGTAGCTATTGATTGTGTCAATTCTGTTGGAGGAATAATTCTTCCCCGTTTATTTGATGCATTAGGCGTCGAAACTCTGACTCAATTATATTGTGAACCTACGGGTAACTTCTGCCACAATCCTGAACCTCTAGAAAAGAATCTTGGCGACATAATGTCATTAATGAAAAAAGGTGGTAACGATGTCGCATTTGTAGTCGATCCTGATGTTGATAGATTAGCAATGATATGCGAAAATGGAGAAATGTATGGCGAAGAATACACATTGGTTACAGTTGCTGATTATGTATTAACTCATACACCCGGTAATACTGTTTCTAATTTAAGTTCTACCAGAGCTTTACGCGATGTAACACGCTCACATGGAGGTTCATATCAAGCTGCCGCTGTTGGTGAAGTTAACGTCGTAACAAAAATGAAAGAAAGTAATGCCGTTATTGGAGGCGAAGGTAACGGAGGTGTTATTTATCCTGAATGCCATTATGGTAGAGATGCATTGGTTGGTATTGCTTTGTTTTTAAGCCATTTGGCACACAAAAAGATGAAGGTATCAGAATTACGTGCTTCATATCCTTCATATTTTATCTCAAAACAAAGAGTTGATTTAACTCCATCTATTGATGTTGATGCGATTCTAAATAAAGTAAAAGAAAAATTCCACAATGAGGAAATAAACGACATTGATGGAGTTAAGATTGATTTCGCAGATAAATGGGTTCATCTACGTAAGTCAAATACAGAACCTATTATTCGTATCTATTCTGAAGCATCGACTCAGGAAAAAGCTGACGAGTTAGGTGCAGAGATTATTGCTATTATACGCGGATTCATCTCATAACACAAAGGCAAACTTCATTGAAGTTTGCCTTTACTATTACTTTATTTTCAAAGTCATCACTTAAAACTTACACGTTCAATCTTATTCATTAAACTTTGAATATGACTAGTGCGCCTTTGCATATATGGACCTTGATTCACAACCTTATATTTTCTTGGATTGGGTAATGACGCTGCAATAGAAGCAGCTTGATACTTGGTAAGTTTAGCCGGTTTTTTATGAAAATATTCCTCCGAAGCTACTGTTACACCATACATACCATTTCCTGTTTCAATTACATTTAAATAAACCTCCATTATACGACTTTTAGACCAAATAAGCTCAATTAAAATTGTATAATAGGCTTCGAATGCCTTTCGCACATAACTCCTAGATGGTGTTAAAAATACATTCTTTGCAGTTTGCTGACTTATTGTACTTCCACCTTTCAAACGTTTTCCACGTTGATTATTCTTAAAGGCTTTTTCTATGCCTTTAAAATCAAATCCATAGTGTTCAGTAAATAAGTTATCTTCTGATGCTACAACTGCTTGTACCATGTTATGCGAAATATTATCCAATGAAGTCCATTCTCTGTGTAAAGCAAGCGGTTTTCCATCTATTGCTTGTTGAGCCACTCTGATAAACATCAGTGGAGTATATACAACAGGAACAAATCTATACGCGGCAACTGACAATATAGATTCTATAACAAACACACATATTGCAAACAATATAATGCGGAAAAATTGTTTCATATTATTACAACAAACAGATACCGGATTCAGCACATTCTTTTCTCATAGATTCAGGCCAAATACTCGATTGAATTTCACCTATATGGGCTTTGCGTAGTAAGAACATACATAAGCGAGATTGTCCAATACCTCCGCCTAGTGATAATGGTAATTTATCTTCAACTAAACATTTATGATAATAATATTTCATACGGTCTTGCTGACCTGTAATATCCAATTGATGCAACAAAGCCTTTTTGTCAACTCTAATACCCATTGACGACAATTCCATAGCTTGTCCTAATACATTATCCCATACTAATATATCTCCATTTAAACCTTTGTACCCATCTTCATTTAAAGTTGTCCAATCATCGTAGTCAGGAGCTCTACCATCATGTTTTTCTCCATTAGACAAATTCGAACCAATACCAATTATAAATACAGCTTTGTACTTTTTAGTAATTAAATTCTCACGTTCTTTAGGAGTTTTATCAGGATATAATGATAACAATTCTTCTGCCTGAATAAAATGAATCTTACTAGGTAAAATCGGTTTTATCTCAGAGAAATGTTCATATACTGCATATTCACATCTTACTATTGTTGCATAAATTCTACGAACTATATCTTTCAAAAATGCCAAGTTTCTGTCTTGATCTTCGATAACCATTTCCCAATCCCATTGGTCTACATATAGTGAATGCGTATTATCCAATTCCTCATCAGCACGTATTGCATTCATATCTGTATATATACCATATCCTCTTTCAATTTTATAATCTGCCAATGTAAGTCGTTTCCATTTTGCTAACGAATGTACAACTTCTGCTTGTGCTTCATTTAAATCCTTAACACAAAATGTAACCGGTCTCTCTACCCCATTCAAATCATCATTTATACCCATACCCTTGAGAACAAACAAAGGAGCAGTTACACGTCTCAAACGCAATTCGGCTGATAAACTTGACTGAAAGAAATCTTTTAAGTTCTTGATTGCCAGCTCAGTCTGTCGTAAATCCAGATATGAATGATAGTTTTGCGGTTTTACTAGTTGTGACATACAATTATATTTTGATTTATATTTGACGCAAAATTAATATATTTATTGATAAAAAGATAGCATTATTTAAAAATTAACGCAACAAAAGTGACAAAATATCGATTTAAAATAACAAAAAGACAAAATAATGTTTATTGTAATATACAAGCGATATTTTAATTACCTTTGCGCTCAATAGGCCTTGTAGTTCAATGGATAGAATAAAAGATTCCGGTTCTTTCGATTGGGGTTCGACTCCCCACAAGGTCACAATATTAGAAAGTAATATGCTGATTATTAATAAATTAAGATGATTTATTTTAAGTTTTGCACGATATTTGCAATGCTTTTATATTTTACAGTCTAATTTTATACGGCAAATATTGTCTTGCAAATATATGCTTTTATATATGCAAAACAAAGGTTTTGTAAATTTTAAAAGCAATTTTGCCGATAGTGAACAAAACAATTCCTATTAACCTATTTCTGAAATCCGCTCATTGTCTATCGTTATAGGTGTGGTAAGGTTAGAATAAAAAAAGCCTTTGGATAAAGGCTTAATTGGGTGGGGTGAGGTTATTTATAAAACAATTGGTATCTAATACTATATTCTTCATTATTTGTATGCAGTGCGCAAATGGGTTTTCGCTATTTTATTATTTTTTTCTTCTGTCATTTTTCCCGATTTCCACAGTGCATCCATTTGCTTTTCTATTTCCTTAGCATAATAAGAAGAAAGCACTTTTTTAAGTTTGTCTGTTGCTGTTTTCGTTTTAGCAAAAGAAAACATTTTTACAAGTTGTAATTGTGTTTCGTTTAATACTGTCGTTGCCATAATTTAGCCCTCCTATTTTTTGCAAAGATATAAAAAAACAATTATTCTAACAAGCTGATAATGTTCTTCTTTATATCGTCATCAATTTGCCGGTAACGCGCAAAAGCACGCGAACCCTCTACGTGTCCGGACATAGATCCAATTAGATTAGGATCTTGAACTTGTTTATACAGGTTGCCTATAAAAGATCTACGCGCCATGTGGCTACTTACAATTTCATAAAACTTATATTTTTCTTCGGTACGTGTCTTTGGGTTTAGTATTGTAACCATACGATCCAATCCAACAATTTCTAACATTTCCTTGATAGCATCATTGTACTTTTGCGCTGTTAATGCTGTTTTTAGTGAATTTTAAAAGGTTTCCGACCCTGCAACCGCATACATTGAAAAACAAAAACGCCATGTAATAGCGTATTTTAGTTTTTTGCTAAAAACATACTTTGTACTCCTCACAAGGTCACAATATTAGAAAGTCATGATAATTTAATATCATAAGTTATAATGTGTGACTATAGTTCATCTTGCATAGTAGATTTACGATCTAAATATGACTTTTGTGTTTTTGCAAAATACATTATAAGACCAATAAGATGAACAATGACAACTGATATAAAGGCCCATTTATAACCAAAATATTCTGCAATTACTCCTCCCAATAATATTCCCACACCTACGCCTAAATCCCATGAAGTAAGTAGAGTCGAGTTTGCTGTACCGCGTTCGTTGTGATGAGCAATACCAATAATCATATTTTGAAATGCGGGCCACATGTGTCCATTACCTAACCCTATTAGCAAAGCCGAAAGATAATACCCTACTAAATTAGGCAGCCCGACAAATATTGAAAAACCTACTGTAGAAACAATAATACCAACAGCTGCATTCTGAGTTAACTTGCCTTCTTTTAATGATTTTGCACCCTGAAATCTTGATAATATCAGACCGCCGGAAAGTAGCATAAAATACACCCCTGTCCCACTTGTTATGCCTAGCATTTCTTGACCATAAATAGCCA
>JAKIYQ010000031.1:0-16353 GCA_022708465.1 Bacteroidota bacterium | reverse complement strand
CAGATGTTCCACCATCAAAATCAAGAAATAATAAGCTCATTTGAGGATATAATTCTTTAATTCGTTTTTCAATACCCTTTGAAATTACATGATTAGCAATACAACCAAAAGGCTGCATACTTACAACATTATGAACCCCGTGTTCTGCCAAGTTTGACAATTCGGCAGGTATTAACCAACCCTCTCCAAAATTTGCCGCAGTATTAACAATCTTAGATGCCAATTTCTCATCTTTGAAGATGTTTGAAAATGGCTGATAAAATGGGAATGCCTTACAAATTTTGTCAAACTTTCTTACATTATGACGTATATACATATATATCATATCAATAGCAAATAGTGGGAGTTTCTCCTTTTTGATATGTTTTTCTTTATTAATATGGCTGTTAACCAAGGTCATAGTAAAGAAATTATAAATTGATGGTGCAACAACTTCAATTCCTTGATTAATTAACCAATCAATTGCATATTGATGACTAAATGCGTTATATTTTACATAGATTTCACCAACAATACCAATGCGTGCCACTTTTTTTTCTTTATCTATAGCATCAGTAAAATCTTTAACTGCAATTTTTAAAAGTCCTAACAAACCATCATAATCTCGTTTTTCTATGTATGGGAAGGCGGCTTCTGTATATTTGTCTTTAAGTCGTTTTGAAATTCCCTTTTGATTCTCTCTTACTACAGATGCATAATATAATTTGTTTATGCAATCTGCATAAAGCATAACATATATTGTAATTTTTGCTATCGATTTCCAATTCGGAGTGAACCCCGGTTGTGAATTTTGCAAATCTCCACCTATTTCGAGTGACAATACAGGTACATTAGTATATCCTGCCTCTACTACTGCATTTTTTATCAATGCCAAGTAATTACTTGCTCTGCATTGACCTCCGGTTTGTGTAATGATTACAGCAATATCGTCAAGATTATACTTGCCGCTTTGCAATGCCATAATAATAGAGCCAATTACTATCGTAGAGGGATAACAAATTTCATTATTTGCATGTTTCAGACCGACATTAGCTGCCTCTTGATTTCCCATTGGTAGATTAACAAAATTATAGCCTAACAATTTGAATAATGATGGCAAAAATTCAGAATAACCTTCTGCAAAGTAAGGAGCTATAATGGTTCTTTTTCTATCTTCAATAGTGAAGACTTTTGTTCTACTTAAATTATTTATCTTATTATCCGAATAATTTATTTCTAATTCAGATTTTAATTTCAAACTTTCTACTAAAGAACGAATTCTTAAGCGTAATGAACCTATATTATTTACATCATCAATTTTAAGGACAGTAATATTTTTACCACGACGTTTTAGGATACTCCCAACCTCATCGAGTATAAAAGCATCCGGACCGCATCCAAAAGATGTCAATTCTACATAATGCAGATTCATATTACTATTGGCAACAAAACTTGCCGCCTTGAAAATTCTATTTGGATACGCCCATTGAGACACTGCATTTAATTCATTATATATTGCAGAGCCTTCATCTACAGCTATATTTTCAGTTATAACATCAATGCCCATATCTGCAATTGCATGAGATATTTTATGCTCTATAAAAGGATCAGCGTGATACGGACGTCCGGCTAATAAAATTACCATTCTTCCTTCATTGTTCGCTTTTTCAAGCACTTCCATCGAACGTTTAGTCAGTGTTTGCAAATATTCAGTTTGGGCTTTTTTAGCTAATTCAATTGCACGTAAAGCTTTCTTTTTAGGAACTGATAATGTTTTTAAATAGCCAAGGCATGATGCTTCAAGTAGTTTCTCATCATTAAAAGTGATAACAGGAGCATCGAATTGAATACCATAACGACCTGCCGTATCAATTGAACTCTTTAAAACATCAGAATAACCTGTTACTATTGGACAATTAAAGCTGTTTTGCGATTTTTCATCTTCCTTTTTCTCAAATACAACATAGGGATAAAAAATTCTATCAACCTTTTTATCTATTAAATCCATAACATGACCATGCATCAATTTTGCAGGAAAACAAATATTATCTGCCATAATTGAACGCACACCATGCCCGTATACTTTATCTGTTGAAGGTTTTGATAATTCAATTTCAAATCCACAATTTGTAAATAAAGCATGCCAGAACGGAAAGTTTTCAAATACTCCTAAACCACGGGGAATTCCTATTCTCAAGCCACCTTTATGAGATATTCTATTAAAAAGTAAATGGTACTTTTCTGCATACATATTCACCCCACGCTGTTTTTTCTCTGAAATATTAGAAAAAACGCGTTCACAATTATTTCCGGAATAAAATGTATTGCCATTTTGGAATTTGAATGACTTAACAGTACAGTGGTTTTCGCATCCTTTACAAACTTCTATTGACGGATCATAACGATTAGCCGCTATAAAATCGGATAATTTACGTTCCTTGTGATGCTTTACTGATTCTTTTGCATACAAAGCAGCTCCGTATGCACCCATCAATTCAGGGATGTCGGAGAAAGCAACATTTTTACCGGTCAAAACTTCTAATGCTCTGACAATTGAATGATTTTTAAAAGTACCACCTTGAACAACTATGTTAGAACCCAATTCTTTTACAGTTTTAAGTTTTAGTACCTTGAACAAACAATTTTTTATAACCGAATAAGAAAATCCTGCAGCAATATCTTCGACTTTTGCACCTTCTCTCATTGCCTGCTTCACTTTTGAATTCATAAACACAGTACAACGAGTACCTAAATCACATGGATGCTGTGCATGGCAAGACATTTCGGCAAACTTATCTACCTTATATCCTAGCATACTTGCAAAGGTCTCTATAAAAGAGCCGCAACCGGATGAACATGCTTCATTAATTTCAATTCGACTTATAGAACCATTATCTATAAAAATGGCTTTCATATCTTGTCCGCCGATATCTAAAACAAACGACACATTTGGAGTAATACTGCGTGCAGCTGTATAATGAGCTATGGTTTCGACCAAACCTAAATCCAAATTATATGCAGTTTTAAGTAAATTTTCGCCGTATCCGGTAGCAGCTGTTCCTAAAATAGAAACATCTCCAATCTTTGCATGCATATCTTGCAATGATTTAGAAAATGTTAGGAAGCTATCACCTTCATTTCTTCTATAGTCGCTATACACCAAATCGCCTGATTGGTTAAGCAACACAATTTTTGTAGTTGTAGAGCCTGAATCGACACCTAAATAACACGGCACTCCTTCTTTTAATGGAGCTCTCTGAACTAAATGTTTGATTTTATCCTTTTCCCATTGCTCATAATTAACATCCGAAAACAATGGTTCCAATCTATCCGAATACAAATCTTCTGTAATTTCTTTGCCAAAACGCAAAATATGCAAAAATTCTGTTAACTGCACTGTTCTTTTGGCCAAATCGGCTGATAACAATGCACATCCTAATGCCGGTATTATTTGTGGATGTTCGGGTAAAACGCAATCTCTATTTTGCAATTCCAATACCTTTATAAAGCTCTTTTTTAATGCTGGTAAAAATGCAAATGGACCACCACAAAAGAAAACTTGAGGTTTAATATCTGTACCACGCGCCAATGATGCAACAACTTGTAATGCTACAGCATGAAAAACTGATGCAGCAATATCATTTTTGCTGACACTTCTACTAATTAAATTTTGTATATCTGTTTTAGAGAATACCCCACATCTGGAAGCTATTGGATATATTGTTTCGGCAGACTCTGCCAAATTGCTTAATTCTGCCGGACTTATGCCTAATAATGATGCGGTTTGATCTATAAAAGCCCCTGTACCACCTGCACAACTACCATTCATGCGAATATCAGGAACTTTACCGACCTCAAAAAATATCATCTTGCTATCTTCTCCACCCATATCAATAAATGTATGGACTTGAGGATAACGTTGTTTTACAAATTCGGCGGATGCCACGACTTCTTGAACAAATGTATAATCAAGTTTACTTGAGTAACCCATGCCAACAGAGCCTGTTATGACAATGTCAAGCTTACAATTACCCAATTTATGATACATTTTTATTGCGATTTCACGCGCTGCTTGTCTAATATTTGCATTATGTCGGCGATAATCTGAAAACTTCAAATTCCCTTCATCATCTAATATTGCAACCTTAATTGTTGTGGACCCTATATCCACACCCATAGAATATATTTTTAAGTTCTTCATATTTGAATCATAATGATATATCTTACATAACGCAAAATTAATAGATTTATTTAATAAGTCTATTAATTTATTTCAAAAAAAAATCATAAAGGATCTACATCAACCACACAAATAACCGATGGATTCTTTGTTTTAATTAAATTGATTGACTTTTCGAGGTATTCTTTAACGTACTGATACGAAATTTTATTATCAACCTTCAACATAATCTGTTTAATATACATCTGTTGAATTTTAGGCACAGGAGGCTCTTCTGGTCCAAGGACTCTATCATTCAAACAGTTCCGCAAATCATTAGCTAAGCTATTAGCATAAAAATTTAATGTAGACTGTTGCCTATGTTTTACGTATATGTTTATAATCTTGCAATAAGGGGGATACATAAACAACCTACGCTCAGACAATTGAGATTCGTAAAATCCGATATAATCATTATTTACAATGGCTGTAATAAGTGGGTTTTCGGGCTGAGAAGTTTGCAAAACCACTAAGCCGTTATTATCTCGTCTTCCTGCTCTACCTGCAACTTGCAGCAACAATTGGAATGTCCTTTCTCCGGCTCTAAAATCAGGATAATTAAGCATATTGTCAGCATTCAGTATGCCAACCAATTGTACATTAGCAAAATCTAAACCCTTAGCCAACATTTGAGTTCCAACAAGAACATTCGTTTTACCTGATTCAAAATTCTTCAATATTGTATCACCATCGTGCTTTTTACGAGTAGTGTCAACATCAAGCCTACCAACTTGTACGCCTTCAAAAAACTCATTAAGAGCATCAACAACCTTTTCTGTACCAAAACCTTTATCTTTTATAGTTTCTTTACCACACGACGGGCATACTTTAGGCATTTCTTGCGAATATCCACAATAATGACATATCAAACGTTTCTTTTCTTTATGATAATTAAGACTTAAATCACAATGTGGACATTTAGGCACCCAAGAGCAAGTCTGACACTCAATATAAGAAGAAAAACCACGCCTATTTTGGAATAGTATCACCTGTTTATTATTTGCAAAAGTATTCTTCATTTTTTCTATTAAGAACCATGAAAACATTTTTTGCATTCTATTTTTTTTAAATGCATCATTAATGTCGATAACTTTAACATCAGGCATTTGTAGATTTTCAAAACGCTCTAATAATTCAACTAAAGCATATTTACCTATTTGTGTATTATAATAGCTTTCAATAGAAGGAGTTGCAGTACCAAGCAAAACATTTGCAGCTGTGTATTTTGCCAATACCAAGGCCACATTTCTTGCATTATAACGAGGAGCCGGCTCATATTGTTTGTAAGAAGTTTCATGCTCCTCATCAACTATAATTAAACCTAAATTATTAAATGGTAAAAACACGGACGATCTTACTCCTAATACAACAGAATATCTGTTTGATTTTTGAATTTCAGTATATATTTCTGCCCTTTGAACATCTGAAATTTTAGAATGATAAACTAACATACAATCTCCAAAAACTTGCATCAATCTATTTGTTAATTGAGTTGTTAAAGCAATTTCCGGAACTAAATATAATACCTGTTTGCCTGATGCAATTACATCTTTAATAATATATGTATAAATTTCAGTTTTACCACTCGATGTTATTCCACGAAGCAAAACCGGTTTGCTATCAGCAAAATTTTGTTTAATTTCAAGAAGTGCTTTGTTTTGTGCATCTGATAATTTATAGATATCATGACAAGGCTCTATACTATGCAAACGGCTTGATTTTTTCTCGTATTCGCGTAACAGTTCTTTCTTTATTAATGCATCATACACCGACCTAGTATATAAAGACAGAATTTGTTTCTTTGTAATTTCAGAATCAGTACATAATCCAAACACATAATCGTACAAGTCTTTTTGCTTTTGAGTAAGTTTAATATCACTAATATCGTTACAAGCAACAAGTATATCTGTTTGCGGAGTATATGTGTTTTTTGCGAGTTCTCCGGGTAAGGCCGCTTTCATAACATCACCCAATGAGCATAAATAATAAGAACTTATCCAAGCCCATAAATCTAATTGAGATTGGGTAACAATCGGCTGAGCATCTATCACCTCAATGATAGATTTATAATTGATTTCCGAATTGAAGTCACTATGTACTCGAAGAACAATACCAATGTATGATTTTTTAGCACCTAACGGCACTCGTACTCTCATACCATTGCTGACACATTGATTTACTGCATCAAAACTATAAGTATAGCAAGTACGCACAGCTATCGGCAGTATTACATCAGCATATAATGTTTCTTCTTTCATTCAACAAAGATACTATTTAATGATTGCACAAAAAAAAATAAGCCATTGTTTCCAATAGCTTATTTTGAAGTAATTTTTAAAATAGTATTTACGCACCAAAATTATCAAACATAATTGATTCCGGATCTACTCCTAGACTATCTAACATATTAACAACAGCGTCAGACATTGGTCCGGGACCACACATGTAATATTCAATATCTTCAGGTGCTTCATGATTCTTCAAATATGTTTCATACATTACATTATGTACAAAGCCTGCAGTATATTTAACACCTGCTGCGTCTGCTGCAGGATCAGGTCTGTCAAGTGCTAAATGAAAATGGAAATTAGGGAATTCTTTTTCCAAACCAAGAAAATCAGATAAGTAGAATACTTCATTCAAGGCACGTGCGCCATAGAAATAATGCATTTCACGATCTGTTGTATGTAAGGTCTTTGTCATGTGCATTATCTGAGCACGTAACGGAGCCATACCTGCACCACCGCCTATCCATATCATTTCGTTCTTTGTATCAAAAATTGGATGAAAATCACCATAAGGGCCACTCATAATAACCTTATCACCAGGTTTTAAAGTAAATATATAAGAAGATGCTATACCGGGCATTACATCTTGGAATCCAACTTCCGGTTTCGGTTTAAATGGAGGTGTTGCAATACGAACAGTCAACATAATTCTATCGCCTTCTGCAGGATAATTAGCCATTGAATATGCACGCACTGTAGATTCTGTGTTAGTACATTTAAGGGTAAATAGACCAAAATTTTCCCATGCAGGAAGATATTCCTTGCCGATTAATTCTTTATCTATATCCTTGCTATAATCCATTGTATATTCAGGTATTTTAATTTGTGCGTAAGAACCCGGAATAAAGTCCATATGCTCACCTTTAGGTAATGCAACAATAAATTCTTTAATAAATGTTGCAACATTTTTATTTGATATAACTTCGCATTCCCATTCTTTTACTCCCAACACAGACTCAGGAACCTTCACAGAAACATCATTTTTAAGTTTTACTTGACATCCTAAACGCCAATTGTCTTTTACTTGTTTACGTGTGAAGTGTACTGTTTCAGTAGGTAGGATTTCACCTCCACCCTCCAATACTTGGCATCTGCATTGACCACATGAGCCTTTACCGCCACAAGCTGATGGCAAAAAGACACCTTCAGCAGATAATGAACCCAAAAGTGTACCTCCTGAAGGCAACTCAATTTCTTTATCTCCATTAAGTGTAACTTTTATAGGTCCCGAAGGAGATAAGTAGCGTTTTGCTACCAATAATAGTACAACAAGAAACAGAATAACAATCAAAAAGACAGCTACACTGAAACCTATCATTGTTGCATTTATTGCTAAAATTGTCATATTTATTGTATTAAATTTTTAAACCGGAAAAACACATAAAAGCCATTGCCATTAGTCCTACTGTAATAAAGGTTATTCCAAGACCACGTAAAGGAGCAGGAACATTTGAATATGACATTTTTTCACGTACAGCAGCTAAACATAGAATTGCCAAAAGCCAACCAACACCTGAGCCGAAAGCATAGACAGTTGCTTCACCAACATTTACAAAAGCTCTTTGCTGCATAAATAGACATGCTCCCATAATAGCACAGTTTACAGCAATTAGTGGTAAGAATATACCTAATGATGCATATAGTGCCGGGGCAAATCTTTCTACAACCATTTCAACTAATTGTACTACACCTGCAATTACCGCAATAAATAAGATAAAACTTAAGAAGCTTAAGTCAACACCCTCAACCAATGCATCTGCTTTCAGTACGTAATTATCCAACAAATAGTTTAATGGAACAGTAACAATCAAAACGAATATTACTGCAACTCCTAAACCAAGAGCTGTTTTGACATTTTTTGATACTGCCAAGAATGAACACATTCCCAAAAAGTATGCAAAAATCATATTATCGACAAATATCGACTTTACGAATAAACCAAATAGACTTTCCATATTATATTACTTTTATGGGTTTATTAATTTTGTAATTCAGGATATTTAGCTCTTTGAGCCCAAATTATACATCCTAAAATTATAAGAGCCATTGGAGGCATTACCATCAAACCGCAATTCATATAACCGAAGTCATAAAAACTTTGCGGTATTACTTGAAATCCTAACAAGCTACCTGAGCCTAGCAACTCGCGAATAAATGCTACTATAACTAAAATGATTGCATATCCGAAACCATTACCTAAACCATCTACAAATGATTCCCATGGACGATTTGACATTGCAAATGCTTCCAAGCGTCCCATTAAGATACAATTGGTAATAATTAAGCCTACATAAACTGATAATTGTACACTTACGTCATAAGCAAAGGCTTTCAACATTTGGCTTACAATTGTTACAAGTGCTGCAACAACAACTAATTGAACAATAATACGTATACGGTTAGGTATTGTATTACGCATTAGTGAAATTACAAGATTTGATACTGCAACAATTATTGCAACAGAAAACCCCATAACTAAAGCCGGTTCCAACTTAGCTGTTACAGCAAGAGCAGAACATATACCCAATATCTGAACAGTTACCGGATTGTTAATATTTAACGGAGAAACGAATGTTTCTTTAATTTGACTTGACATTTTATTTTCCTCCTACTTATTTAAAAATTCTACATATTGACCCATGCCCTCTTTAAGCATATTGTTAACACCTTGTGATGTCATTGTACCACCTGAGATACCATCAACATAATCAAGACCTTCAGCAGTTTTACCGGGTTTTACGACAGCTATTGATGTAAATGAACCATTTTGTTTAATATGCTTACCATGAAATGGCTTTTTAAATATATCCATCACAATTTCTGCACCTAAACCGGGGGTTTCGCTCTCATGTGAGAAATAAACACCGAACACAGTGTTTTTATCATCATTTAAAGCAATGTATCCCCAAATAGGACCCCACAAACCGGCTCCTCTCATTGGAATTACATATTTAGTTGCACCATCAATATTGCATACGTACAAAGGTAATTGACGTTTTTCTAAAGGTTTAGAATTTTCAACTTTTACATCAATTGAGAATCCACCTTCTGTAGCTAATGTGTCACCCTTTGTATTAAGAATATATTCGTATTTAACACAATCCTTATACAATTGAGCTGCATCTTTATCTTTGGTATCTACATTCAATGCACTAAGAATTTGTTTTTTCTTATCAAGTACAACATTCTCGTCTTGTTTTTCTTTTAAAGAAGCAGCTACAAAAGCCATCAAGAATGCTACCACAATTACTACGACCGAAGCGTATATAACCGTATATGTATTACTATTCGTATTCATTTTCTTCGGATTTTATTGTTTAACTGATTTTGCTATACGTTTTACTCTTTTTGATACATTACGTTGAACAACATAATAGTCAATTAGTGGAGCAAACAAGTTCATAAGTAATATAGCTAACATCATACCTTCAGGATATCCGGGATTCAAAACTCTAATAACTATGGCCATAACACCTATTAAGAAACCATATATCCATTTACCGGTTTCGGTACGTGATGATGTAACCGGATCTGTTGCCATAAACACAGCACCAAAAGCAAAGCCACCTAATACTAAGTGATAATACCAAGGTAAGTTAGCAGCAGCTGTATCTATTCCGCTTACATTAAATATAAAGCCCATAAATGCACCACCTAGAAAAACAGAAAGCATTGTTTTCCAACTTGCAATACGCGTAACTAATAATAAGATAGCACCTAATGCTATAGCTATTACACTTGTTTCTGCTATTGAACCCGGTATAAATCCCAAAATGGCATCTAATATACTTATTGAATTTCCCGCTGCATCAGTTAAGTTAATTGTTGAACCGGTTGCAGTTGCCAGTTGACCAAGAGGTGTTGCTCCTGTAAATCCATCAACTAATTGCCCTTCACCTATTCCACATACATCGTCGGTACGTATCCAAACACTATCTCCTGACATTTTTGTTGGATATGCGAAGAATAAAAATACACGTGTAATTAATGCTACATTTAATATATTCATTCCGGTACCTCCGAAAATCTCTTTAGCAAAGATTACAGCGAAAGCAGTTGCTATTGCCAAAATCCATAATGGACAATCAACAGGAACTATCATAGGAATTAAAAATCCTGTTACAAGAAATCCTTCATGAATTTCTTCACCTTTCCATTGTGCTACGGTAAATTCTATACCCAAACCAACTGCATATGCTACGATGATTTTAGGTAGTACAGATAAAAAGCCATACCAGAACATAGGGAAAAAGCCTGTTGTTGCCAACTGACCAATAGACAAGAAGTGTTGGTATCCTATATTGTACATACCAAACAAGAGAGCGGGAATCAAGGCGATCACTACCATTATCATAATACGTTTTGAATCAACAGCATCATGAATTTGGGCACCTATAGGCTTTGATGTTTCGTTCGGCACGAACAAGAAAGTTTCAAAGCCGTCGAACACAGAGCGGAACATCGATAATTTGCCTCCCTCTGAGAAGGTAGGCTTAATTTTATCGATTAAGTTTCTTAACGCATTCATTTTATTTTGTTTTCTAATTTTCAATTAACACATTTCTTTACGCAACATATCCAAACCTTCACGCACTATGCGTTGTAGTTCCATTTTAGAAGAGCATACAAATTCGGCAGCTGCAAAATCTTCAGGAATCACTTCATAAATGCCCAAAGCTTCCATTTTATCGATATCTCCTGCTAATATTGCTTTTATCAAATATTCAGGATATATATCCATTGGCATTACCTTATCATATTCACCGGACATTATCATTTGTCGATGTCCGCCTAAAATACGAGTATCAAAATTGAAGGTTTTCTTAGGACAAAGTTTCATCAAAAATTTTGTAAAGAAAGAACCACTTTCGCTGTATTTATCAAAACGAGGCATTATCCAACCAATAAATTCATGCTCGTCTTTACCATCTTTCAAAGCGGTAATTTGTGATACGAACGGACTCAACCAAGCATCAACAGTTGTCTGTTTTCCCGAAAGAGGATTACCTGAAATAATACGAGCAGTTGATTCGTATACATTTGCTTTTAGAATTTGTGCTAAGGATTCACCCAAAATCATTTTGTAATAAGCTTTCTGATCAACTTCCGTTCCTGCAAGTACTATAGTTCTAGAAAAATCAAGAAGGCCTTTACCTACAAAACGTCCTATGCACACAACATCTTGAGTTGTTATTGTCCAAACGATATCGCCTTTATTAATAGGATTAACTTTATTAATTTGAACACCCACATTACATGAAGGATAATTTCCTTCAAATGTAGTAACTGTAGCATTTTTTACATGAGAGAATGTTGTTGTTCCATTTTTGATTCCAACATAAACAGGTGCAATTTTAGACAATGCATCTATTCCGTTTTGAAAATCGGATTGTTCGTTTTTAAAGATAAAATCAAAATCCGGAGAAAGAGGGGCGTTATCAAAAGTAGAAATAAAAATAGCTTTAGGAGTATCATCAGGATTTGCCATAACGTCGTAAGGACGTTGTTTAATAAAGGCAAACATACCTGCATCCGATAGTGATTGTTTAATTTCATCTGCTGAAGAATTTAAATCAACAGCCTTTATACTTTCTTGCTTCATTTTGAAATCGTTTTTAACTACGATGTCCAAAATTTTGCGACGTTCACCGCGATTAACTGCCACCAACTCGCCGCTAACAGGAGAAACAACCTTTAAATTAGGGTGATTCTTGTCTACGAATAATACTGTTCCTATCTTCACGGCATCACCCGGTTTGAGAACCGGCTTTGGCACCATACCATAAAAATCATCGGGATTAAACCCTATCATTTCCGATTGTGATGCTCGACCATAGACTAATTCAGATGCTCCATCGAGTCGAATGTCAAGGCCTTTCTTTAATTTGATTACACCTGCCATAAAATGTTATATATTAGTGTCTTTTTAAAAAACTCCGCAAAATTACTTTTTTTATTCCATAACACAATGTATTTTTATCGAAAAAACAGCAAAATTGAGAGTTTTTTTAAAGTCTTGAATCCCCCCAAAAAAACACCTATGGAAATGCATAAGAAACAAACAATAAGCTTAGATTTTATTACACATTATGAATAGATTTGTGCAGTTAATGTGTTAATTATTTGGCATCTCAATTATAGCCCTAAATATTATTCCTTTCAGCCAAATTTTATAACTTTGCAGCATGAAAAAATTCAGCTTGATATATATTGCCTGCATGATACTTACATACAGTTTTGCAGACAATATTGTATACGAAACAAAATCTCTGAACAAAAACATCAAAACAGTTCAGATTGAAAACTTTTCACGGAAGCCATACTACCCTATTATAGAGTTAGGCGGAAAAGATAAAGTTACATTGTCGTTTGATGACTTATCACCGGAGATAAATACCTACTCTTACAGTATTATTCATTGCAATGCAGATTGGACAAAATCTAAGCTAAACGAATTTCAGTATTTGAATGGTTTCGATGGAGGGTTTATTAGAAATTACGAGAGCTCTGTCAATACATATTTTCCATATACGCATTATACGCTTACATTTCCAAACGAAGATGTAACATGTACTATATCTGGCAACTATATTATTTCAGTATATCCTGATAACGACAAGGATAATCCTGTGCTAACAGCTAGATTCATGGTAGTTGAAAGTTTGGTTCAAATTAATTGCACGGTAAGCCCTATCACAGACATCAGTTATAAAAAAGATTATCAACAAATGGAATTATCCATTGATTATCCTGACTATGCAATTAATCAGCCGTCAACCGAACTTAAAGTTATAGTGCAACAAAATCGGCGCACAGATAATCAAGCCGTGCTTACACAACCGAGCTTTTACGAACAGCATAAAATAAATTACAAACTCAACAAGAATCTTATTTTTGAAGCCGGAAACGAATATCGTGAGTTTGATATTTCTTCTACACGCGTAATTAGTAGACAAATTGAAAGTATCGCTTATTTCAAACCATATTATCATGCTACCTTGTATCCTGATATTATAAAATCAAATAAAGAATACGAATATTGGCAAGATATTGCCGGCAGATACATCATCAATGTTCAAAACTCTGATTATTCAGAAACAGAAGGAGATTATTTCTTTACTCATTTTTCTCTAGCTATGGAGATTCCTTATTTAAGTGGGGAAATTTATATTTTGGGTGACATCACAGGAAATAGATTTGACGATAATTCTCGAATGCAATACAATTATCAAACCGGTTCATACGAAAAGACTTTACTTTTAAAACAGGGCGGATATGATTATATGTATGCTTTTGTTCCATTCGGCGAAAAAAAAGGAAGTACGAAAGAGATTGAAGGAAACAAATGGGAAACTGATAATGAATATATAGTTTATGTATATCATCATCCATTCGGCAGTATTTACGACCGTTTAATAGGATATCAAATAGTTTATTCTAATCAATATAAAAGAGAATAAATTGTAATTTAGTTTTAAAATTAACATGAAGAATCCCGATTTTGAATTGAAGTTTAAGGTGCGCGACTACGAATGCGATCTGCAAGGAATTGTAAATAACGCCAACTACCAACACTATATGGAACACACAAGGCACGAATTTATACTCACAAAAGGAATAAGTTTTGCCGACTTACATGCGAAAGGCATTGATGCAGTAATTGCACGTGTAGAAATCGCATACAAAAGCCCCTTACGCAGTATGGACGAATTTGTATCCCAAGTTCGTGTCAGCATTGATGGAGTTAAACAAATCTTTTATCATGACATTTATAAATTGCCTGAAATGCGACTTTGTGTTCGTGCAAAAGCTGAAAATGTATGCATAGTCAACGGAGAACTTAGCATTTGTGACGATTTAAACAAGTTACTTACAAACAAATAAACAGTAAAATAAAATGAAAGGTTTTTATACCATTTTATTGTTAGTAGTGTCAAATACCTTTATGACACTGGCTTGGTATGGTCATCTCAAATTCAAAGAATTCAAATGGTTTTCAACTCTACCTGTAATTGCAATAATTTTGATTAGTTGGGGCATCGCATTTTTTGAATACTGTTTTCAGGTACCGGCAAACAGAGTTGGTTTTAAGGGCAATGGAGGTCCATTCTCATTACTTGAACTAAAGGTGATACAAGAAGTTATCACACTTGTTGTATTTTCAGTATTTTCTACACTCGCATTTAAAACAGAAACTTTGAGATGGAACCACTTAGTTGGTTTTATATTCCTAACTTTAGCAGTATACTTTGTTTTTAAAAAATAATGTATACTTTTGCTAATAAAACAATATCAAAACACCATGACAGAACGTATCCTAGTTGTTGACGACGAAGAAGATTTGTGCGAAATACTTCAATATAATCTTGAAAAAGCCGGTTTTATTGTTGATGTAGCATATTCTGCAGAAGAAGCACTTAAGCAAGATCTAAGTATTTACCGCTTATTCTTGCTTGATGTTATGATGGGTGAAATGTCAGGATTTAAACTTGGATCCGCCATCAAAAAAAATGATGATACATCTAATATACCTATTATATATCTAACAGCAAAGGATACCGAAAACGACAAATTAACAGGATTTGCAATTGGAGCTGACGATTACATATCCAAACCTTTTTCAATAAACGAAGTAATGGCTCGTGTTAAAGCCGTGTTAAAGCGTAGTTCGCAAGGTTTTTTAAATACTAAAGTCATACAACCTGATTTACATGTACTTGAGTCTGTTGCAGACACACAAAATGCTGAGAGTATAGGATTTGACAAACTAATTCTAAATCTCACAAATAAAACAGCATTTATTGGAAATAAAGAAATTTCACTAACAAAAAAAGAATACGAACTATTATCTCTTTTTCTACAAAAGCCTGACACAGTACTATCTCGAGAGCAATTACTCAATAGTGTATGGAATGGTGATGCCTTTATATTAGATCGTACAATTGACGTAAACATCACCCGACTAAGAAAAAAAATAGTACCATACGACAAACGTCTAACTACAAGACAAGGATATGGTTATTTCTTCTCTACAAAATAGCTGACAAAAGTGTCTTTTTGTCAGTCTCTATTGTTTGGCATCTTTTTTGCCCTTTATAGGCAAAATAATAACCAAAACAATTATATAAGATATGAAACAAGGTAATATCGGAGTAACTTCGGAAAACATTTTTCCTGTTATCAAGAAATTTTTGTACAGTGACCACGAGATTTTTCTACGCGAATTAGTATCAAACGCTGTTGATGCCACACAAAAACTAAAAACCCTATCATCTGTTGGCGAATTCAAAGGCGAATTAGGCGAACTTAAAGTATTTATAAAAGCCGACAAGAAAGCTGGAACCATAAGCATTGTTGATAGAGGTATCGGTATGACTGCAGAAGAAATTGACAAATACATTAATCAAATCGCATTTTCAGGCGCAGAAGAATTTTTGGATAAATACAAAAATGATGCAAATGCCATTATTGGACATTTCGGATTAGGTTTTTATTCTGCTTTCATGGTTTCAAAAGAAGTTGAAATCATTACAAAATCATATAAAGAAGGTAGTCAGGCTGTTCGTTGGAGTTGTAAAGGAGATCCTAATTTTGAATTGGAAGAAATTGAAAAAGCTGAACGTGGGACAGAAATCATTCTTCATATTGATGATGACAACAAAGATTTCTTGGAAGATAGTAAAATCAACACACTTTTAAGCAAGTATTGTAAGTTCTTACCTATACCTATAGTATTTGGCAAGAAAAAAGATTGGAAAGACGGTAAACAAATTGATACCGATGAAGATAATGTAATAAACAACATAGAACCGGCATGGGTTCGCAAACCTGCTGACTTAAAAGAAGAAGATTACAATAAATTTTATA
>JAKIYQ010000083.1:0-3666 GCA_022708465.1 Bacteroidota bacterium | reverse complement strand
GCTAATACGTCAGGTAATACTGTTACTGTTACTGTATAAGCTGCACCCGGGCAATCTCCGGCATACGGAGTTACAGTATATACTACATCCAAATTTGCAGCAGTAGTATTAGTAAATGTATCGTTTGCTATGGCTGATGCATCAGTTAAACCGATTCCGGTTGTTGCTGTACCTGTAATACCGGTAGGTACATTTGCTGTTATATCCCACTTATCAACTGTAGATCCGTTTGTACCTGTTGTTGCTAAAGTCAACGCTACTGCATCTGTTTGAACTGAATTGGTGGAACAGATTGTTGTTAAATCAGGATCTACTTCAGGAATTTCACTTACAGTAACTGTAACTGTTTGAATCGGACCTTTACAATTTTTGTCGGTAGTTTCTTGGGCTGTTAAAGAATAGTTACCCGGAGTAATCCAATCTACTGAATTTGTGGTTCCGGTTGCATTATCTAATACATAATCTGTACCATCAACACCACCACTAACGGTCCAATCGTAAGTCGAAGTCGGATTGTTAGGATTAATGTTGTAATTTGCTGTTGATGGGCAAAGTACCTGTTGTGCTTGGACTGTTGCGAAAGAGATAGCTGCCAAAGCAATGACTGAAAGAATTCGTTTTGTTTTCATAACTTTAAAAATTTGTTTGTAAATATTTAATTAATTGTTTTTACTAGTATACTATATTTGGTATACCCGGATTATCATATATTGTAATAGTTCCTCCTAAACTTGCCGCTTCGCAAGATGGTAACTGACCTGTTGTTGAAATTGAATATGTTCCTGTACTCGCGGTTGATCCGGTGATGCTTATTTCTTTACCGACTATATTATAATTTAATCCTACCGGTAGATCTGATACAGTAACGCCGGTTGCTGTTCCACCATACTCAAACACGACTTCTTCAATAGCCTCACCACTGCACATATCTTGTGAAGACTCTCCTTCTTTGAGTATCAATGTAGGACCTTCACTAACATGGATTATAGCCTCTAAAGTGTCTGATACACAGGCTTCACCATCTAAACCTACAGCAAATATTTTAATAGTATAATCTCCCGGAGTATTAATTTGACCTTCTAACTGTCCTGATGTACCTGAGGTTTCTAATTGTAAGCCATCCGGCAAATTAGATGCTCCTAAACCTATTGTTTTAGTACCGGACGACATATATACGATCGATGTAATCGAACTTCCTGCGCAAACAGATTGTTCAACATCTCCGGTAACAATTGATATGGTTTGAGAAGCGCATCCGCAGTCTACAAGAACTTCTTCTGTAATGGCATAATTTAAGCATACAGGAAATATATCTGCACCAACCTGATGTGCAACAGCCGGGTCGCTCGACATTACAACTCTAAATTTAGGTTTATTAATAGGCTCGTATTGTGTTGCGTATTCATAATATATTTTCGCAACCCCACTTCCGTTATGCGATGCAACACCGGGTATTGGATCGTCAGCTATATCATCCCATTTAGCTGTACTATAATTATATTTTTGCCACAGATAATAAGGATCACCTTCAAACACAACTTCGATGCCATCTGTTTGAACTGATATTGTTGTATATAATCCGCATTCTACTTCCATACCGGGTTGTATAGAAAGCTGTGGAACGCATGATGTAAACTCAATATCATCTATCAAAATATCGTTACCTAAGCCTGATTCGCCATTATTTATGATTTGTACTGTAAGTTGATCGTTATCGCCGGAAAAAAATGCAGTGGTGCCTTGTATCCATCCATCAGAAGCTTTGATTCCGTCTACATTTATGCGTGCAGTTGTTATTTCCATGTCATTTTTATCAAGCACGCGAAATTGAGTGTTAATTGGCGTCGTACTTGATTCTATAGCTGCATTTGCAAACCAAGCCGAAAATGTCATGTACATATTTTTGCATAAGCCCGATTTGGTATAGCTATACATCAATTCGCCCTTATTTTTACAGTTTACCATAAGCATTCCGCCATTTGGATCGCCTGTATGGTCTGTGATATCATTATACCAATAGTCACCTGTAGCATTTACATCACCTACAGCTACGCACACACCATCTACCCATGTAGAGGTATTACTGCCTCGTCCTCCATACAAAGGATTTGTAAGTATGGCATACCAACCATCATGTATTTCTTTGCCCTCAGGTGAATAGCTATATACAGATGTATTGATAACACCATCACCTGAAGTTTCTACACGCGCCGTAGCACTTGACAGAACTCCAAAATCAACATCTAAATGTGTTTGCGTTTTATCTGAATCACAAGTAATAATTACTTCAACTTTATAAACAGCCGATTTACCATCAGAACTAACTTTATAATATGTGCCCGTCATTGGTTTAGGAGCTATTATTTCATCGTTTGTACCTGATACTTCGCCTATATAAGTTTTCCATTCTATTCCATCTTGCGAATACTCCCAAGTACATTGACTTTCTGCTCCTATTGCTGTAAGATGCAAATCATCACCCTGCGTTATAGGGTTAGGAAGATCTGATTGTATTGATAGTAACAGTCCAGCCTCAGCCGATAAAGTGTAAGTTCCCCCTGATTTTGTAAGAACCAAAGTTACCGCATCACCATTTGCAAAATTATCTATTTGCAAATCGCCGGTTCCACCACTTATGTTTGCGCCATTTGTAACATTTAATTGTGAACCCCATCCCCAATCTACGTCTGCTACACCACCGTCTTTTGCTAAAATTTTAAATTTTTGACCGCTGCTATAAATAAAGCTCATTACCATTCTACTTGATTCATCAGCCTGAAACATATCTGCAGTAGTTGGTGTTGTATGCCATGCCGGAGTCCCGTTTACACCACCGGTTATGGCAAATGCCATGGTTTCCATTAATATTTGATATGTTGCTGATTCTGAGCCTGACGTTACACGATAATAAGTGTTGCTACTTGGATTTGGAGTTATTATGGTAGAATTTGGACCACTTACGGCACCAAGATATGAGGTCCAATGGGTTCCATTGTCAGAATAACTCCATTCGCATAAGGATGTTGAATTATTTGCAGTAAGTGTTACTGTTGTTGAAGGAGCTACCTTGTTAGGTATATCTGCCGATATATATAATCCTGTTGGGATTGGAGGTGTTGTTTCGGTAAGTTGTTTGTCTGAGGATAAAATATAGTATTTATCTGCGAAGCCGCCGTCAATATATAGTTCTGATGATTGAAAGCTATCATCACTGCCTGATACTTTGAAGTTTTTGGCATTGCCTGTGTCGTAGCACCACCAGCCATCGCCGTTATCTGTCATATCGGGTCTAGTGCTCCAATTGCATGCAGACCCGCCATTCCACCAATATATTCGTAATACTGATAAACCCGCATCATTACGTACACATACAGAATATGCCTCCTGGAAAGGGTTCAAAAGAAGACAAAGCAAAAGGAGCAATACCCTGGTTATCGATTTATTCATATAGCTTTTGAAGGTAAGGGCAAAGTTATAAAAAAGTTATGTAAATTAAAATTTTATAAACCACAAAATAGGCATTAACTCAATCAAACGATTGCAAATGATGATTTTTATCTACAAAAGCCTCCATTTGAATCCATGATTACCATCTGCTGTAGAAAATTATTGAAGTGATTTGTATCATCAGGAAAAGTATATGTTTTATCAACTAGATTATAAGGT
>JAKIYQ010000082.1:0-3696 GCA_022708465.1 Bacteroidota bacterium | reverse complement strand
ATATCGTGGTATGCCTCAGATTGATATAGTAGGTGAGGTATCAGACCAAGCATACGATATTGTTTATGGAGATGAAAATAGTGGACAACGTGTAGTTAATATACGTTCTTATGCTGAAGATAATACCTATACAGATTATACTTTAAATATTACACGTCCGGTATCTTCAAATACTAATTTATCAAACATCACTGTAAACGGAGTGTCTATTTCTGATTTCTCTGCCGGTAAATATGAATATACACAGAATGTATCTAAAGGCACTAAATTAGTTCCTGATGTGGTTGCATTTGGAGCATCTTCATATCAAACCATTGCATCACAAATTAATAGTAACGCTTGCATAATAAATGTAACTGCTGAAAATGGTGCTACTGCAACATATACAATTAATTTTGCTGAAACTTATTTGAATGATGCAACTTTGGCAGATCTATCAGTAAGTGGTTATGATATATCATATCAAGTTGATAAAAATGACTATGCTGTAGTATTACCTGCTTCTACGAATAACTTACCAAGTATTAATTTCCAAAAACGTACGGATGGACAAACTGTAGTTCTTACTGAAGGGAATGTAAATGGGGTGTCTACAGTAAATGTAGTTGCTGAAGATGGTGTTACATCAAATACATATTCAATTAACTTTAGTGTGGCTCCTCTTGATAATACGACTTCGAAATTATCAGAAATGTCAATAGTTGAAGCAATGAACCCACTAGTATTTAATTCTGATGTTTATGAATATGTATATCCACGTGCTTTAAATGAGACATGGTATGTAGCATATACTCGTGCTTACGCAGAAGATAATATGACTTGTGTGTTAACTGATGATTCTTTAGTATGGAATTTAAGTAATGTTGTTTCTTCAACAGAACAATCATACAAACTTAATTTCGAAAATGTGCTTTCAAATAATGCTCAGTTAGCTGATATTAAATTGAATGGAGTATCACTTGAAGGCTTTAATCCATATATTTCAGATTATACAGTTGACGTACAACGTACAGAAACAATAGATGCTGAAGCTGTTTTAGCTGAGGAAGGTCAGACATTGACATCAGAGTATGATCAATCAGCTAAAAAGTATACATTTACTGTTACTGCACCGGATAATATAGCAACCCAAGTTTATACATTAGATTTGAATGTGCTTAAATCAACAAATTCAAGTTTGGCTAATATCTTGATTAACGACGAATCAATAGAAGGCTTTACTTCAAGTAAGCTTGATTATGTAGTAGAGTTAGCTCAAGGAACAGAATCATTACCTTCTATTACTTATGTATCAGGTGATTATGGTCAAGTAGTTGATATTCAAACAAATGGTGTTGATGGAGTAACATATATTACTGTAGTTGCTGAAGATGGTATAAGCGAAACGACCTATTCGATTGACTTTAATGTTATTAAATCGAGCAATGCTTTGCTTAACCGCATTTCGGCAGATTATGTACAATTAGAAGGTTTTGCTTCTAACGTATTTGAATATACAATTAAAGTAGGTTTTGGTAAAAACACACCTCTTATCACATATCAAAAAGCAGAAGAATCTCAAACCGTGACAGAGTTGACTGATGTCAATAAGTTAACTTTAAATGTTACAGCTGAAGATGGAACTACTAATGATTACATTATCAATTTTGAAACTCAATATACCTCAATATCTACATTGTCAGATATTAAGTTAAACAATGTTTCTCTATCGGGATTCGCATCAGATTTATTTGATTACAATTATGTATTACCGGTTGGTACAAAAGTATTACCTGAAATAGCAGTTGTTATCGGAGCTGATGCTCAGACTGTAGATTTACAAACTAACGGAGTTTCAGGAGATGCTGTTATTACAGTTACTGCTGATGATAATGTTACTAAATCGATTTATACTATTCATTTCTCTGTAGAGCAATCATCTGTTGCAACTCTTAATCAAATCATGTTAGACGGAGTTCAATTAGATAATTTCGAATCAGGTATTTTCGAGTATAATATTGAATTGCCTATTGGTACAAAAACATTGCCTATTGTTACTACCGAAAATGGTGACGAATATCAAACCGTTACACAGACTACAGAGGGTACAGATATAACAATTCATGTAGTCGCAGAAAATGGAAACGGAAACGATTATGTTTTGCACTTCAATATATTAAAATCAATCAACGATGCTTTGAATATGATTTATGTGGGAGGTGAGGCATTAAGCGTTGAAGCTGAAGGTTTTGTAACTGATAATTCATTTAGCTCTGATTTGTTAGAATATAATATCACATTACCTGTTGGTAGTTCTTTTGCATCCTTGAAATTCGATTATCAAGCCGGTGATGAATATCAAACAGTAGATACTCTAAGAAGCGAAAGTTCAATGAGTCTTAAAGTAACAGCTGAAGATGTAGCATATACCAGAACATATATAGTGAATGTTACTGTTGAAAAATCTGATAATGCTGAATTGCTAGATTTAATGCTTGACGGAATTACAATATCAGGTTTTAGCTTCGACAAAACAGAGTACAATGTTGATTTAGCAATAGGAACAACTGTTATACCTACAGTTACATGGACAGCCGGTGATGAATATCAAATAATTACCTTGTCGATGTCTGAAGATCAAAAGACACAAGTTGTTAAGGTTGTTGCAGAGTCCGGACGTACAGTTGAGTACACAATTAACTTTACAATACTAAAATCCTCAAATACAACTTTAAAAGCAATAACAATTGGTGATGATCGTCAGTTAATTCCTAGCTTTGATGGTGAGGTATTAGTATATCAAGTTCTTATACCATATAATAATCAAGTGGTTCCTTCCATAGATTATGAAAAAATGGAAGAAGCACAAACTGTAGAATTTACAGGTACAACAGATGTACACGGTATAGCATACATTAAAGTAACTGCTGAGAATGGTGTAGATAACCAAATATATTCTATTACATTTGATGTAGAGCCATCAGAAAACACTAATTTGTTAATGATTTATTACAATGGATTAGAAGTAGAAAGGTTCGCAACAAATGATAATGACTATAATGTAGTGTTACCATTCGGAACAATTAATGAACCTGTTATTACATACGATTTGGCTGAACCTGAAACTCAAGTTGCGATCTCAAATACTATTATAATACCACAAGGCTGGCAAAGTATTATTACGGTAACAGCAGCAAACGGTGATGCTAATGAATATGTAGTAAACTTCAGTATTGCAAAATCTTCAGAGAATCGTATTAAGATTTTAAACGCATTTAATAAATTGGTTGAAGGTTTTGATTCTGATATTGAAGAATATGAAATAGTTTATCCGGCATATACAGATTCTTCTGTAGTACCAACGATTTCAGATATAACATACGAATTGTTTGATGCAGAAAATTCTTCTGCTGTAGTATTAGAAACATCACCCGGTACAATTGTAATAGCAGTTACTGCTCATAATGGTGAAGTTCGTAACTATGTATTGAGAACAGTTATTGAAATTTCTGACAATACAAATTTATTATCAATATCTATCGAAGGAGAATTGATTGAAAACTTTGATCCATTAGTTCACGATTATTATTATACATTACCTTTCGGAGCATCATTTGTGGATGTTGAAATGCTAGGATATGAAAAAACAGAACAAGGACAAGAAGTTACCTTTGTTAAGGATGGTATGGATATTCAATTGCAAGTACTTGCACAAGA
>JAKIYQ010000081.1:0-3723 GCA_022708465.1 Bacteroidota bacterium | reverse complement strand
TGTTTTTGCTTTTTTTAAACGATTGCTGACCACTAAAGTATTTTAAACTGATTTACAGATGAATCTAGCGTTTAAAATTTAGATACTTTTGCTTCTGTAGAATTGCAATAACCGAATTAATCAATATATCATGAAAAAGTCAAACACAATTAAATCTGTATTGTTAACTGCATTTTTAGGAGTACCTTTTACTCTTTCAATTCTAAATGCAGCTCCGGCTATACCAACAAGCGTTGAAAATGTTCAGCCGAATGGAGAAAAAATTCAAGTTAAAGTACACGGAGACGAATATTTTTCGTACAAAACAACAGAAGATGGTTTTGTTGTAACGGAAGATAGCGAAGGTTATATTGTATATGCCAATCAAAACGCTGACAAAGATAGTTTTGTACCTTCTAACGTACGCGTACATAATAAATCAAAACGTACAGCTGAAGAAAACTCATATAGAAAAAAATTATCACCGGGACTTACCCAAAAACAAATAAAGGCCGCTGAACGTAAAATTAAAGCAGGCAGACAAGACTTCATTGAAAAACGCGGTCCTGTATTAAATGTAAGTGGCTCTGCAACTAATGTATCAAAAACAAGGAGTGCAGATGAAAATGCACAATATGCTGCCGCACATAGTGGTCAACGTAAATTTTGTATAATACTTGTACAATTTGCTAATGTTCGTTTTACTCACGGACAAAGCAATTTCTGGAATATGTTGAACCAAAATGGCTATAGTGCAAATGGTTCGACCGGCAGTACTGCAGATTATTTAAAAGCATCTTCATGGAATAAATTTCAGCCTACATTTGATGTATGGGGACCTGTTACAGTATCGCAAAATAGAGCATTCTATGGTTCTGATGGCGGTGATGTGGGCAGCATGGTTTATGAAGCATGCCAACGTGCAGATGGTTTAGGTGCAAATTTTGCAGATTACGATACAGATGGAGATGGTATTGTTGATAATGTATATTGCATTTTTGCAGGATATGATCAAGCACAAGGCGGTCCGGAAGAATGTATCTGGTCGCATGCATCAGGTATTGGACATAAAGGTCTTTATTTAGACGGCAAACAAATTAGCGGTTACGGATGTTCTTCCGAATTAAAATGGGCAAGCGGTACCGAACAGGTTAATATAGGTACATTCACACACGAGTTTGGACATGTTATAGGCTTACCTGACTTTTATGATACAGATGGCAACACTAATGGTAATGGACACACACCCGGCTCATGGAGTGTAATGGCAGGTGGCTGCTATAACAACGATAGCCGTACTCCACCACTCTATGGAGCAATTGAACGTCAACAATTAGGTTGGTGCACAATTCCTAAATGTCCGAATGGTGCAATTACATTGAATAAAATTCAAAATAGCAGCAACACCCCTGGATATAAAATCAATACAGATACTAATGACGAATTTTATGTACTTGAGTATCGTGAGCGTACCGGCTTTGATTCTAGTTTACCGGGCAGCGGTATGCTTATATGGCACGTTGACAGATCTTCTAATCGTTATATAAGCTTTGAAACAGGAGGAACTAACTACGACAGCTACTTTACAGGCAAAATATTATGGGATAATTGGAATAGTCCAAACAACAAATCCGGACATCCATGCTACGACCTTGTAGAATGCAGTAATCCTCATACAAACAATGGAGACACACCACTTAACGAATCTTCAATGTGGCCTAATGGAGGAAGAAATAGTTACCAGCCTTATGGTTGGAGCGGCGCAGCTACAAGCCCTTTAACTAATATCGTAAACCACGGAACATACGCGACATTTAATTGTAACGGAGGTGGCGGTGAAGAAACAACTTGCACAAAAACAGATCGCGCAGTTGTAACTTTCTATAAAGATATAAATTATGGAGGAGATGCAGTAGGATTACCCGAAGGTTCATTTACTAAGTCTCAAATGGGAGCATATTGTCTCGAAGACAATTGGGTATCATCATTAAAAGTATTACCCGGTTATAAAGTTACAGTTTATGTTGATGATAATTTTGGAGGCAGTTCAAAAACACATACAAGTAATGTTAGCTATGTAGGCGATGATTGGAACGATAAAATATCATCTATAAAAATAGAACCTAAAGGCGTAAGCGGTTTCTCAGGCATCTATAAGATAAAAGGTCATAATGGACAATACCTTGACTTAGACGGCAATAGTTCTGAAAACAACACACACGTAGTACAATTCACAGACGAAGGTACAGAGTTTTATCAACAATGGAGATTTACTGAATCAGGTAATGGCGTTTATACAATATCACCGGCATCAGCCCAAACTCGCGCAATGGATGTGTCTTGGGGAAAAGTTGATAATCGTACCGAGATTTTAATTTACGATAATAACAATACACCAAATCAACAATTTATTGTTGTAGATGCAGGAGATGGATATTATCAATTAGTTGCCAGACATTGTGGAAAGGTAATTGAAGTACCTGATTTTAGTAAAAATGCCGGAGAATGGATAAAATTGTATGAAAACAATAAACAAACTTGTTCGTTTTGGCAATTTAAACGACTAACTCCTGAAGGTAACCCTGTCGCAACTATATATGATGATATTAATTATGCAAGTACAAATGTTCAATTGCCTGAAGGCACATATACTAAAGCAGAACTGAGTGCTTATGGCTTCATTGATAATACTTTAACCTCTGTAAAAGTGTTACCCGGATTTAAAATAACTCTTTACGCTGACGATAATTTCGGAGGTACAAGCAAAATAATAACATCAAATACAAATTATGTAGGTGGTGATTTCAATGACAAAACCTCATCTCTGAAGATTGAAGCAGAAGGCGTTTCAGGAAAAGCAGGTACATACAAAATTAAAGGACGTAATAGTAATTTGTATTGGGACTTGAAGGCTAATAGTCTTAATGCCGGAACTAAAATTGTGCAATACAATGACGAAAAAGCTGAACAATTCCAACAATTTAAATTAGAAGAGCTTGGAAAAGGTATTTATACCATTTATGCAAATACCAGCAAAATGGTTCTTGACATCAACAATGCATCTGCCGAAAATCGTGCAGCTGTACAGATTTGGACGTCAAACAATTCTAAATGTCAGCAATATATTTTAGTTGACGCAGGAGATGGTTATTATCAGCTTGTGGCACGTCATTGTGGTAAGGTTATTGAAGTTCCTGACAATAGCAGTACTGCAGATACAGAACTAAAAACATGGGATAATAATAATCAAAAATGTTCACATTGGAAATTAGAACAACCATATCACGACACCTACGATTATTGGGTTATACTTCGTGATGGTGTATCAGACATGGATTCTTATTTGGATTTACGCAACAATAGTTTTGCCGAATGGGATGGTACAGTAAGTCAAACCGTAGCAGATGAATACGAAGGAGAAAATGCTCTTGCATACACTGTTAACGCAGTAGTTGGAGGTTGGTTCGGATTTGGAGTATTGAATACTAGCGATACATACTATTTTGGAGACTTAGCAAGTTACAGTTTACATTTTGCTTATAAAACAGATTATAATGGCCCATTATTTGTAAAAATGGGAGGAGTAAATGGTGAGTTTTCAGTTCAATTTACCCCTACTTCAGATAATAAATGGCATACACAAGAAATAAAGATGTCTAAATTTACAGAAGCAGGCCTTCAGTTAGGAACAACAACAAATAATCTGATATTTTCTATTATTAGCGAGAATGTTGTTAAAACGGG
>JAKIYQ010000080.1:0-3915 GCA_022708465.1 Bacteroidota bacterium | reverse complement strand
TACCTTGTCGTTCTCGTAATCACTACTTGGCGCAGCCATGTATTCTTTGTATATATCACTTCTACAAATAAGTTCATACAAGTTTTTAACCAGATCATTGTTTTCTTCCCAAGATATACCATGCTCACTTACATATTTTGCAAGTTCCTTGTTTTTTGCTAGCTGCTTTGCAAACTTGTTGTTAATAAAACGCCTGTTAGGGTTACTCTCTTCAGGTGTAGGGCGCATTTTATTTAAACCAATTTCAATACGTTTAACAGCGTAGCTTGTGATATCTACTGATAATTGTAACAACCAATGATACAACTCGTATGTTTTATCCAAACTAGTCTGTAGCTCATTTTCTGCCGAAACCTGCGACGAACTCGGATTATTTAAGTTCGCATACAATAACTGAACGGTTTTTACCCGTATTAAAACTCGATTAATCATCGTTATGATATTACATTTATTGGGATTTATCCCTTCTATATAGCTTTACAAATCGGACATGTCCTATTAATATGCGCTGCAAAGTTACAACAAATAATTGATAAAATAGTCTTGGGCAAAATAAATGTGTTTTTATTTTGCAGTTTGAGAAAAAAGAATGATTTTTGTGTGTGAAAAAATTTAAACATAGGATTGATGATTAATTTGTTTAACAGACAACCGAAAGAAGAACCAAAGGTTCAACGGGAAGAGAGAGAAGATAAGGAGATTGTATTTTCTAAAACGGTTAAAGCAGGAAAGCGTGTTTACTATTTAGATGTAAAAAAAGATCGTCGTGATGATTTGTTTTTGTCAATCACAGAGAGTAAACGTAAGGCTGTTACAGAAGATGGTCAGTTTGTATTTGAAAAGCACAAAATATTTTTGTACAAAGAAGATTTTGATAAATTTGAGGATGCAATGACCGAGGCATTGGATTTCATGCGTAAGGCTATGCCGGCTTCTTATAATAATTTTGAAAAAGAGCAAAATAGTGATAGTGTTGAATTTAAAGGTGATGCTGAATAGATCTATCGCTTTGAATGCATAAAAAAACGGGAATTCTCAATGAGAGTTCCCGTTTTTTTATGCATTTTAAAATCAAGCCGGATGGATAGCACCGGTTGGGCAGGCTTCTGCGCAAGTTCCACAATCTGTACAGATATCTGGATTGATTGAATAGATGTCACCTTCGGAAATTGCTTCCACGGGACATTCGCTGATGCAAGTACCGCAAGCGATGCAGTCTTCTGAAATTACATGAGCCATTGTTCTATATTTTTAAATTATTGTCCGGCAAAGGTACATATATTTTGTCGGCTTGCAAGATTTTTTTTGGATAATTAGTAAAAAGCATGACTTGTTACATATAATAATTTTATATCTTTACGGGTCGAAAAATAAATATAAATCCAATTTGTTTTAATTCAAATATAGAAATTGTAATGGCAAAAGTAGATGTGTTGTTAGGCCTCCAATGGGGCGACGAAGGTAAGGGAAAAGTAATTGACGTGTTAACACCTGATTATGATGTAGTAACTCGTTTTCAAGGTGGTCCTAATGCAGGACATACATTAGAATTTAATGGAGAAAAGTATGTATTACGTTCAATTCCTTCAGGTATTTTTCAAGGAGAAAAGATTAATATTATAGGAAATGGTGTCGTTTTGGATCCTGCCTTGTTTAAAGCAGAGGCAGAGAATTTGGCAGCTTCAGGGCATGATTTGACAAAACGTTTGTATATTTCAAAGAAAGCGCATCTTATTATGCCTACACATCGTATGCTGGATGCCGCAGGTGAAGCTGCAAAGGGTGCTTCTAAGGTTGGAACAACAGGGAAAGGCATCGGGCCTACATATACTGATAAAGTAAGCAGAAACGGTTTAAGAGTAGGTGATATTATTAATAATTTCGCTGAAAAATATGCTACAGCAAAGGCAAAACATGAGCAAATGTTGCAATCAATGGGTTTTGAATATGACATTGCCGCAGCTGAAAAAGAATGGTTTGAAGGCATTGAATATATCAAAAAGTTTAATTTGATTGATAGTGAGCATGTAATAAATGGTCTTATTGAAGACGATAAAGCTGTTTTATGTGAAGGTGCACAAGGAACTATGCTGGATGTTGATTTTGGTTCATATCCATTTGTAACATCTTCAAATACAATTTGTGCAGGTGCATGTAGCGGTTTGGGTGTAGCTCCAAATAAGATTGGTGACGTATATGGAATTTTTAAAGCATATTGTACACGTGTAGGTAGCGGTCCGTTCCCAACAGAGTTGTTTGATGAAACAGGTGATATTATTTGTAAAAAAGGCAACGAGTTTGGATCTGTTACAGGACGAAAAAGACGTTGCGGTTGGATTGATTTAGTTGCTCTTAAGTATGCTATCATGCTTAATGGAGTTACTAAATTAATTATGATGAAGGGTGATGTTTTGGATATGTTTGAAACAATAAAGGCATGCGTGGCATACAAAATTGATGGAGAAGAATTAGATTATTTCCCCTACGAAATTTGTGACAAGAAAATAGAACCTGTATATAAGGAACTTAAAGGTTGGAAGACCGATATGACTAAGATGCATAAAGAAAGCGAGTTTCCGAAGGAATATAACGATTATTTAGACTTCCTTGAAGATGAACTTAATGTTCCAATTCGTATAGTTTCTGTAGGGCCGGACAGAGATCAAACCATTGTCCGTTATTTGGCAGAATAATTGGCATAGTATTTGCAATTAGTAGGATATAATACTAAAATAATATTAATATGATTTTTGGATTTTTTTTATTTTTAATGATATTGAGCTATATTGTTCAGTATCGATTGAAATCTAAGTTTAAAAAATATTCGCAGATGCCTATTGCACAAGGTATGACAGGTAAGGATGTTGCAGAACGCATGTTGCAGTCTAATAATATTAAGGATGTAAAGGTGTTATCTACTTCAGGTAGATTAACAGACCATTATAATCCTGCAAATAAAACCATAAATTTGAGCGAAGATGTTTATGGTACTTGTAGTGTTGCGGCAGCGGCAGTTGCTGCTCATGAATGTGGTCATGCTGTTCAACATGCCGAATCATATGCTTGGCTTCAGTTTAGATCTGCAATAGTACCTGTAATTAGTTTCGCATCAAGCTGGATGCAATGGGTTTTATTAGCCGGGATATTGTTGATTGAGGTATTCCCATATTTATTAGTGGTTGGAGTAGTCTTATTTGCAATGACAACATTATTTAGTTTTATCACCTTGCCTGTTGAGATTAATGCTAGTAAAAGAGCTTTGGCTTGGTTGTCGACATCAGGTTTAACGACTTCTGCAAATGATGAGGCTGCAAAGGATGCGCTCAAATCTGCTGCATATACATATGTGGTTGCGGCACTTGGCTCATTGGCTACATTACTATATTACGTAATGATCTTGCTTGGCCGCAGAGATTAAGTATTATTCAAACTTGCTTATTCTACGTAGGCGTTCTTCGTCAATAATTTTGATTTTACGACCTTCTATTGCTATCAGTTTCTCTTTTGAAAATAATGACAGAGTTCTGATGGCATTTGATGTTGTCATGTTTGATAGATTAGCCAAATCCTCACGAGATAATTTAAGTGATAGTGTTTTATCATTTTCTTCTGTTCCATAATGTTCTTTAATGTGTATCAGGGATTCTGCTAAACGTCCTCTAATGTGCTTTTGTGTAAGCACAACCGAACGGGCATCTGATATGCCTAAATCAATAGACAAAAACTGTATGAATGAGAATGCTAGATCTGCATTGTTTTTGATAAGGTTGAGTATAACAGGTTCCGGAATTTCGTAAATAACGCAGGCTTCAAAAGCAGCAGCTGTAGTAACATATTTTTCTCCGGCAAATAATGCTCTATATCCAAAAAATTCTTCAGGTTTAATTATTCTGACAATTTGGCTGCGTCCTCCAT
>JAKIYQ010000030.1:0-17649 GCA_022708465.1 Bacteroidota bacterium | reverse complement strand
AAAATCGCCCGTTGTTTTAATGATTTGCCCCTACGATGCGAACCGTTTAATCCTAAATAATTTTTGTAGTTGAATTTTGCATCTGGTCAACTTCACCTTCTTTAAACTGTTCAGGATAAAGCACAATAAAACTATTTTCTTGAAAACTTTCTGAGAGTTGAGTTGGTAATTTCTCGAAAGATGTTTGATATGATGGACTCAGTTTTCGAGCAGATATAACAACAAGCAAATCGTTGCTTGTTATAGCAGTCTTTATGGTCATAAACTCATCCCAATTTTCGAAGGGCATAAATTTAGGTTGAATATGATTTTTACGTGCAACTGCTAATGAGGCTATGCTTCGCGTTGTGTTGGCATTACAATAAAATACAATTTCGGCATCAATATGTTCGGAAAGAGTAAACACACGGTCGCACCACTTATTAAATCCGCTTTCTTTTTCGGCATCAGCAGGTACAGTCACAACAACTCTTTTTATCGTACCCATTGGTTGTGTTGATTTAAAAATGCAAATCATGCGGTTAACACCCGAAAGTAATGCATCGGTCATTGAACCGAAGAACGAATCAGAAAACGTTGTTTTACTGTGAAGTCCCATAACAACGTCAGATATATTCTTTTCCTTAACTACATTAGAGATACCGCTTGCAATATTTAAATCGTATCTCGAAATCATTTTAACCTTATTGTCTGTGGCCGCTCCCAGTGACACAGCTTTTTCTAATAATTTTTGACTTTCTATAGCACCTTGTGATTCGTAGTTATTATTGCTCATTACACTTAGTGCATAAATAGGCTGTTTTTCATTCTTGTTTCGAATTAAAACAGCTAGTTCCATCAAACTATTTATAGTGTTAGGATTAGATACCGGTATAAGAATACGATGTTCAGGCTTATAGATGCCTGCAGACTTTTCATTGGAAATGTCGCTTATTGCTATCTTCTTTGATGCTCGTTCTGTAACTATAGAACTAATTATACAAGTAACCAATATCATAATGATGGTTCCATTAAGAATCTCTTCCGACAATAATCTTACTGCTTCGCCACTTGCAGTATAACCAATAACAAAATTGTATGCAATCATCACTGCTGCCAAGGTAGCTGCTGCCTGTGCATTTGTAAGACCAAATATCATTGATTCTTCTGAATTACTCATTTTAAAGGTTTTTCTTGCTGCTTTGGCCGATAAATATTTCGAAAGTGTAGCAATTACCGACATAAGAACTGCTGTAAGTAAAGTAAGATATCCGTCAAACAAGATGCGGAAATTAACAATCATGCCGACACTAATTAGAAAGAATGGAATAAAGATTGCATTACCTACAAAGTCAATTCGATTCATAAGTGGCGATTGTTTAGGAACAAGTCTGTTTAATGTGATACCTGCTAAGAATGCTCCAATAATATATTCGATACCTGCAAGTTTAGCCAAGAATGATGCAAAAAAAACCATTGCCAGTACAAAAATATATTGCACTATATTGTCGGCATATCTTTTAAAGAACCAGCGTGCTATGCGAGGAAATAGATAAAATATAATAAATCCGAAAATTGACAAAGATATGATGAATCGTAACCAAAATATATAATTCATTTCTCCCCTAGCTACTTCCAGTACAATAGCTAAAACCAACAAGGCAAGCACTGTAGTAATAATAGTCCCGCCCACGGCTATATTTACAGACCTATTGCGTGATACACCGAATCTGCTAACAATAGGGTAAGCAAGTAAGGTGTTTGATGCGTACATACTTGCTAAAACTATTGCAGATAGTGCGCAATATTTTATTAGAGTGTTTGAGTCTGAAGCTTCTCCCGAAACCCATGTTATAGGCTCTCCTCCCGACAAATTATTATAGATTAAATACATTAGTACTATGCCGGTTGCTATACCAAGCAGCATTGGAATGATGAAAGTGTACATACCAAACACAATACTTTTGTTTTTATTCTGTTTGAAGTCGTTCATATCTACATCAATACCGGCTAAAAACATAATGTATAATACACCAACTTGTCCAAATAAATGGAAACTACTATCATATGCCAAAACGTTTAAACCATTAGGGCCAAAAAGCGCCCCCGCAAAAATTAAGCCCACAATATGTGGTATCTTGATTTTGTCAAATATGAGCGGAGCAAACAAGATAATCAACAGTATCAACGAAAAGATTAATACCGGATCTGTAAATGGAAGATTCAAGAAATTACTTATTTGTTCCATATTATTAATTGTTATTTGCGGATTTGTCCGTCACCATTAATAAGCCATTTGTAGCTGCATAATTCCGGTAAGGCCATTGGTCCGCGAGCATGTAACTTTTGTGTGCTGATGCCAATCTCTGCGCCCATACCGAATTGCGCACCATCTGTAAAACTTGTGGGAGCATTTACATATACGCATGCAGCGTCAACTTCTTTCTGAAACTTATCTGCCATATTCATATCTTGTGTGATTATGCACTCACTGTGTTTTGACCCATATTTTGATATATGAGCAATTGCAGCATCAATATCTGAAACAGTTTTAATGCCCATGCGATAGTCCTTAAACTCAGTTCCATACGTATTTTCATCAGCTTTTTTAAGTAATTCGATAGGATATCTACTGTTTAAGAAAGTCATGGCTTTATTATCGGCCTCAAGAACTACATTACTTTTAGCAAGAGGAGCGCAAAGAGCAGGAAGATCCGCCAATCTCTTTTCGTTTATAAGCAAACAATCTAAAGCGTTGCATACACTTACGCGACGTGTCTTTGCATTATTAATAATTGCAGCACCCTTTGCAATATCCCCGGTTTCATCGAAATAAGTATGCACAACACCGGCTCCCGTTTCTATAACAGGAACTCTTGAGTTGTCTCTTACAAAGTTAATAAGACCGCTGCCTCCGCGTGGAATAATTAAATCGACATAACCTACTGCATCCATTAATTCGGCTGTTGCTTCACGTCCTGCCGGCATCAAATGGATAGTGTTTATATCTAAATTGTATTCAGATAAGACAGATTGTATCAATTTTACAATTGCACAATTAGAATTATATGCATCTGTGCCCCCCTTTAAAACGCATGCATTTCCACTTTTAAAGCAAAGAGAAAAAACATCAAAACTTACGTTCGGACGAGCTTCATAAATAATGCCAATAACACCGAAAGGCACTGTCTTTTTTGTAAGAGTCAAGCCATTTGCTAAAGTTTTTTCTTCAATTATTTTATTTAAAGGAGATGGTAGTGATGTTACTTTACGTATGTCGGATGCGATATCATTAAGACGTGCCTCATTAAGTTGTAATCTGTCGTACATTGGATTACTTTTATCCATTGCATTTAAGTCAATCTGATTTGCAGATAACAGAACATTCATGTCTACCATTATTTTATCTGCAAGCGTAGAAAGAACATTATTGATAACTGTTTCGGTTACCAAATTAAGTTTTCGTGAAGCAATTAGGGCTGCTTCTTTCCAATTTTGTTCCATAAAGCGTAGTCTTTCGATTTTTGCAAAAATACGATAATTTGGCGGATTTAAGTGCATAAGTGAAGGGTTAAAGGTGAAATAATTTTCTTAAAAGAAGTTTTAAATAATTGACTAAGGCTATCCAAACATACTAAGGGCGGAAAACGATTTATTCTCCGCCCTTTTATATAAATATTACTTACAAACTATTTCTCTATTGGAAGCATTTTGCTTCGGGATTCAAAGAAATACAATTTACTTCAGCATAACCATCTACCCCCCACATATAATATTTTTTTCGTAATTCATCCGATATGTTTTCAACACCACATGAAAGACGATCAATATATAAAGGATATTGATCCCAATCAATGTTCTCCGTTAAATATTTTGAGTCTTGTATGTAGTAATCACCAGAGTAAGAGCATCCATTTGTTATTTTATCAGACAAAGGAACTCCAATCTCTTTTGCATCTTTTCCGACAGACGTAGAACCCACCCATTAGGTAGTTCTTCTTGAGGTAGAAGAATATGCTCTACTGTAGGTTCTGCAAATCCGTATGCATCGCTAAGCAGTTTACCATCGGAAGTGCGAAAAATCTTTATACGATATGGGCGTACAAAATCCATTACTTGCATGCGTTCTCCCGGCTGTATTTCTATAGGTTCAGACCACGCAATAGGTTCTTGTTCGCACCACAGTTGTTCTCCATTGAGCGGCTGATAAAAGCACTGAATGGAAATCGAATAGTTTAAGGTGTTTTTAGCATACGTAGCTACCGAATTACAACACACATTAATTGGATCTCCTCCTTGTTCGTTACAACTTAAACATATAATGGCAATCGCCACACTTAACAAATATTTTATTGATTTCATAATTATTGAAATTAAAATAACCAATATGTTCAGCTAATGAAAAATAGCCAAAGTTTATGTATTATTGGAAGCATTCTGCTTCGGGATTCAAAGCCAATACATATTTATGAGCCCATCCGTCACTTAGGTAGCAGTTCTTCCTATATTCTACGGAGTTTGAACCCTCACAATTAGCACCAATGGGTATTAACATCCAATCTATAGCAGACTTAGCATACTTGCTATCATAATAAATATCTTTTATTGGCAGTACAAAAACAACAGATTTATTTGAATCGGATCCGATATATTTCCCCATTGCACCGTATTCATTATTTAACAATAAACCATCTGAATGTCGATAAATATTAATGTAATCAGGTTCTACATAATCCATTATCAAACTTGTTTCACCAGGTTCAATTGTAATAGGGTCAGACCATGAACTGTTTTTTTCTGCACAACGATTCGCGATATTTTGTTTTATTGGATGGTAAAAGCATTGAACATCTATTGCGTAACTTAAAGTATTTTGCATATAGGTGGCTCTTGCATAATATCCATCTAAATCGATGGTAGTACAAGACATACAAAACATCATCAATGTTAAACAGATAATATTATTTTTTGTATTCATCGGTATATCTCTTTAATTTTTTGTTTATCCATGACTGATAACATTATATCTCCTTCAAAGCATAATTGTCCATTATTTTTTGTGTGAGTCGGTCCTATTACAGAAAAGCCAGTATAGGATTGATACATCATAATAGATTGATAATCAAAATCGCCATACACATAACTATTGCACATTACATAAAATTGATTTTTATACTGAGGTAAAATATTATTCCAGTGAATTGTTATATATTTATCGCGATCAGGACGTTGGTGTTCGTGGATCAGACCTAATACATGCCCAAATTCATGCAATCCGGTTGATATTTGCATATCATTTTTTAGTTGAACAAGAGACCAAGGTACACAACCAAGGGTGGCACTTCCATTTATATATTGGTTATTACAAGTTTTTATACAAATATGCCAGTAGCATCCAATTCCCCATACAAATTGATTCCAGCCACTATTGGGAATTTCTTTAAATCTAAATTTATAATTTACCGCTTCCTCCCATTCGTTCATAGCCTGGCGCAAATTAGTTTTCGTAACTGGCGACAATCCGTTACAAGTGCGATAATGAATTTCTTTTCCCCATTTTGCAAGCATAATACGTGCAGCTCGCATCGTTGTTGTATTCTTGTTCTCTTCAATTCCTTTTAGTACTTGCATTTTTGATATTACGCTGTCACCTTCGTGGTAACTTATCATCATAGATTCGATAGGCTCTAGTCCATCGCTTTTTTGCATCGCTTCGATGACCAAGGGATGTCTATTTAATTCTTGTACAAGGGTGTCATATTGCGCGTTATAAAAAGCATCTTCTTCGCTGTTTTCCTGCGCTGTGCGAAGGGTTGTCGTTTCATTTTTTTGCTCTGTCAATAAATCAATCATCTCCATTTTTTCGTCAGTAGTCATTTCAGCAACCAACAGGTTTGCTGCCCGTAATTTACTATCGGACGATTGCGATAATTCGTGATTCAGCGCGATATCCATATATTTGTTTTGCAATTCGGTAAATGTAGGAGCTTTAAAATTTACCTGCTTTGGTGTTTCAACCGATAAAATAGTTGGGTCGGTTGAGAGGGGCTCTTGGAGGCTGTTCGTGCATCCGGCACAGGCGGTTAAAAAAAGGAATACCGCAAATTTTCTTACTTTTTTGTTCATCATGTTTTGTGTTGTATTTATTAAATTCGGCAGCAAAAGTAATAAAATCTTTTAATGGTGCAAACGTTTTTGGCATAATAATGTTTAATGTGTAGCGGACGATGATTAAATATAGACGTTGCGCGAAACGTCTATACTTGAATTAAAGAAACTAAGCTGCTCTGTCAACAGCCAATTTTAAAGAATAAGGCTATCAATCCAAATACAAGTAGTCGTAATGAATTAATGGGCGTTGACCTTTTTTGCCGATGAGTAAGCGTGCTTTTGTACTATCGTATTGAGCTTTACCAACTCCTAAGATCTGAGAGTCATCTGTTATAATTTTAACGATGTCATTTTTCTCAAAATCACCCTTTATTTCGGTGATTCCTACAAATAAAAGCGATGTGGCTTTGTTGCCTATTAGTGCATCAGCAGCCTTCTTATTTATGTGTATTTCTCCTTTTGCAAAGCTTTCGCTGTGTGCAATCCATTTCTTTACGCCTGAAACAGGTTTAGGATTAGGAGTAAAGCGAGTAGAAATAGTATTGCTGTTTTCTAGTAGTTGAGGCAAAATATTTTCGCGCTTTCCATTTGCAATAATTACGGTGATGCCTTCGTCAGCAACTTTTTGTGCAATATTGGTTTTGGTAAGCATTCCACCTCTTCCGAATGATGATTTTCCGGTTTGAATATATTGAGATAAGTCTTTCCCATTATCTACAATAGGAATTACCTTCGATTTGGGATCATTCGGATTGCCATCAAAAATGCCATCAATATTGCTAAGAATTATTAGAGCTTCCATATTCATCATTGAGGCAATGAGACCTGAAAGTTCATCATTATCAGTAAACATAAGTTCGGTAACTGAAATAGTATCGTTTTCGTTTACTATAGGCACTACATTGTTTTCGAGCATCACAGATATGCAATTTTTCTGTGTGAGGTAGTGTGTTCTGCTGCCAAAACTTTCTTTTGTTGTAAGAACCTGCCCGCAAGCAATGTTGTGTTTAGCAAATAAATCGTAGTAATGATTGATGAGTTTTGCCTGACCTACTGCCGAAAATAATTGTCTGGCTGCAATAGGATCTAATTTCTTTTTTAATTTTAATTCGCTACGTCCGGATGCAACAGCTCCCGATGAAATCAGTATAATTTCAACTCCCTTTTTATGCAGTTGAGCAACTTGAGTTACTAAAGATTCCATGCGCTCAAGATCTAACGTACCATCAGCTTTGCTTAGCACGTTGCTTCCTATTTTTACTGCGATGCGTTTGTAGCGGTACATGATTATTGTTTATCTCTGTTACGAATTTCAACACGACGAATCTTCCCACTTATTGTTTTAGGCAGTTCTTCTACGAACTCAATTATACGTGGATACTTATAAGGTGCAGTAATACTTTTTACATAGTCCTGCAATTCTTTTATAAGATCTTCTCCTGCCCTATCTTTATATGCACTGGTTAGTACTACAGTTGCTTTTACAATTTGTCCTCTAATAGGGTCAGGTACTGCTGTTATAGCGCATTCTACAACTGCTTCATGCGATACCAATGCGCTTTCAACCTCGAAAGGTCCGATACGGTATCCGGATGATTTAATAACATCATCATTACGTCCAACAAACCAGAAATAGCCATCTTCATCTTTCCAAGCCATATCTCCTGTATGGTATATACCATCACTGTATGCTTCTTTAGTTAATTTTTCATCTCTGTAATATCCTAAGAAAAGACCTTCTGGTTTGTTATTATGATCAGCACGAATAATTATTTCTCCCTGCTCTCCGACCTCGGCAGTTCTACCATCAGACATAATAATATCAACATTATAACCGGGGTTAGGAACTCCCATTGAGCCTGGTTTTGGTTCCATCCATGGAGTAGTAAGTACTGTACATGTAGTCTCTGTCTGACCAAATCCTTCGCGTAATTTTATACCTGTTAATTCGAAAAATTCGTTGTACACACTCGGATTTAAAGCCTCACCTGCTATAGTTCCCCATTTTAATGAAGACAGGTCGTATTTGCGTAAATCTTCGCGTATCATAAAACGAAAAATGGTTGGAGGAGCACAGAATGAAGTTATCTTATAATCTTGAATCATTTTCAGCATATCAGACGGAGTGAACTTTTCGTGTTCGTATACAAAGATTGTTGCTCCTGCTATCATTTGTCCATACAATTTACCCCATACAGCTTTTCCCCAACCTGTATCAGCTACTGTAAGATGTAAGCTGTCTTCGTTTAAGTTATGCCAATATGAAGCTGTAACTATATGTCCTAGAGGATACAAAAAGTCGTGTATAACCATTTTTGGTTCACCTGTTGTTCCAGAAGTGAAATAAAGTAGCGATATGTCGTTATTATGATTTACAAATTCAGGACGAACAAAAGTTGGAGCTGATTCAATGCCTTTGTAAAAGTCCTCGAATCCTTCGGTAATTTCATCACCAATAGAAATTATATGCTGCAAACTTGGAGAATGTGGCTTAGCATTTGCGACATGGTCTAATACTACTTTTTCGCCTACGCACACAATTGCCTTAATATCAGCAGATTTGCATCGATATACGATATCCTTATCAGTTAATAGATGAGTTGCAGGAATTGCTACTGCTCCTAATTTATGTAATGCAATTATAGAAAACCAAAATTCATAGCGGCGTTTAAGTATAAGCATTACCATATCGCCTTTTTCTATTCCTAAAGTTTGGAAATAAGATGCTGTTTGATCTGTGTATTTTTTAAGGTCTGAATAAGTAAAATCTATATGTTTACCATTACTGTCAGTCCAGCATAAAGCGCGTTTATTAGGGTTTTCTTCGGCCCATGCATCAACTACATCATAACCGAAATTAAAATCTTTGGGTGCTTTTATCTTAAAGTTCTTCTCAAAATCTTCTTGAGAAGAGAACAATGTTTTTTCTAAAAATCTTTCGAGCATGGTAATTATATGATAATTGCTAAGAAACGTGCTTTTTCATTGTCTAGTGCTTTCATTCCGTGTGGTCTGCTTGCATCAAAATATATGCTGTCGCCTTCATTCAAAATGATATCTTTGCCGTCTATTTGTAATAGCATACGACCTTTCTCAACCATATTGAATTCTTGTCCTTCGTGTGTATTTAGATGAATAGGATTGTTGTTAGGCTCAACTGTTACTAAAAATGGAGTAGCTTTAGCATTTTTAAAACCGCCTGCAAGATCTCTGTATTTGTAGGCTTTGCTTCGCTCTACAGATATACCAAGACCCTTTCTAGTTACAAAATATGATTGAGCATGCGTTTCATCACCCGAAATAAGCACAGCAGTGTCAATTCCATATGTTTGAGCTACCTTGCATAGATAATTCATTGGGATATCTGCATTCCCTGTTTCGTAAGCGGCATATAATTCTTTGTCTATACCGGTTTTTTCTGCCATTTCATCGGACGAAATATCCAATGAATCGCGTAAACCTCGTAGCCGTTCGGCTATTTCTTTCATCATAATATATATGTTTTAATAACTAATACTTATTCGATAAGGCTTGCTTTTAATCCCTTAATAATCGAATTTGTGAAGCCATTAGCTTCCATTTCATTCAAGCCTTTTATGGTTAAGCCTCCCGGTGTTGTTACTTTGTCAATTTCAACTTCAGGATGAGAATCATTAGTTTCTAACAAGTCAATTGCTCCACGTAAAGTTTGTATTACAACTTGTTTGGCAACATTAGGATAAATGCCTATTTCAACGCCGCCTTCAACAGCAGCACGTACATAACGCATTGCGTAAGCAATACCGCAACTTGACAATGACATAAAAGCGTTAAGTTGATTCTCCGGAACTAAAAATGCTTTACCTAATTCGCCGAATATGTTCAAAATCTTATCTTCTTGATCTTTCGACGCATTGAATGATGAAATAATAGAAACACTTTGAAGTACATCAATAGCGGTATTAGGTATTATTCTAAATAGTGCCGGTATCTTTCCTTTTTCTTCAAGTAGAGATTTTAATTCCTCAAAAGTAACTCCGGCTGCTATTGAAATAAATATTTGTTTGTCGTAATTAATAGCAGTTTTAATATTTTCAATTATTGATGGAACCAACCATGGTTTTACTGCTAGCAAAACGATTTCTGCATCTTCTACATTCTCAATATTTGAGGATGTTACATTAATTTTATTATTAAAATTTTGCAGATCGCGTAGCGAGTTTTCATTCAAATCACTAACCGATATGTTTTCGGCAGGAAAAGTTCCCTGTGATAAGCTCCGTGCAATGGCTCCACCCATATTTCCGGCTCCGATAATTGCAATGTTCTTCATGGTTCTTATATTTAGTTGTTCTGCAAATGTAAGTATAAAATATTAAATACAGTTTTTAAGGCGTTTGATAAATTCTTCAGCCTCTGATATTGATAAGCATAATGGCGGAAGCAAACGGATTGTATTAGTTCCTGCAACGCCCGTAAATACTTTCTGCTCAAATAATAACTTATCTCTGATTTCTTTAATTGATTGCTCAAATTCAATGCCAATCATTAATCCTCTACCACGTACTTCTTTAATAGGTAATTTTTTCAACTCGGTAAGTAGGTAATCACCAACTTTAGCTGCATTATCTATCAGATTTTCCTTTTCAATAATATCTAGTACTGCTATGGCACCGGCGCAAGCTAAGTGATTGCCTCCAAAAGTTGTACCTAGTTGTCCATATATAGGGTCAAACATTGGATTTATTAATAATCCTGCCATTGGGAATCCGTTGCAAATACCTTTAGCTACAGTAATAATATCGGGTTTTATGCCGGTATATTGATGTGCAAAGAATTTTCCGCTACGTCCGTATCCTGACTGAATTTCGTCAATAATCATTACAACATTATTCTTTGTACATTCATTGCGAAGTTGACGCATAAATTCATCATCAGGAATTTGTATTCCTCCAATACCTTGTATACCCTCAATTATTATCGATGAGTACGTGCCTTTTTGAAGTTCGCTGCGAACAGCTTCTATATTACCTAACTCCACAAAAGTAACGTCAAAACCTTCGTTTACCGGAGCAACATATTTAGGATTATCCGTAACTTTTACGGCTGCGGATGTACGTCCGTGAAATGAATGTTTAAACGACAACACTTTTTTCTTGCCATTATGAAATGATGCAAGTTTGAGTGCGTTTTCGTTTGCTTCTGCTCCCGAATTAATTAAAAACAAAAAATAATCATCGTATCCGCAAATTTTACCCAAACGAGATGCAAATTCTTTTTGCAATCCGTTAATTACTGAGTTTGAATAAAAACCTAATTTAGCAACTTGTTCGCTGATGGCTTTTACATAAGTAGGATGCGTGTGTCCTACGCTTATTACTGCGTGCCCACCATATAAGTCTAAATACTCTTGACCCTCTTTATCGTATACTTTACATCCTGAACCTTTTACAATTTCAATTGGAAAAAGCGGATATACATTGAATAATTCCATAATTGCACATTTTAAAATTTAAAAAGCTAAACTTTTGAGACCTAAACCACAAGTCTCTTCTAATCCGAACATCAAATTCATGTTTTGTACTGCCTGACCTGATGCTCCTTTAAGTAAATTGTCGATTGTTGAGATGATATGCAGTTTGTTGCCATATTTTTCAATATGTACAATTGCTTTATTTGTATTTACAACCTGTTTCATATCAGGATTTGCCTCCATCATAAATGTGAATGCTGCATCATGATAATAATCGCCGTATATTTTACGCGCTTCCACAAGTTCTAAATCACATTCTGTGTACATTGATGCAAAAATTCCTCTAGCGAAATCACCTCTTACAGGCACAAAATTAATTTCAGATTCGAAGCTTGGTTGCAAATTTTTAATAGAACGATTAACTTCTAACAAATGTTGGTGTGTAAAGGCTTTGTATATTGATAAATTATTGCTTCGCCAGCTAAAATGACTTGTGGCACCAGGTTTTACACCTGCACCTGTCGATCCTGTAATACCTGTAATATGAACATCAGATTTTAAAAAACCGTTTGCTGCCAAAGGAAGTAATCCTAACTGCAGGCATGTTGCAAAGCATCCCGGATTTGCAAGTTTGGTAGCTTTTTTAATGCGTTCTAAATTCATTTCAGGCAGACCATACACAAATCCCTCTGACTCATCTCTAAAGTCTTGTGCAAGATCAATTATTTTTACTTGTTCCGGAATTTCATTATTCTCCAAAAATCTCTTGCTTTCGCCATGTGCAGAACATAGAAATAGTACATCAATATTATCAAAATCAAGGGTATCGGTAAATACCAAATCAGTTTCACCAAACATACCTTCGTGCACGTCAGTTATTTTGTTACCGGCATTACTACTGCTGTTAACAAAAATAATTTCTGCCTTAGGATGATTAATCAATATGCGAAGTAATTCGCCTGCTGTATAACCTGCTCCTCCTACAATTCCTACTTTTATCATTTTGATTCTATCTTATAATTACAATGATTTTTCTAATTCTTCTCCCTCTTCTTTGTGGTTAGAGTAATATGCACGTAAAGGAGTTGACAATACTTTTATAAAACCTTTTGCATCATCAGAAGTCCAACCTTTTTGCATTTCACCGTACTCGCCAAATTTATTCTTAACTAAATCGTCAGGCGAATCAACTCCAACTGTTGTAAATGTTCTAGCTTGCAATTCAAGAATTACAGTACCGTTTACGTGTCGTTGAGAACTTTCGAGCATAGCTTCAATATCGCGCATAACAGGTTCCAAGTATTGGCTTTCGTGTAAAAACATTCCATACCAATTTGCAACTTGATCTTTCCAATATTGTTGCCATTTACTTAATGTATATTTCTCTAAAAAGCGGTGCGCTCCGATAATTACCATAGGAGCAGCTGCTTCAAATCCGACACGTCCTTTAATACCTATAATTGTGTCACCAACGTGTATGTCACGACCTATGCCATATGGTGCACATATTGATTCTATTTTTTGAATTGCTGCAATCTTATCTTCAAACTTTTCTCCATTTACACAGCAAATTTCACCTTTATCGAAACCAAGTTCTAATTTTTCACTTTCGGTTTTTTCAATTTGCTTAAGATATGCAGATTCCGGTAAACCTTGTTTTGAATCAAGAATCTCACCTCCACAAATTGATGTTCCCCAAATACCTACGTTGTAAGAATATTTCAGTTTGGTAAAATCTGCAAAAAATCCGTTTTTGTTTAGATAATCAACTTCCTCTTGACGGCTTAATGCTTTATCGCGTGTAAGTGTTATAATTTCAACGCCCGGTGCCATTACCAAAAAGGTCATATCAAAACGAACTTGGTCATTACCTGCTCCTGTCGAGCCATGTGCTATTGCAGATGCTCCAATCTCTTTTGCATAACGAGCAATTGCCATTCCTTGGAATATACGTTCTGAAGATACTGAAATAGGATAGCAGTTGTTGCGCAAAATATTTCCATATATCATGTAACGTAAACTCTTGTCATAATACTCCTTTGTAACATCTAAAGTTATATATTTTGTAGCACCTAATTTATATGCATTTTGTTCATTTTCTTTTAGCTGTTCAGGACTAAAACCTCCTGTGTTTGCACAAGCTGCATATACATCGTAGCCTTTTTCTTTTGCAAGGTACATAACGGTGTATGAAGTATCCAAACCTCCACTAAAAGCAACTACTACTTTTTTCTTTTCCATGATTATATATGTTATTTATTATGTTTCAAATGACTTAATATTTTTGCAATGACATGCGATTGTTCGTCTTTCTTTAATTCGCGTTTAGCTGATTCTATGCACATTTTCTCTTTAGGATCAAATAGCATGCCGGTACAAATGCAATACTTACGTCCTGTACGTTGTAACACATCGTAATTTACGCATCCTTGACAGCCTTTCCAAAAGTCTTCGTCGTCAGTAAGATCGGCAAATGTAACAGGTAAATAACCAAGGGCTGTATTTAGTTTCATTACAGCAGCTCCGGATGTAAGACTGAATATTTTTGCATCAGGCCATCTTTTTCTTGCAAGTGAAAAAGTGGTATGTTTGATGCGTCTTGCGATTCCCAAGCCTCTAAATTTTTCAGGTACTATCAAACCGGATGTAGTTACATATTGTCTATTATTACCCCAAGTTTCGATATAGCTAAAACCTGCGAATTCATCGCCATAAAGAGCAATTACAGCCTTGCCCTCAAGCATTTTTTGTTTGACATATTCAGGATTACGTTTGGCTATTCCGGTCCCACGAACTTTTGCTGCATCCTCAATTGTTTTTAGTATGGTGTCAACATACTTAATGTGGCTTTCATCTGCCGTCATTATTTTAATATCCTTAGCTTCCACGGTTTTAATTGTTTTCAATCAAATTAGAAAGTATGTTCGTTATTTCTGTTCTACTAAATCCTTCGCGAGGAATTATTAAAATTGTATCATCTCCTGCAATTGTACCAAGTATTGCATTAGCAGCATTTTGGTCTATTTCGGCAGCAATACCACTTGCATATCCTGATCTTGTTTTCATTACAGCAAGTGAACCTGAAAATTCAATAGAGTTTACTCCTATTATCTTAACGGTTTGTTTTGTCCCGTAATATGAATTAACAGGTAAATTATATCTGTACTTGCCCGCATCAGTAAGAGATCTTGTAATTTTTAGGCGTTTCAAATCTCTCGATAATGTTGCTTGCGTTAGATCGAAACCTCTATCTATTAAGGCTTTAAGCAACTCTTCCTGACTACCGATTATATTTTCGGAGACAATCTCTTTGATAATATTTAAACGGTCTGTTTTATTTTTCATCGCACTGCATAATTGAATAAATATTCGTTATTATTGCAAATTTACTGCAAAAATATACATAATTATTCATATAACGATTAAAAAATAGGAAAAAATTAAATAAATAGGGACGCTTATTTTATGTAAATCTCAAGAGTTATATATATAATTTTCGGGGTTCATGTAAAAAATGTGATTTCTTTTTTTATTATAGCTATATGAATTACTATTAAAAAAAACTATCTTTGCTTGATTGTACATACACGATGTATGTACGTTTAGAATAAAGATATTATGGGGTTTTTTGGGGGATTAATAGGAATTTCGTTGGGTTGGACACTAGGAGGTCCGATAGGAGCACTAATTGGTTTTATTGTTGGCACGACGATAACATCAGGAGTTAAATTAATATCAAATAAATCTACCGGTGGACAAGCTTATTCTGGAGCAAATACAACTACACAAGGAGACTTTATTGTATCCTTAATGGTTTTGGTTGCCACAGTGATGAAGGCAGATAATCGTGTAACCAAAGCCGAATTAGATGAGGTAAAGCACTTTTTGTCGAGACATTTTAATGAGCAAGATAGTTTAGAAGCACTGCAATTATTGAAAAATATTCTAAAACAAGAATATGATTATGAGCCGGTTTGTTCACAAATAGGCAGTCGTATGAATTATTCAGGCAAATTGGAGTTAATCCATTGGCTCTTTAAGGTTTCTTGTGCTGATGGAACATTAAACAATTCAGAATTATCTCTCATAACTAGAATGGCACAATTGATGAGCATTTCATCGGGAGATTTTATTTCTATCAAAGCTATATATTTAGCATACTCAAATGGCTCATACAATTCGCAGTCGAAGGCCAGCAAGCAAAATAAAATGACAGCTACGACAGCTTGCCAAATTCTAGAAGTAAATATTAATGCATCTGAACAAGAAATTAAAAAAGCTTATCGAAGAATGGCAATGAAGTATCATCCGGACAAAGTAAATACATTAGGAGAGCAAGTGCGTAAATCTGCAACCGAAAAATTTAAAGCGGTTAATGAGGCCTATGAAACTCTTAAAGTCCTCAAAGGATTTAAGTAGTGTCTTTACACAGTTTATAAAATATAATATATGAACAAAAAAGAATTACAAACAGCTTTAATAGAGAAGCTACCTTCTCTTGGAAATAAGGCGTTTAATTACAAGCAGATAGCATCTGCCGCAGGGATTACAAAAGCAGCCGATAAATCTAATATTCCGATGGTTTTGGCAGAAATGGTGCTTGATGGTTTAATAAAAGAAGTAGATCGCGGAAAGTTTAAGGCAGTGCTTCATAGTAACTTTTTGGTCGGAATCATCGACAGAAATAGCAATGGAAAAACCCATTTGGTTCCGGAAGATGGCGGAGAGCAAATATTTATCGCAGATAGAAATGTTAATCATGCAATGAAAGGCGACAAGGTTCGTATATTATTGTATGCGCGAAGAAGAAATCGTCAAATTGAAGGCGAGGTTGTAGAGATTCTTAAACGAGCTAGAGAAACATTTGTAGGTGTACTTAGTATTTGTAATAATGTAGCCTTTGTTGTAGTAGATAACAGAATTTTGTCAAACGATATTTACGTGCCATTGGATTCTTTGAATGGAGGTAAAGATGGTCAAAAGGTTATTGTAAAAATGATTGAATGGCCTGAAAAAGCTAAAAATCCGATAGGTAAGATTATCGACGTGTTAGGCAATGCAGGCGAAAACAATACAGAGATGCATGCGATTTTGGCAGAGTATGGTTTGCCCTATTCTTATCCGGAAGAAGTAGCTCGAGAAGCCGAAAAAATAGACATTTCAATTAGTGACGCAGAAATAGCTAAGCGTATTGATTGCAGAAATATTACAACATTTACTATAGATCCGAAAGATGCAAAAGACTTTGATGATGCCATTTCGTATCGCAAATTGGCTAATGGCAATTTTGAGGTTGGCGTGCATATAGCAGATGTAACATACTACGTTAGCCACAATGATATAATAGATAAAGAAGCATACGATAGAGCAACATCTGTTTATTTGGTAGATAGAACCGTCCCGATGCTTCCCGAAAAACTATGTAATTTGGTTTGTTCATTGCGTCCTAACGAAGACAAATTAACCTATTCGGTTATTTTTGAGATGAATGATAAAGCCGAAGTTTTACATTCTAAAATATCCAGAGCAATTATTCGTTCCGATAGAAGATTTACATACGAAGATGCTCAAAAAGTAATAGAAACAGGAGAAGGTGATTTAAGCGAAGCGATATTAGCTCTTGATAAATTAGCTAAACAATTACGTGAACAACGTTTTAAAGAAGGAGCTATAGCATTTGAACGTTACGAGGTAAAATTTGAGATAGACGCCGCCGGTAAACCATTAGATGTTTATTTTAAAGAATCGAAGGATGCAAATAAATTGATAGAGGAATTTATGTTATTGGCTAATAAAACAGTAGCAGAGCATATCGGGAAAGTTAAAAAAGGAACAAATCCAAAAACCTTTGTATATAGAATCCATGATGAACCTAATCAAGAAAAATTAGCTAATTTATCCCTTTTCATCAAGAAATTTGGATATAAATTTAAATCTACCGGGAAACGTCAAGAAGTGTCTTCCTCAATAAACAAATTGCTTGATAGCGTAGAAGGTAAGAAAGAGCAGAATTTGATAGAGACAGTAACTATTCGTTCTATGGCCAAAGCAATATATTCTACAGAAAATATAGGACATTACGGATTGGCTTTCGACTATTATACACA
>JAKIYQ010000029.1:0-17726 GCA_022708465.1 Bacteroidota bacterium | reverse complement strand
TAAAGAATTTGATGCCAAACGATTAGCTCCGTGCAAGCCTGTACATGAACATTCGCCGGCAGCATATAAATGCTTAAGCGAGGTTCTTGCTTTTTTATCTACTGCAATACCACCGCACAAATAATGAGCAGCGGGAACAACAGGTATATAATCTTTTGTGATATCTACTCCAATGCTCAAGCACTTATCATAAATCATGGGGAAATGTTCCTTGGTTTCTGCAGCAGTTTTGTGAGTTACATCAAGATAAACATAATCACTTCCGGATAATTTCATCTCAGTATCAATAGAACGAGCTACTATATCACGCGGCGCCAAAGATCCACGCTTATCATATTTGTACATAAATTCTTCGCCTTTAAGATTACGCAATACTGCACCATATCCGCGCAAAGCTTCTGTAATCAAAAAGGAAGGACGTTCATTAGGATTATATAAAGATGTTGGATGGAACTGTACGAACTCCATATCTTTTACCAATCCTTTTGCTCTATAAACCATTGAGATTCCATCTCCGGTAGCAATAGAAGGATTTGTGGTAGTTTGATATATCTGTCCTATACCACCTGTTGCCATCATAGTAACTTTTGACAAGAAAGTATGTACGTGTCTTGTTTTAGGATTTAAAACATATACTCCGTAACATTCAATACCGGGGGTAGTATGCTTAACTAATTGCCCAAGATGATGTTGCGTTATTAAATCTATGGCGAAATGATTTTCAAATACCTCAATATTCGGATGCTGATTAATTCTTTTAACCAAAGAATGCTGAATTTCAGCACCGGTACTGTCTTTATGATGCAGAATTCTAAATTCAGAATGGCCCCCTTCTTTATGAAGGTCGAAATTACCTGATGCATCTTTGTCAAAATCTACACCCCACTGAACTAATTGATCTATTTCGCGTGGTGCATTTTCAACCACCATACGTACAACAGATTCGTCACAAATTCCATCTCCCGCAATCAATGTATCGGCAATATGTTTGTCAAATTTGTCGGTATCTTTAGTTACAGAAGCAATTCCTCCTTGTGCCAGGTTTGTATTTGCCTCCTCCAATTTGGTTTTGCATAGAATTGCAACCTTGCCTTTATCAGCAACTTTAAGGGCAAAACTCATTCCTGCAATGCCACTTCCAATAACCATAAAATCAAACTTGCGTACCATAATTCAAATATTTTCAATACACAAAAGTACAAAAAAGGAGGATACTATTGTAATATCCTCCTTTTAAAGCTTCGAATTCGAATTATTTCTTCAGAATCTTTGTTATTTCAACATTATCATTTGTATAAACTGCCTTTAAAATATATAAACCCGAACTAATTCCTGACATATTAATTTCGTAATTATCACTATTGAAATTGAACTGTTTAAGAACTTTTCCGTTTAGTGATAAGATTTCTGCAGACTTAATTACTTCGTCAGATTCAACTACTGCATAATCTGAAATAGGATTAGGATATACAACAAGATAATGATTATCTGCAACGACATCATTTACAGCAGTTACACATTCAGAACCCTTCAAAGAAACATTTGATATGGTGTAAACAGCATCAGCAGGTCCGCCACTAACAGATAATACAAGCGCCGGAGCATCTAATCTTTCAGCAGCTGTTTCAGATATGCTAAACTTATATTCTTGGCCTGCTGTGAGTGTTATTTCGTTATCGTTAAACATCTGAAGCTTATTATCATTGTTTGATTCTACATATATGTTTACAGTTGCATTTTCAGTTGATGTTATAGTTCCGCTAAGTGTATATTCTGTACTTGCCTTCAAAGGGTTCTTATTTCCAACCGTAACAACATACATATTGTCATATGATAGTTTCGGATTTGCAGTAATTGTAGTTCCTGAATAGCTTGCAAGACCTTCAACCACATTCCAGACATTATTTTCATTACAAACATTCGACATAGAAGTATATGATGCAAAAGAATTTGTACATACATCTATTTCAGTTCCACAACTTGAAGAGTTATCTGTTAATGTTGATTGAGGATAGTCTGTTTTATCTTGGTAAATGCGAACCCAATCAACTTGCATTTGGCATGAAGTAAAATCCTGAGCAATATTATAATTCACATAAGCACCTCCTAATGCTATATTATATAGCATGTAGAATTCGTAATTAAAAGCATAAATACCATTTGAACGATCTGTTGCAGCTGCAGTACTCATAGTAACTACATTTTGCCTATTTGAGCCATCTGCATCACATACGTAACCAATTAGAACTGATGGTGTCCACTCTACACCAAATATACGCCATAGGTCTCCTACTTCTTCATCGAATGTTATGGACTGACCATAGTTTACATTAGAATAAGAACCATCCATTCCGTTATTGTTCCAGTGATATGTACTCAATGCTCTATTCCATGTTGTAGTATTTGAGGTACACATTTCTTCCATAATGTCAATTTCACCTTGGTACGGCCAAGAATCAGCTCCTTTACCTAACATCCAAAATGCGGGCCAAACACCGGTATTAGCTTTTGGGGTTTTGATTAATGATTCTACCTTACCATATCTTGCCTGTACTTTACCGTTACTTTTTATACGTGCAGAAGTATAGCTACTTCCTGAATAGTCTTCTTTTTTGGCAACGATAATCATTTTACCGTCTTGAAGATATAAATTATCAGCTCTACTTGTGTAATACTGAGATTCACCATTACCCCATCCACCGGCACCTATTTCGTAGGTCCATACTGTTGGGTTTAATTCATCACAGTCGAACTCGTCAGACCACACTAATTCGTAAGCAGCAGACATAGGCAGAGAGAATGTCAGCATAGCAACTCCGATTAAAAGACAGCTTTTAATATTCATAATATTTAATTTACGGAGTTATCTATTCGACAAACTCCCGGTTAGTTAAGTACGAAATCGGCCGACAGACCTTCTACACTGTTTGGAGCCACCCAAACGCAAAATTTACCTGGTTCTGTAACTTTTTGCATTTTTGCATTCCAAAAAGACAATTGATCTGCCGAAATCTTAAATGAAACTGTTTTTTCTTCTCCCTTTTTAATATAAATCCTTTGAAATCCTTTTAATTCTTTTAAAGGACGAACTAATGAGCCTACATAGTCTCTAACGTACAATTGCACCACTTCGGTACCATCGTATTTGCCTGTATTTTTAATCTTACATGATACCGTTAGGGTATCTTTCATGTTTATTTTATCTGACGATAATTGTAAATCAAAATACTCAAATTTTGTATATGATAAACCATAACCGAATGGGAATAATGGAGCTAAACCTGCATCTAACCAATATGTACAGAAACCTAAAGATGTTTGCTTTGCTTCTAACGGAATATCATCTATCATATGAAGAGGTTGTTGTGCAGGACGCCCTGTTTTATAATCGCTGTAATAAATAGGAATCTGACCAACCATTTTTGGGAATGTAACAGCTAATTTACCCGATGGAACAGATTTACCAAAAATCAAATCTATCAAAGCAGGCCCTGCCATTGTACCGCCATGAAATGCAACAAATAATGATTTTGAGGCTTCTGTCTCTGCTTCTATCGTTAACGGTCTTCCTGCCATCACTATTGTTACTAAAGGCTTTCCTGTGGCTTCTAATGCCTTTAGCAATTCGGTTTGAGCTCCAGGTAGATTAATATCGGCTCTACATTTTGCTTCTCCCGACAATATTGCTTCTTCACCTACAAATAACAATACTACATCAGACTTTGATGCCATAGATACAGCCTTTGCAAAATCCTTTTTATCGTAATCGCGAGTACTTATTAAAGCTTTCTCGTATAAAATTTCAAACTTATCACCATACTGTTGTTTTATTGCAGCAAGAGGAGTTACAGAATGTGTTTTATCTCCATCAAAGCACCATGTTCCCATTTGGTCGTGAGCAGCATCGGCCATTGGTCCAATTACAGCCACCCTTTTAATATTATCTGCAGACAATGGTAAGAAATCATTTTCATTTTTTACTAAAACTGCACTTTCTGTGGCAGCATTTACGGCGGCCCTTAAATGCTCTTCCGAATACAATACAGAATCTTTCTTCGACAAATCAGTGTATGGGTTGTCGAATAAACCTAAATCAAATTTAAGTCTTAAAACACGCCTTACAGCATCGTCTATCAACTTTTCATCAACTGCATTTGCTTGTACTAGTGAATCTAAATAATTGACATATACAAAACTCATCATATCCATATCAACTCCGGCAAGCATTCCCAACTTTGCTGATTCGGCTTCGTTCTCGCAAAAACCTTGGACTGCCATTTGTTCTATTGAGAAATAATCACTTACAACCATTCCTTTATATCCCCATTCTTCTCTCAATATATCTCTCAACAAGAATGTGCTTCCTGATACAGGAACTCCGTTTAATTCATTAAATCCGGCCATAAATGTAGCAACACCTGCTTTCGCAGCAGCTTCAAATGGAGGCAAAACATAATCGCGTAAACGTTGTTCTGAAGTAAATACTACATTATAATCTCTACCGCTTTCTGTTAAACCATAGGCAGCAAAATGTTTTGCACAAGCCGCAACCCTATCAGGGGCAGACATATCAGATCCTTGAAATCCTTTTATCATTGCAACACCTAATACTGATGTTAAATATGGATCCTCACCTAAACTCTCGGCTATTCTACCCCATCTTGGATCACGAGTAACGTCAATCATTGGAGCAAAAGTATAGCGTATACCTGTTGATGCAGCTTCAGCTGCTGCTACGCGAGCACCTTCTGTAATAATTGTAGTATCCCAACTACAAGCTTGCCCTAAAGGAATAGGAAATACTGTTTTAAAACCATGAATCACATCACGAGCATATAGCAAAGGTATTCCTAAACGACTCTCTTCTATAGCAACACGTTGTAACTCATTTACCTTTTCGGGATCGCAATTTAATATTGAACCTATATTCCCGTCTTTTACATTCTGAATTATTTCGTCAGACACATCACCGGCATCACGCTGATTTAATTGGCCTATCTTTTCTTGTAAGGTCATTTTAGACAATAGGGCCTCAACCTTTTCATCGGTTGTATCTTTAATTTCATTTTTTTGACATGCTGTAAAGCAGGCAATAAATATAATCGCTAATATGATGTAATACTTTTTCATACACATAAAATTTATTATTAAATAAAAGGAGGACAAACAGTTATATTTACTGTATTCCTCCTAATTATCATCTACATACTCTAAATTTCTTGAGCAAATACAGTTACTATAAATGAACAATCAGTCCCTTAATATCTGAATCGCGTGCAAATATGCGTGCACTTAATTTTTGATCTAAAGCATAAGTTACAATCCTTTCGGTTGATTTATCTGCATAAATAACATCTATACCTTCTTTACCATCTTTTAAATATGTAAATGGTATTGAACAATATGTAAACTTAATATACGGAACATCAGCCTTAATAAACTCAGAATAATTCAACATGTCTTTGTTAATTGACAGACAAGCATTATTTATGAAGATTCCCAGTTCAAAGAAACGATTTATGATATCTTCTTTTACCTGACCTGTCATACCGGGTTGTTGAACTCCTGCCATAATAGGAGTATGAGAATATGGATCGAATGGGAATGAACCATAATTTTCGGGCGATTTATGAGCACCTATTCCGTCTTTTACAGCAGCATAATGCGCTTTTAGACGAGCAATAACATTTGCATCAGCACCTTCTGACATGGCTTTTTGAATATTTTCGCCTATTGCCAAAAGTAATTTTGATACCATGTGCCAATAAATAGAACCTAAACCTTCGTACTTATAGAATGATCCTGAACGTCCTGTAAATGACTTATGATCAAATATCTTTTCGTATATATCGAGCAATAACTGACGATCTTTTTCTGACACCTTAGTTGGTAATTTATCTAATGCAGCAGATAAAAAGCCTGCATTATTGAAATTTGCATTAAAATGCACACCACCTAAATGGTCTTCTGATAAAATCTTACCGTCTTTTGCTGCCAACAATTGCTTAACTACAGGTAATGAAACAGCATCATTAGGCAGATTGTTTTTTTCTAAAAAGCTAGCTAAACGCTTGTTAGGATATAAAATATAGCTATTTTGATCTGCACGATATAAAGAACTTTTACGCAAAGAATCTAATAAAGAACATGCTTCACTAGCCGACAATTCCATTGATGTAAGAACAGCAACCTGTCCTTCAAGCATCTCGTATAAGTGATTTACCGAAACTGTTCCCTCTCCAAAAGAAACTAAATTATACGAATGATACATTCCGTCTTCACGCTTGTTAATTCGTATTGACTCATCAATATAAGAAAGTACTGTTTCGAAGAATTTAACTAATTCTGCTTTTGAAATGCTTTGCTTCTTGCCTGTAAAACCTTTATATATTTGCGAACGATATGCCTCACCGGCTTTGCCTAAAGCATCTACAACAACACGACGTTGTTTGTCATTGAAACCATTTTTAACAACAGATGCAGATCCTTCAAATGCAGCAGATAAGCCATTGAAGAAACTTTCCATTTCTGCTGATACTTCAAAACTATTTTCGTTTGATTCTGCAAATAGATTCTTAGAAAACGCAACAAATCTGCGCATGTAATACAAAGTAACCATTGAGGCACCATATCCTACTAAAGCATTATTTGCATCATTCCATTCAGGACGTAAGGTGTTCATCCAAATACCTGCTTCAGGAATAAAGTTACTCAATTTTGCAAGTAGAGTTGCCAATAATTTTTCGGTGAAGGATGCCAATATTACCTCATCATTTTTATCTAACATCAAACGTGCATCAGATCCGTACGCAGGTAATATGTCAAAAATATGATTATGTAATTTGTCTTCAAATGTTATGGAGTTCTTTGGATCTGCAACTATTTCAGAATATGATTTAAGACGATATGGAACATTCGCAAATGCATAACGCAAATCGTTTAGTGAGGAACCTAATGCTTCCGGATAGTATTTACGAGATAGTTCCATCAATTTAAGTAGGTAGATCATTTGGTGGTCGCCCCAATATCCGATATTTGACCATGGATTTTCAGGTTCAATTATTTCCCAATCAATACCTTCGCTTGTTACTTTATATGGATTATAGCCATCTGCTGTTGTTGCATTAAAGAATTTTGCGATAATACCATTGATATATTCGGGATAAGATAATGATAGGGCTTCCCAATTTTGGAAGATATCACGCCAATTGCCTTGATATGAAATTAGTTTATTGCCGTTTTCATCATTAACTTTAATGTTAAACATGTTCCAAGGACGACTTGGATCCCCATGACGACGACTAAATGTCAATGGAAGATATTCTTGGAATAAACGGTATAATTGTTTGTCTTTTTGTTTCAGCACTGCCGATTCAAGATCTTTGTATGATAATGTTTCGGGTAATGATTTCAAAAATTCAGCATTGCGAGCAGCTACTTTAGTATTAAATATCTTTACGTGTTTTGCAAAAGCAGCTCCAAAAATATTATAATTATCGCAATAGAAACCACCACGCATAGTATTAAACAAAACATTTGCAAAGTGACGTGCCATTCCATGGTCATCAGCTGTTTCTTGAATACCATCAACTTCTCCTACAATTGCATTTAAAGCTGCTGTTCCTTTTGCTATGCTTTGTTCTAACAAGAGAGGTATATTCTTTTCATTTTTCAAAAATGCAATGCAATTACGAACTTGTACAGCATCTTGCGAAACTTCTGCAACAAAGAACCATGTTTTTTCGGTTTTACTTGATATAGTAAACGAAGTATGTGCAAGAAATGCTCCACGAACCCCTTTTGCCTCATTTTCAGCTTCAATTTCAAGACCTGCTCTAAACGCATCCAATTGACGAGAACTCAATAAATATGATGCTTTATCCAAACCGTAATTCCAGATAACATTAGCACGTAAAGACTCACTTGGTTCTGCTCTATCAACCAAAATAGACTCCATTCTGAACAATGCCATTGAAGCATCTGCTACAAGTTCTGTCTTTTTATATGCATCAACTAAGGTTGATAATTTGTTTTGTGTAAGTTGATCTACTCCCGAAGGCAATACATTCTGAACACCATCTATAATTTCAACTTCAATTTTATCATTGCTGTCATTAACAAGTTTACTCTTCTTGATCCAACCATAAGCATCTGCATTCATCCATGCATATTGAAATGTCAGACCTAAATCAAAATTCTGCTCAATAAACAATATCTTGTTACCTATTGTGCTTTTTGCTATTCGGCGCTCAATTTTATATACTCCTGCATTACGATTTGAGAATGGTTCCCATAAATATTCTTTACCTGCTAACTTTACATGTAAGATTGTTTTGCTGCCTGTCGATTCAAAACCCTCTGTTATTTTATCATCTGTGTAGTATGGAAATAATGCAGTATCAGGGTTGATACGACCTGCCGTAAGACCCCCTGTACTTGACAGATACATCCATAAGTTTGATTCGCTGGCTATGCTGATAAAAAATGCTTGCATAGCATCGTAATTTGTTATTTGATAGAATTTTTCTCCATCAATTACAATAAAACCACCTTTTACGTCTTTTTTAGTGGCATTTACATTTGTATTTCCTAAGCAAAGAGTCATTTTAATAAAACTTATCAGTTAATGTTTAGTATTTACTTAAAGTTCGCTGGCACGTTTAGCCTCTAAATCAATTTTCATTTGAGTTGTTGTATCTGCATCTATATTGTAAAATGCCATTACTATTGCACATGAGGCATATAATACACCCGGAATAACAGAAACAAGTAACTTAATACCAAAAATTGCACTATCAGGTTGAGTATCGCCATTTGATACAAAATTTGACATTTCTAAGATCCAGCCGGCTGCAGCTGCACCAATTGCCCAACCTACTTTTTGTGCGAATACTGCTGCAGAAAAGCATAAACCTGTTGTTCTACGACCTAAATGCCACTCGCCGAAATCTGCAGCATCAGCAATCATAGTCCATAACAATGGAACTGCAGGTGCGTATGCCATCTTAGCTAACACATTAAATATATAAATAAGTGTAATATTGCTGCCGGCTGCATATATGGCAGCAAAGAAAATACCTGAAACAATAGAACTGGTAATAAATACATTCTTATTGCCAAAACGCTTTGCTAAAGGTTTTGAGAATGGTAAAGCAACAATTAATGCTAATGTACCTACAATATTAAAGAGTTGTACTTCTTCGGTATTCTTAATAAAATATTTAAAATAATACGCAATCGCAGCATTCTGCATTGCAAACATTACGAATGACACTACACCTACAACAGTCAACACAATCCAAGGTCTATTTTTAAATAGATATTTAAAATCTTTAGATACTGAATTATCTTGCTTTTTAGGTGCCGGAACACGTTCGCGAGTTGTTTTAAATGCGATAAAGAAGAATAATAAACTCAATATTGCAAAAGCTATTACCGTGTATTGGTAACCTTGAGCCTGATCAATAACAATTCCTTCTTTCTTACCTGCTATACTGTCTAATAACGAAAATGATACTTCGTTATTTCCCATAGCACCAAAATAATTTACCAAATATAAAGCTGCACCGGTTACAATAAATTGTCCAACATAAGCTGCAATAAAACGATAGGTATTTAATCCTGCTCTCTCGTAAGTATCGTTTGTCATAACGGCACTCATTGAAGAATAAGGCAAATTTACAAATGCGTATGCTGTACGCAACAACAAACAAGTGATAGCTGCATACACTATCATACCTGTAGGACTAAACGGAGGAGTAGTAAATGCTAATACGGCTAAAATAGCATACGGTATCGCTCCGAATAATAAATACGGGCGAAATTTACCCCAACGAGTATTTGTTCTGTCTGTTATAATGCCTACGATTGGATCAACTACTGCATCCCATATACTTCCGGCAAACATAATCCAGCCTGCTACAATAGGTGAAATGCCGAATACTTCAGTGTAAAAGAATAATAGCCAAAATCCAACCAAATCCCACACGAAATGGGATGCGGTATCGCCTAAACTGTAACCCACCTTTTCTTTGATGGATAATTTCATGTAATTCATGTTTTGTTTTGTATTGTATTAATAAGTATCTCAAAAATAATTACTTTCTGCCTGATATATTTAATGACTCACCCTTATCACCTTTCTGATATATCTTTATATAGTCAACATACATCTTAACAGGGGTTCCGTCTTTGGGTAATGCAGTATTCGTTATTTCTACAAAATTTTTCCAATCATCTGTAATAACAGCTGCATATTTTTCGGGAGCAGGTAAACCTGTAAAATAACCACCTACAGCCAAGTTTAATACCAAATAGAACGGTTTATTAAAATATCTGCTAGGATGATTTTTCTTTCCTTTACCCTTAATACCCAATGCAAAATATGGCTTGCATTCAGGATTTTGATCCTTATCTAAATACATTCTTATTGAATCGGCATCCCATATTAATGTAAATGTGTGGAAATCACCTTGTATTGACTCATCAGTTGTTTTAGTCATACCAATATTCGGGTATTTACCATTATTGAAATTTTCACCCCAGTGACAAGCTCCATTAAATAAACGATCTTGCGTTCCGTTTTTAATACCATCTGCATGCCCCATTTCCAATATGTCAATTTCGCCACAGCGAGGCCAAACTACACGACCTTCCTTTTTAATTTGTTTAAGCCTTTTATCTACAGAATCATCGTTACCCATGTCTTTAACAAGATTATCACCAAGCATCCAAAATGCAGGCCATAAACCATTTGCAGTCTTAGGCAGACAAACTCTAATCTCGACCTTTCCGTAACAGAACGACAATTTGTCTTGAGTATTCAATCTTGCAGAGGTTGCAGGCCTGTTTTTGTAATCTTCTTTCTGTGCGTTAAGTACTAAACAGCTAACTCCTGAAGGATGTGTTTCAATACTTGCATTCTTTGGTGCATAATACTGCATCTCTCCATTACCGCCTCCTCTAGCGTTGTCTTCAAAATTCCAATAGGTAGAGTCTATCTTGTTTGCGTTAAAATCATCTTCCCAAACTAATTTATATTCTTGGGCATTTAGACACAAAGTGATAAACATCGCCCCTACCAAACATAAGTGCGTCTTCATATTATATAGTTGTATTTATTTAGATTTACAATCTCTATCCGATATCAGCCTAATCTGCCTTCTGATATACCTTTACATAGTCAATATACATCTTAGCCTCGTAATTATTTTCTTCGTTAAGAGCTGTTATAGCATCAATTTTTGTTATACCCGGGAAATGTCCTCCAACGGCAAGATTAAACAAAATGAAAAAATCCTTGTGAAAATATTCACCGGCATCCCAAGTAGGTTCAGCTGGCATCGGATCCGGAGCCGTTATATCCATTGAATAATATGCTTTTGCATCAGGATATTTATCCAAGTCTATATACATTTTAACTGAATTCTCGTCCCATAATAGAGTAAATAGGTGATAGTTACCATCTTGAACACTATAAGAATAAGTAGATGATTTTCCGTAATTCGGATAATTACCATCAACGTAGTATCCCCAGTGGAGAGCTCCGTTCAAGAATCTCTCAGATTTATCTACAGTTTGAAAACCTCCGCTATTCCCCATCTCAACAATATCAATTTCACCACAACGAGGCCAACCCACTTGACTATAATCATTGCCCATCATCCAAAATGCAGGCCACAAACCTTTATATGTTTTTGGGAAACGAATCATAGCGTCAACTTTGCCATGTTTATATGCGACCTTACCATTAGTATTAACTCTTCCTGAAGTAAATGACCTTGAGCCGTAATTTTCCTTTTTAGCAGTTAATATCAAGCATTTACGCCAGCAAGAGGAATCAGTACCCGTAGAAACATTTTCTCTACGATAATATTGTAATTCGCTGTTAGCAGGGTGACTTACTACTTCAATATTCCAATATTCCTCGTTCAATATTTCTGCATCAAACAAATCTTCCCATACCAATGAATAACCGTCATTCTCGCCGGAACCATTTTGATCAGGTGTAACATTAACATTAATGGTACATATTGCAGTTTGATTCCTGTAGCTTGCAGTAACATTTGCAGTACCATCGGCAAGTGCAGTTACATAAACTGTTAGCCCTTGTACACTAATAGATATGACCGACTCGTTTGAACATGCCCATGTTACTTCATCGCTATTAATAGACTGACTTACCTGCAATTGAAGTGAGAAAGTTTCTCCTTTAAATAATGATTTACTTGTTTGATCAAACGAAACAGAAACTCCTGGCTCGCTAGTACATCCCATCAACATTGTTAATGAGACAATTATTAAAAATGATATTTTATTTGTTATCTGTTTCATTATAAAACTATATTAACTATTTAATTTTGAACCAATTAATACGCAACAAACCTTTTGAAGGACGTAAACGAACAATCTTTGTACCACCATCTACTTTAATAGGTGACTCTATTGTAGCCCAAGCAGCTTTGTCACCAGTTGTAGGGCAATCAACAGTTGTTAATAAAGTTTCTGCTCCGTTTCCGTCTACTATTAGTACATCAAGTGCAGATTCACGTGTAGCTGTGTATCTAAGTTGGAATTTAGTAGCAGATGAGTTTAATGCTATTTGATAATCTACACTTTGAGATGTGGAAAAACCTTCAAGTTGTAGGATACCATCAACGTCTGTTGATTTAATAACATCAACCGAAGAATATGTATCACTTACACTGCATGCATAATAATGTTCTGCAGGTATACGTTTACCGCATGGATACTCAACTGATTTATCGAAAGTTGACATATTAACAAAAATAAAACCTCTTTCTGTTAAGGTACAAGGATTAGATTTTGTAATTAACTGCTGATATGGTGATGCTTCAGTAGATGTATTCCATTTCGGAATGAACCATGCATAACGTTCAACTTGATTATCTTGTTCCAATGCATTTATAGATTGAGTCATAAAAGTACATTGACCTGCAGATGATGAAATTCCATCCCAACCACAAAACTCTGTAAGCCAAAGCGGTTTTCCGAATTTTTTATAACGTTGTAAATCGCTCAACATTGTTCTTGCTGAACCCATGTATATATGTACTCCAATACCATGAATTTGATTGATATCAACTTTTTCAAAGAAATCATCTAACCATTTGACACCATCGCTATATCCAGAAAGAGTACCCCAGTTAAGTGCCGGCGAAATTAAATTAGCACCTGATTGTTGAGCCAAAGAAACAACATCAGGCCAATAACCTGCAGCCTGTGTTGGGGTCATATTAGCTTGACCTACAAGATTTGGTTCGTTAAAGCCAAGCAGATATTTATCACCACTTTGTGAATCAAAATAATCTTTGATAGATGTTGAATTGTAATTAGCATTCCAACACATTGGCATATAAGTAATGCCATATTGATTATATTTGCCTGATTGTGATGAAGCGTATGTATTAGCCCAATTATAACTCCAACTTACTGCAGAACCTAATGCATCAAAATCAGCATCAAGTTGCCATGAAAAAGACACCCCTCTTTTAGCACTTTTTTTCTGCAAATAAGCATACTCATCCGAATCAACTATCGGACCATTAGGACCATTACTACTACATGCAGTAAATAGCATAAGTAATGAACTAATACACGACAAAATGAAAAATTTATTAGTTTTCATATATACAATTTTAAGGTATTTGAGTGAAATAGTGCGGACATTCAACCGCACTATTCCTATAAATCGGACTTAATTATTTTTTATAAATAAATGCATAACCAAGATCCATTTGTGCGCCTGCCATATATGGATTAGCTACAAATGTCAATACGTTTGTACCATTTGCTACTGTTGTAGGGAATTCCAAACCATCAACATCTTCCAAACATACTTCACCATAAATCCATTCGCCAGTTGCTGCTGGAGTAGCGATTACACGCATTTTATCTCCATCAGGAGCATTTGGTGCTATTGCAAATGTATATCCTGCACCTGAAGTTGAGTTCTTAATTGCATAAGCAAAGTACCATTGAGAGAAATCAGAGATTTCAGTAGCCATACCTTCTGCTGCTGCTTTATCTTCTGGTGCATTCTCACCGCTTACGTTGTTATCATCATTGATAGCTACGCAAAGACCTGCGCCAGCCCAACCTCCAGTACCTTGTACTAGTGATGTCCAACTATTACCTTGATCAAATGGGTCTGTACCTGTTGCAGTTCCAGCTACGAATGTATCATTCCAAATATACAACCAACGAGAACCTTGCTTTTCAAAGTTATTAGGACCGAAGTTGTAAATTACTTTATCTCCTAGATATTCAGTTGCTGCTGCATCCAAGAAATAAACATAATACTTAGATCCTTGAAGTTGAGCAAAATCGTCATAAGGATTTGTTGGACCTCCACCTCCTATAACTTGTACAGTACATGTTGCTGTTTTACCTTCATAAGTAGCAGTAATTGTTGCTGAACCTTCAGCTACACCTGTAATAGTTGCTGCTTGCATTGTACCTGCTACTGTAGCAACTGCTGTGTTTGAAGAAGAAAATGTAACAGTAGCACCTACTACCTCAGGTGTAATGGTTGCTGTCAATTGAGTAGTTGCACCTACTTCTACTGACACTGTTGACTTGCTCAAAGTAAGAGTAATATTTTTTGGCTCTTCTTGTGAACAGCTTGTCAGTAACATTGCTGCTACGCCTACAAGGGTAGCCAACACACTAAAAAACTTTTTTGTTTTCATAATAAAAAATTTTAATTGTTAATGAAAATTGAATAACTGTATTTTAAAAATATAAATTAATATTCCGGATTCTGTGTCAAAGCTGAATTCAACAAAATCTGTTTATGAGGTATTGGCAATAATGTTTGGAATGGTCTCATTTCACTCATTTCTGCACGTGCCTCAGGTGTTTCTGTTTCTCTATATGCATTCATTACCTCTACTGCAACACCCCAACGGCATAAGTCAAACCAACGATGACCTTCCATTGCCAATTCCATACGACGTTCGTGACGGATAGCCTCTTTTAAAGTAGGAGTCTTCTCAACACCATTAATCTTAATAGTATAATTAGGATATTCTGGTAGTGGATTGATTGCTCCTTCCGGTGCGTTTGCACGAGCACGAGCACGAACTCTTTCCAAGGCATCTTCTGCACCAATTGTGTTACCATTTTCTTCGCATGCTTCAGCATACATTAATAAGACGTCAGCCAAACGAATTTGTTTATTATTTAACACACCGCGTGACGCATGTGCGATTTTATATGTATAACCGCTACCGTCTGCATTATACATACCTGATTTACGATTCAAATATGAATTACCTAGATAAATATCATTTTCACTTGCATATTCTCCTTGCAAAGACATAATTGTAGCATCGCGACGGGGGTCGTTTTCTTCATACTCATTATACAAATTTTGAGTAGGTTTATTAAATCCCCAACCTTCATCTCCCATATTGGTAGCACGCGAACGAGTTAAGATTGTTGTGAAAGTTCCACGAGTTGAGCCATTACCTGTCCCATAGTCTGATGTAGACTCATTAGCATATTGAAATTCAAATACAGACTCGCAATTATTTTCACCTGCCAAAGTAAAATTGTCTGCGAAATTTGGTGTCAAAGAATACTCACTTTCTTGATCAAGTAGGAATTTAGCACCCCATTGTTCTGCTTCAGTATATTTACCTTGATACAAATATGCTTTCATTAACATAGCTTGTGCTGCTCCTTTGGTTGCACGACCTAAGTCTTCTGAAGCATATTCACTCTTATTCCACAAAAGTCTTTCTGCTTCTGTCAAATCTGATATAATTTGCTTGTAAACATTTTCTGTTGTTTCTCTTGGCATAGCCCAACGCTCGTCTGAATTTTCCACTTGCAATGTTAAAGGAACTCCACCAAATGCTCTAACTAAACGGAAATAATAATATGCCCTCAAAAAGTAACATTCCCCTATCAAACGATCCTTTACAGATTGTGTCATAACACTATCACATGCTACATCAGGGATATAAGTTAATGATAGATTACAGCGGGCAATACCTTGATACTGTGCACCATAAAAGTCGTATGCTATTTCGTTATCAGCATTGGATTTAAAGTTTTCCAATTCGTATGCTTGAGACATATCACTGACATTTTGACCTCCTTTGATAGCATCATCACTCATTACATCACCAATAAACCATTCGCTATAATATGTAGATTGAAATTCCCATACCAAAGGAACATAATTGGCAGTTACGTTATTTATACAAGCTTGACCTGATACAAAATAATCCTCAAGCTCAGTAACACCGGGTGCCGGTTCTTTTACCCATGAGCATGCAGTCATAAATAATGCTGCCGCAGTTGCTGTTAATAATTTAATAATATTATATTTTTTCATTGTCGTAAGCATTATGTATTAAAAATCTAGATTTAATCCGAACATAAATGTGCGTGATTGAGGATAATTACCATAATCAACGCCTCCACCAACTTCAGGATCATAACCTGAATATTTTGTCAAGGTCAACAAGTTGTTTGCTGTAACATAAAAACGAACTCTATTAATTTTTGCTTTCTGCGTGATTCGTTTTGGCAATGTATAACCTAATGTTACGTTCTTTAAACGCAAGTATGAACCATCTTCAATGAAACGACTTGATGTAGAATTATTGTTTGAGTTTCCATAAGGATTAGGAATATTTCCATCGTATTGAGCCATTATAGATTCCCAATCAATACCGGCAGCTGTCATTGCATCGCGTTTATCTTGGTTGTAGTATATAAATACATCAGACATCGTTGTACTTAATGTACATGTTTGACCTGTACCTTCAGTACGTTCGCGCAATGCATTATAAATTTGGTTACCATATACTCCTTGGAAGAATATTTGTAAATCAAAACCATAATAACCTGCAGTGAAATTAAGAGAACCTGTTAACCATGGGAAAGGATTTCCTATTACTTCACAATCGCTCTCATCTATTTTACCATCCGAATTCAAATCCTCGTATTTTGCATCACCTGCATTAACTGCATTTGTAGAATTTGGCAAATGAGCAGCAGCTTCGTCGTCTGAACGATATACACCTAAATAATTGTATCCCCAGAAAGAACGAACCGGCAAACCTACATCAGTTTTTGTTCTATCACCATAATCTGCAGAACCACCATTCATATACATCATTTCATTTTTTGCAAATGCTATATTAGCATCAATACCATAGGTAAAATCTCCAGCTGAATTTTGATGTCCTAATGTTAACTCCAAGCCCATATTACGTATTGTACCTAAGTTAGCTGACATTGCCCACATATTACCTACATGAGCAGGAGCTGTTACTGACAAAATAGCATCTTTAGTGTCTCTTATATAACCTTCGAGTGAACCGGTTAACAAGTTATTAAAGAATCCGAAATCAAAACCTACGTTCCATTGCTCTGAAGTTTCCCAACGACCATTTTCATTTGCTTGTGAAAGAACAGCTGCACCTGGTAATGTACTTTGATTCGAACCTAATACGTAACCTACGAAATAAGGTCCAGGCGTTGATATACTTTGTACAAATGCAGACTCATCAACTTGGTCGTTACCGATTTGTCCCCAACCTGCACGCAATTTTAAGTAATCAACATTTTTCGTACCTTTTAACCAAGACTCTTCACTCATACGCCATGCCAATGCCAATGATGGGAAATATCCCCAAACATCAGAATCACTCTTTTTAAACTTACTTGAAGCATCCGCACGGAAATTG
>JAKIYQ010000079.1:0-4005 GCA_022708465.1 Bacteroidota bacterium | reverse complement strand
CGAATACTGCAACCAGCTATGTTTGGATGCAAGAAATAAGCCCATACGCCTATCAAGAGATTTCGCAGCAAACAGCTAAAGACATAAGCGGATTTACGCCTACAGTAACTGCCAATTACAAGAAAATATCTTATAATGGAGTGTGTAGTGCAGAAAGTAATGAAGTTACTGTGACTGTTCATCCTGCAATTGTATTTAGTATCGAACCTATTGACAGAACAATATGTGAAGGTGAAGATGTTACAATCACAATGTCAGGCTATCCTACCGGATCGACAACAGAATGGTTTGAAAAAGCTACAACAAGCTTAATTTCAAGCGATCCAAGTACTGTAGTAACACCTTCGCAGACAACTGTATATACAGCTCGAGTTACCAATATCTGTACTGCAGAAAAAGATTTAACTGTTAGCGTACTGCCTCCTATAAATCCTCAAATAAGTCAGCCAACAGCAATTTGTTTGGGAGATAGCACGATATTGACAGTTAGTGGTAATGGCATCGTCTCATATAGTTGGGTTCCTTCAGGCTCATTAGATAGTCCTAATGCTGCGACTACAATTGCACATCCAAAAACAAACACTCAATATATAGTAACAGTGGGTAATGGAGTCTGTGATGTAACAGCGACTACAGAAGTAACTGTTAACGCATTACCATTATTCGATACAATTGAAGAGCAGAACACCGAGAATTGTACAACTCGTAGCGTTACTGTTACAGCTAAAGAAGGAACTCCACCGTATCAGTTCTCTGAAGATGGCGACAACTTCACGACACAAAATGTATTTACAGGTATGACAAGCGGTTGGAATACATTATTTGTTATTGATGCATATACATGTAAGGGTGATACAAGTTTTTACTTAGAACCTTATCCAATTATTCCGGATCGTTTTGTAACGCCTAATAACGACAATACAAACGAACTATGGACAGTAGAAAACTTAAACTGCTACTCTGCATACATAGTAGAAATATTTGACAGATTCGGAAAACGTCTTTACGAATGGCGTAAAGGAAGTTATAGCAAATCAGCTAATCCCGAAGATTTCCCCGGATGGGACGGCATGTATAACGGACATCAATTACCAAGTACTGATTATTGGTATCTTATTACAGTTGAGGAGATTCGTAAACAATATAACGGGAATTTCATACTTAAACGATAAATAATTGTATATTTGAGCATAAATTTAGGAAATAGAAAAACTAACATATCATGAAAAAGTACCTCGCTGCAATAATCGCATTATTAATACTTAGCGTTGGCAAATTATCAGCCCAAGAAGAATTGATATATAATCAATATCATTTCAACTATTATTTGGTAAATCCTGCCATGGCAGGTGCAGAGCCATGCTCACATTTAATGATAAGTAACAAAATGCAATGGGTTGGAATGGAAGATTTTCCAATGACACAATTACTATCATTTAAAACGCGTGTATGGAAGAATGTTGGTATTGGTGCTTATTTGTACAATGATCGCAATGGTTATTCTAATCGCGCAGGTGGACAAGTAACATTTGCATATCATATCCCACTAGCAAAAGGCCGTAGTTATTCTAAAAAAGTCTCCTACGATCGTCAATTATCTTTTGGTGCATCATTCAAGGCAAACTATTTTTACATTAACACAGACAAATTATTTGCTGATGATCCTAATGCACAATACGACAATGCATTTGTTAACACATCAGGTTTTGGTGTAAATGCGAACTTTGGTATTTATTATAAATCATATGGAGGCTTTGTTGGATTATCTTTAACAAACCTTATTCCAATGACTGCTGATATATATGGAGACAAAGAGGTGCCTGCTCCATTAACCGGATTCTTATTTGGTGGTTATACATTCGACCTAAACAGACGTGGAGATTATTATATTGAACCAATGGTGATGCTTAAAATGAACCAATACTTGGATATCAACATGGACTTGAACTTGAAGTTTGGACAGGATGTTTCAAAGAATTGGGGATATTGGGTACAGGCATCATACAGACATAGTTGGGATGCAAACAATATACAAAGTTTAGTTTTAATGCCTATGTGTGGTTTCCGTATACATGGCTTCCAATTAGGTTATGCATTTAGTTTAGACCTAAACAATTTGGTAACACAGAACTATGGTACTCATGAAATAATGCTTGGATACAGTTTCTGCTACACTAAACACTTCTGCCGTTAAGCAACAACACATATATAGTTCTTTCGCAAAGTAAAGTTTTTGGAATACAATCCAAAAACTTTACTTATTTAGATACTTTTGGGAATATAATCCCAAAACTTATTGCAATAACCACTCCAGAACATTAATCTGCATAATACCATTATGCGAGATATTTGACTCATCATCTAAGCTTAGCAGATACTTCGGATTATTATCATTTATATTCTGTAATGGAGCTAGCTCACGCAATAGTGTGGAAGGCTCGCGAACTGTTGCGGCAACCTGATAATAGCATAAAGAATCAGCATCCGTAGCCACAAAATCAACCTCCAATTCATCAACTTTTCCTACATACATCTGCCTCCCTCGCCTTAACAATTCCAAATAAACAACATTCTCTAAGATATGACCCACATCAAACGAAGCAGATCCTAAAAGCATACTTCTTAAGCCCATATCTACTACATAATATTTTTCGAGGGTTTTAAGATATTGTTTCCCTTTTATGTTATAACGTTTTGCCTGATACAAAACAAAACTCTTTATTAATGCAGATAAATATTTCTCAACTGTTTTTACATCAATCTTATGCCCATTGCTTGTCATTGTATCTGCTATTCTTTTTGTCGATAAAATATTGCCAATATTATCAAAGGCAAAGCGCATTACATTTTCGAGCATCATTACGTCCGATACTTTCTTACGATCTACTACATCTTTTAAAACGATGGTACTATATATCCCTCTTAAATAATCGTTAAGTTCTTGTGGTTGGTCTCGTAACTCTAAAGAATAAGGGAAACCGCCATATCTGGTATAGTTGGCATACTTTAAAGACAAATCACGCATATCACCTGTACTTTGCACATATTCTTTAAACGATAATGGCAACATAGGTATCTCAACATATCTGCCGGATATAAGAGTCGCTATCTCACTCGAAAGCATATAAGCATTTGAGCCTGTAATATATAAATCTACGTTCTTTTTTATAAAAAGGCTATTCACCACATCAGGGAATTTATATACGTGCTGAATCTCATCCAAAAAAATGTAATTCATTTTGGTAACAGATATGCGCGAATTTATATATTCGTATAATTTTTTTGGATCACGCAATTCGAGAAAATCAAAACTCTCGAAGTTCACAGCTATAATCTGATTACTCTCAACACCATTCAACAATAGCCGATGCTGGTACATTTCTAACAGAGTAGATTTACCGCAACGGCGTATACCCGTTACAATCTTAATAATCTGCTTATCTTTTAAAGCAAGCAATTTATTCAAATAGTTATTGCGTTCTATTATCTCCATAAAAACATATTTTGTACAAAAATAAGTAAAGTTTTTGGAATACAATCCAAAAACTTTACTTATTTAGATACTTTTTGGATTACAATCCCAAAACTTGTCTTATAAATATGATTTTAATCTATTTTGTCAGGATAATCAATTGTATAGTGCAAACCTCTGCTCTCCTTTCGTTCCATTGCCATTTTAATAACTAAATAAGCGGTATTAATAATATTACGCAATTCGCAAATATCTTTAGTTACAACAGAACGGTCAAATAAGTCTTCGGTTTCTTTGTACAAAATCTCAAGACGATCAAAGGCACGTTTTAAACGTAAATTAGATCTAACAATACCTACATAATTGCTCATTATCTGACCTACTTCTTTTTCACTTTGAGTAATTAAAATCATTTCTTCATTTAGAGAAGTACCCTCATCATTCCACATCGGAACCTCTTCGTTTAATGGTATATTATCTACATTTTGCAGTGCATCCTGCGCTGCAGCATCGGCATATACAATAGCCTCAAT
>JAKIYQ010000028.1:0-17866 GCA_022708465.1 Bacteroidota bacterium | reverse complement strand
TATAATAATTTGGAATACTCAAGTTTCTGTCAACTGCTATTCTTAAAGGATTCTTCCCGAACCAACGGCGTGTATGAAGTTTAGGGTTGTCCTTTAAAGCTGTTTTAGTGCCAACTAAAATTGCCATTTCCTCAGCTCTCATTTGATGAACTAAAGCCTTTGTTATATTTGATGATATAAGTAAAGGTTTTTCATCGATTCCATCGATATAACCATCAGTGGTTTGAGCCCATTTTAAAATAATATACGGACGATGTTTTGTGTGATAAGTGAAGAATCTTCGGTTTAATACCCAACCTTCTTGTTCTAGAAGTCCTACAGAAACTTCAATACCCGCATCACGCAACATAGTAACACCTCTGCCGGCTACCTTTGGATTCGGATCTAAGTTGCAAACCACAACATTTTTTATTCCTTCATTTATTAATCTCAAGGCGCATGGAGGAGTTTTACCATAATGAGAACAAGGTTCAAGATTTACATACAAAACCGAGTCCTTGAGTAAAGACTTGTTAGCAACAGAATTTAAAGCATTTATTTCAGCATGGGGTTCACCAAATTGCCTATGAAAGCCTTCTCCTATAATTTTGTCGTTATGTACAATAACACAACCAACCATTGGATTAGGAGCTACCTTTCCAAGTCCAAGTTTGGATAATTGGAAACATCTTCGCATATATTTTTTTTCATTTTCCAAATACATTTTTTTGTAGCTTTGCGATATGGAAAACCTAAAAACCTATTTTATTAATACTCTAAAGAGTATTTACAGCCCTAACGAGATTGGTATCCTTTACAGAACAAGTATGGAGTATGTTTGCTGCATACCAAAACAAGAAACCTACTTTCGCAAAGATACAGATTTTAACGATAAACAAGCAGCAGAAATGAAAAGTATTGCTTATCGTTTGCAAAAAAATGAACCTATCGAATATATTTTGGGCGAAACTGAGTTTCTAAGTCTTAAATTTAAACTCAACAATAAGGTTCTAATTCCTCGACCCGAAACCGAAGAACTTGTTGATTGGATTATTAAAGATGTTGATAACAATAAAAAACTTAGCATTATTGACATAGGAACCGGGAGCGGATGTATAGCTGTAGCTATAGCCAAGTGGGTTTCTAATGCAACAGTTACAGCCCTTGATATTTCTGAAGATGCATTGCAAATTGCAAAAAAAAATGCAGAATTGAATAATGTACAAATACAAGCTTTATGTGCTGATATTTTGAACATATCAAATACATTACAAAACAAATATGATATAATAGTAAGTAACCCGCCTTACATTCGCGAATGTGAAAAAACTGATATGGAAGCAAATGTATTGAAATATGAACCTCACACAGCATTGTTTGTATCAGACGAAAATCCTTTAATTTTTTACGATGGAATCGCAAAATTTGCTAGTTCGTATTTAAATGAAAATGGTTTAATATATGTAGAAATTAATCGCTACTTAGGTAGTGAAACTTTAAAAATGTTTGAATCATACAATTTTAATTGCATAATGAAAAATGATTTATCAGGCGCAAACCGCATGATAAAAGCAATTAAAAGAAAAAAATGACGTATATTTTGTCTTATAAATGCTTTGATTTGTGGTTTTTTTATACTATTTTTGCAAACGATTGCAAATTTTCAACATATGAATTACCTGAATTTTGACAAGACAGTACTCTCCAATTTGGAAAAATCTTTAACAAAAGAGATGTTACGCACCAATCGTTCAGGTGCATACAACAGCACTACTATTGTTGATTGTAACACGCGTAAATATCACGGACAATTAGTAGTTCCACTTCCTGATATAGACAAAAATAATCACGTTTTGCTATCTTCGTTAGATGAAACAATAATTCAGCATAAAGCTGAATTTAACTTGGGCATACACGAATATTCAGGCCAACATTTCAGTCCAAACGGGCACAAATACATACGTGAATTTAGTTGTGAACTTATTTCAAAAACTGTTTACAGAGTGGGTGGTGTTATTATATCTAAAGAAAGAATTATGGTTTCTTTTGAGCCGCGCATCATCACAAAATACACTCTTATCGAAGCACACTCTCCTACAATAATCAGATTTAAACCATTTCTTGCTTTTAGAAGTGTAAACAAACTTTCGAAGAAGAATAATGCTGCAAATACAAATTATGAAGATGTGAATAGTGGAATTAAATGCCAATTGTACCCGCAATATCCTCATTTGTTTATGCAATTTTCGAAAAAAGCAGAATATATTCATCAACCATATTGGTACGAAAATTTATCATATAACAAAGAGCAAGAAAGAGGATACGAATACGAAGAAGATCTTGTTGTTCCCGGATATTTCGAGATGCCAATAAAAAAAGGCGAATCAATTTTCTTTACTGCAGGCTTATCTGAAGCATCACCTAAAAAACTAAAAACTATTTGGGAAGAAGAACTTGCAAAAAGGAACCCGCGTACCGACATGTTTAACTGCCTTAAAAACGCTGCACAACAGTTTTACAAGAAACAAGAGGATGGAGATTATTTGTTAGCAGGTTATCCTTGGTTCAACACGCGCGCAAGAGACGAATTTGTTTCTTTACCGGGTGCAACACTATGCATAGGTAGGCCTGATAGATTTGAATCAATCGTCAAAACGGCTATTAGAGAAATTAATAAGCTAATGAACGGTGAAAATTCTGAGTTCATCGAACAAATTGATGCTCCTGATGCCTTGTTGTGGTTTATATGGTCGATACAACAGTATGGAATACATGAATCAAAAGAAGATATGTTCCGAAAATATGGAGATATTTGCAATGAGATTATGCAGTTCATCATTCGTCAAAAACATCCAAATCTATATTTGCATGATAATGGTTTATTGTATGTAGATGGTCGTGACACTCCTATGACATGGATGAATGCTACTGAAAATAACAAACCTATTACACCTAGAACAGGTTATGTAGTTGAAACAAATGCTTTATGGTATAATGCTTTATGTTTTATTTCTGAATATGCTAATCGACTCAAGGATACTAAAGCACAAAAAGCATACGAATCATTGGCAGAAAAAGTAAAAAAGACATTTATTCAAACATTCTGGAATGGTATCTATTTATACGATTTTGTGAATGGCAGTGAACATGATTTAGAGGTTCGTCCAAATATGATATTTGCAGTATCTCTACCATTTTCTCCTTTAGATAAATATCAAAAAAAATCTGTTTTAGACATTTGTACACGTGAGCTTCTCACAAGTAAAGGTTTAAGAAGTTTAAGCCCTAAAAGTGGTTGTTACAGACCTAATTACATTGGAGGAATGCAAGAACGAGACCGCAATTATCACAATGGACCTGTTTGGCCATGGACTACCGGTGCATACGCAGAAGCATATCTAATCGTACACAAACAAAGCGGTATATCATTTGTTGAACGTATGATGATAGGAATGGAAGCAGAAATGAAGAAATTATGCATTGGTACACTATCTGAATTGTACGATGGCAATCCTCCATATAAAGGACACGGTGCAATGTCTTTTGCACCAACTGTAGCAGAAATTATACGCACCTTAACCTTATTAAAACAATATAACGAAGCCTAAAAACTTACGTTAAATGGATATATTAGCAATATGAAAGCACTGATGTTTGGGTGGGAGTTTCCACCGCACATTTTAGGAGGATTGGGAACCGCAAGCTATGGACTAACAAGAGGGATGTCTGTACAAGATGACTTGGAAATTACCTTTGTAATTCCAAAGCCATACGGAGATGAAGACCAAAGTTTCTTAAAACTAATAGGAGCTTGCAATGTGCCTGTTGTAAGAAAAGAAAATTCTTGGGACCACGTTAACGAACGCATTGGTAGAATCATGCATCCTAATGAATATTTTTGGTATCGTGATCACATATATTACGACTTTACACGCATTGGAACAAATGAATTAGGCTGCATAGAATTTTCCGGACGCTATCCTGATAACTTGATTCAAGAAATAGATAATTACGAAGCAGTCGCAGGCGTATTAGCTCATAGCTTGGAATTTGACGTAATACACTCACACGACTGGCTTACATATCCGGCAGGAATTTTTGCAAAGCAAATATCAGGGAAACCGCTTGTAATTCACGTGCATGCAACTGATTTTGATCGCAGTAGAGGTAACGTTAATCCTACTGTATATAATATTGAAAAACGTGGTATGGATATTGCTGATCACATAATATGTGTAAGCAATTTAACTAGAAACACTGTAATTGAAAAATACCATCAACATCCTGACAAGGTAACAACAGTGCATAACGCAGTAGATCCTGTTCCAAATGTAGAGCATTTTAAGAAAGAAGAAAGAAAAGACAAATTAGTTACATTCCTTGGACGTATTACCATGCAGAAGGGACCCGAATATTTTGTTGAGGCCGCATATAGAGTATTGCAACGTAGCAAGAATGTTCGCTTTGTAATGGCCGGAAATGGTGATATGATGCAAGCGATGGTAGATTTAGCTGCGTCTCGTGGTATTGCAGATCGATTTCACTTTCCTGGATTCTTAAAAGGATCAGAGGTTCATCAAATGCTTGCCAATAGTGATGTTTATGTAATGCCATCAGTATCAGAACCTTTTGGTATATCACCACTTGAGGCAATGCAGGTTGGTACTCCGTCAATTATATCTAAGCAATCAGGATGTGCTGAAATATTAGCACACGCAATTAAAACAGATTATTGGGATATTGACGCAATGGCTGACGCTATTTATGCTATTGTTGAATATTCTTCAATATACAAAACACTAAGTGAAGAGGGCATAAAAGAAGTTAATTCAATCACATGGGACAAAGCTGGATTAAAAGTTCGCAGTATTTATAATAGAGTTACAGGTAGATAACAAACAAAACCATAAAATATGAAAAATATTTGTTTTTATTTTCAGGTACACGTACCTTACGCATTACGTCGATATCGATTTTTTGAGATTGGTAAAGACCACTATTACTATGATGATTTTGGAACAGAACAACAAATTAGAGAATTAGCTGATAAATCTTATTTACCCGCTAATCGGATAATTGCCAATTTGATCCGCACATCGGGAGGAAAATTCTGTTGCGGGTTTTCAATTTCCGGGGCGGCTATTGAACAATTAGAACAATATGCGCCCGAGGTTATTGACAGTTTTAAAGAATTGGCAGATACAAATTGTGTTGAATTTCTAGCAGAACCTTATGCGCATTCACTATCTTCTGTATTTAATGATAACGAGTTTGAATTGCAGGTTAAAAAACATTCTGCTAAGATAAAAGAACTCTTTGGTAAGAAACCAACTTCTTTTCGTAATTCAGAGCTAATTTATTCTGATGAAATCGGTGAAAAAGTTGCTAAACTAGGATATAACACAATCTTGTTGGAAGGTGCAAAACATATATTAGGATGGAAGAGTCCGAACTACGTATATGGTCATCCGTATTTGCCGAAAGTAAAATTGTTGACTAGAAACTTTTCTATGAGTAACCACATACCTTTTGAGTTTTCAAATACTTCATGGGCTGATTATCCACTAACAGCAGATAAATTTGCTCAGTGGATTGCAGATGCCCCTGAGAAAGAAGAAATTTTCAATATATGGTTGGGATATGAAGCATTCGGTTCTATACAAAAAGATTATACCGGAATTTTTGAATTTCTTAAAGCATTACCGACTCAAACGTTTAACAGGGGTATTGGATTTATTACACCCTCTGAAGCAGGTAAAATGACTCCTGTAGACACTATTAGCGCACCATATCCGTTAAGTTGGTCGGGCGAAGAAAAAGACTTAAGTAGTTGGACCGGTAATCATTTACAGGAAGAGGCTTTACAAAAGCTATATAGCGTTGCAGAACGCGTCAATTTATGCAAGGAGAAAGCGTTAAAACGTGATTGGCAGACGATACAAGATACTGATTACTTAAGATATATGAGTTTTAAGAATGCTTGGGGTTCTACATTCGATTCGCCTTATGATGCGTTTATTAATTATATGAATATTTTAGCAGACTTCTTACTTAGAGTTGATGCAGAGTATCCTACATCAATAGAGAATGAAGAATTAAATGCTCTACTAAAAACAATCAACGAACAAGAAGCGACTATATCTGAATTGGAAAATACAATCAAGACATTGCGTAGTCGTAAGACTAAATAAATATTTTTAATTGGAGATTAAGACTTAATGATTGATTATCACAACATTAATAGCTAAAAATATGTTGAAAAAAGAAGACTTGCAGCAATTACAAAGCAAAGGTATTAGTGAGAGTACATTTTACACGCAGTTGGAAAACTTTGAAAAGGGATTTCCGTTTGCTGATTTAGATAGTGCTGCCACTATAGGCAATGGTATTGTTACACTTTCTGAAAATGATATTTCAAAATATATAAAGAGGTTTGACGAGCAAAAAGAAACACTATCTCTGCTTAAATTTATTCCGGCTTCAGGAGCCGCATCAAGAATGTTCAAGGATTTAATCAATTTTGCTGCATCTTACGATGGATCCGGCAATTTAGGCGCGTATCCTTCAATTAAAAAATGCATGATGAACATTCGAAAATTTGCTTTCTATGACAAGCTAAAATCTAAGTTACGGGAAAGGGATATTAGGATAGATGACTTGATATACAATAAAGATTACAAGAAGATTGCAGATTTCATTCTCAATGAATATGGTTTAGACTATCAACACCTGCCAAAGGCAATGCTATACTTCCATCGTTATCCCGATGGTCCAAGAAGTGCATTTGGAGAACACTTGGTTGAAGGTAGCGAATATGCTTATGATATAAATCGTGAGGTAAATCTTCATTTTACAATTTCGCCCGAACACAGACATTTGTTTGAACATAAGCTAACAACTGTAGTGTTAAAATTTGAAGAACAATTTAATGTAAAATACAATATTGAGTTTTCTGAACAAAAATCAAAGACCGATATGGTTGCATTAGATAAAAATGGCGAATTAATTAGGAATAAAGATGGCAGTATTCTATTTCGCCCCGGAGGCCATGGCGCATTAATTGAAAATCTAAATGACTGTGATGCAGACCTAATATTTATCAAAAACATTGACAATGTTACTGTAGATCGTTTAAAAGAAACTACATATAAGTATAAAAAAGCATTAGCAGGATATTTGTTGTTTTTACAAGAACAAACATTTGAATGCCTTGAAAAATTAGATTCGCTTTCTATTGATAGTACAGATTTGGCCAGAATTGAAGCTTTTGCATCGCAACAACTTTATATCAGAGTAAATATGACTTATTATAGCCAAAGTCAACGTGAAAAAGTTGCATTTTGGCAACAAAAACTTAATCGTCCTATTCGTGTTTGCGGTATGGTTAAGAATGAAGGAGAACCGGGTGGAGGTCCATATTGGGTTCGTAACAAACAACACGAAAAAAGTTTGCAGATTATCGAAGCTTCACAAATAGATTTCACAAACAGATTTCAAGTAGAATCTGTTCAAAAAGCATCACACTTTAACCCTGTTGATTTAGTTTGTGGAGTTCGTAACTATAAGGGCAACAAGTTCAATCTTAAGAACTATATCGATAAGTCTACCGGTTTCATTTCAAATAAAACTCAAAATGGTATTGATATGAAGATTCAGGAATTACCGGGACTTTGGAATGGATCTATGGCTAATTGGATTAGCATTTTTGTTGAAGTTCCTATTGATACTTTTACGCCTGTAAAAACTCTTGAAGATTTATTAAGAGACGAACATCAGGAGTAATTCAAAAAAAATCATACCTTTGCGCGGATTAATCTTAAATAGATGAACTGCACAAAAGAAAAACAATCAAGCACAATTCGTTTTCGCAGATTTACGCGTAAACGCTATGCTGCTTTTGCTTCTGTTCACAAACAAGTTACTATCGGACACATTAGTGTTGATATTTGTTTGAGGGCACAAGCGAAGGCTAAAAAACTTTTTCGCGAGCAGGACATAAGAGCAGAATTTTGTGATGAAATGGCTGAAAATGACTATTTTTCAATTACGCCGACATCCGAAGAACTGATTACTTGTTTACAAGTTTGTCCTATAGTTAATAAGCATAAAGAAGGACTAGGAGAGACTAGGCCACGACCATACAAAGCCGTTTTGCAATTACTGGTTTGCATAGCGGCTTTATTTATGTTTTCAAATATCATAAAAGCGTCAGATTCAATTTTTATTAGTAGTAATTTGTCTGAAATTGAGATTATTGCACAGAAAAGCGACATATACACGAACAAACTTCGGCCAATAATAAATTTGACACAAAATGATATTAAATCGCTACCTGTTACATCTATAAACGAATTACTTGACTATATACCCGGAATTGACGTTCGACAAAGAGCTACAGGAGGAGTCCAAGCAGACTTATCTTTGAGAGCCGGAACATTTGATCAAGTGCTGATCTTAATAGATGGTATGGACATAACCGATCCACAAACAGGTCATCATAATTTAGATCTTCCAATAGATCTTGCATCTATCGAAAGTATAGAGATTATGCAAGGTAGTATAGGAAGTACCGGAGGTAGCGGATTTTGTGGAACTATAAATATAATAACAAATAAAAAACAGAGCAAGAAAGCCAGAACTGCTGTAAGTGGAGGTATGTACGGCAGTTTTAATACAGCACTTAGCGGCAGCTACTTTATCAAAGATTGGTCTATTGGGGCTTCTGTTTCGCATAATCAGTCTACCGGATATATTAATAACACCGATTATAACTATACCAACTTGTATTTAACAAGCGAATATGCATCAAAGAAACTCGGTGAATTTAAATTCCGCATTGGTGGTCAAATTAAGGCTTTTGGGTCAAATGCTTTTTATTCTACTACTTATCCGGACCAATTCGAGCGCACAAGAACTTTACTAATAGGTCTTGATTGGAGCAAGCGCTTAGGCAATTTTGGTATTATAATAAACTCAAATTATAGAAGGCACTACGACCAATTCGAGCTATTTAGGGATACAACAAATGCCCCATCTTGGTACACAAATCCGAACTATCATCTTACTGATGTATCAGGCATTTCTGTAAAAGGCGTTTGGTACTCAAGCATAGGTAAAAGTAGTATAGGAATTAATTTTAAGGACGAGCACATTTTTAGCAATGTTTTAGGTGATTCCTTGGCAGAAGCTAAACCAATTCCTTTTATTGACAATACTGTTTTTAATCTAGGAAAAAATAGATATTATATAAGATACTACGCCGAACAATTATTTTTGATTAAAAATTTCTCTGCAGCAATAGGTTTATCAGGATTTTATCATTCTCAATTTGGTAATCATTTTGATTTTGGATTAAATACTTCGTATTCATTTACTGATGCTTCAAAGCTGTATTTAAATGTCAATAGTGCTACTCGTATGCCTACATTTACGGATTTGTACTATAAAAGTGCTACTCAAGTAAGCAACCCTAATCTGCAAGCTGAAAAATCAATAACAGCAGAAATAGGAGGCTCAGTAGGTATAAAATGGTTTAACGCCTCAATTAATGCATATTACAGATATGGAAAAGACATTATTGATTGGATACAATTTGAAGAGAATGGTAAATGGTATAGCATGAATCACACAGTTATACAAGCAGCAGGTGGTGACATAATTTTAGGAGCCAAATACGGCAAATATTTAAAGAACCTTCAGATTACATATACATTTAATTTTTTGTCAAAAAATACAGATCAGTATGTATCTAAATATGCTTTGGATTATCTGAAACATAAGGTAAATGTAAATGCAGATATCAATATCTATAAGGGTTTCGGTATTAATCTTCAATATAGCTATCAAAATAGGAACGGCTCATATTATTTACCGAATGGATCTATTAGTCAATATCCTGACTCGCATCTGTTAGATGGACGCATATATTGGGAAGGCATGGGTGTCAAAATTTATGCGGAAGCAACAAATATATTAAACCAAATATACTATGATTATGGCAATATTCCACAGCCTGGTATATGGGTAAAAGCCGGTATAAGTTATTTGATTGCTAAATAATGATTATATGCTGACTAAATAGAGAAAAAATTTAGTACTTTTGCGCTTTCAAACATTTAGAAATCATGGGAATATCTGGAAGAATCAAAGTAGCGCAGGCTCTAAAAATGACCTGTTATGGAGAAAAAATTAATGTGAGAGGCTGGGTTAGAACTCGCCGAGGCAACAAAAATGTTGGTTTTATAGCGTTAAATGATGGATCTACAATTAATAACATACAAATTGTAGCAGATATTGAAAAATTTGGAGACGAATTTTTAAAACCTATTACAACAGGTGCTTGCATAGGAGTTACCGGACTTTTAGTACAGTCAATGGGACAAGGTCAAAATGTTGAAATTCAAGCAGAAAATATTGAAATATATGGTGCTGCCGATCCTGAAACATATCCACTGCAAAAGAAAGGTCACACTCTTGAATTTTTACGCGACATAGCTTATTTAAGACCTAGAACTAACACTTTTGGAGCTGTATTCCGTATTCGTCACAATATGGCAATGGCTATACACACATTCTTCCACGAACGCGGATTTTATTATTGGCATACACCATTAATTACTGCATCAGACTGTGAGGGTGCAGGACAAATGTTTCAGGTAACAACATTGAATTTATACGATTTAAAAAAAGACGATAATGGATCAATTGATTACTCTAAAGATTTCTTCGGAAAACAAGCGAGTCTAACTGTATCAGGCCAACTAGAAGGAGAACTTGGAGCTTTGTCTTTAGGCGAAATTTATACATTCGGACCTACATTTAGAGCTGAAAATTCTAATACTCCCAGACATCTTTCAGAATTCTGGATGGTTGAACCTGAAATGGCATTCTACGAAATTGAAGACAATATGCGATTGGCAGAAGATTTCATTAAATACTGCGTAAAATGGGCATTAGACAATTGTAGAGAAGATGTAGAATTTTTAAACAACATGTATGACAAAGAACTTATCAGTCGACTTGAATCTGTTATTCAAGAAGACTTTGTAAGACTTACATACACTGAGGGAATTAAAATATTGGAAGAAGCGGTTGCTAAAGGTCGTAAATTTGAGTTCCCTATTGGTTGGGGTATCGATTTACAATCTGAACATGAGCGTTTCTTGGTTGAGGAACATTTTAAACGTCCGGTTATACTTACCGACTATCCTAAAGAAATCAAATCATTTTACATGAAACAAAATGATGATGGAAAAACAGTAAGAGCAATGGATGTCTTGTTCCCGAAAATAGGCGAAATCATCGGAGGATCTGAACGTGAGGCCGATTATGAAAAACTTAAGAAACACGCACAAGCTATGCATGTTCCTGAGAAAGATATTTGGTGGTATATGGATACTCGTCGCTGGGGTTCTGCACCTCACTCCGGTTTTGGTCTAGGATTTGAAAGACTACTATTATTTGTAACGGGTATGTCAAATATAAGAGATGTGATTCCTTTCCCGAGAACACCTAATAATGCTGAGTTCTAAATCCGAATAAAATCAGTAAATGACAATGACCCCCAAAAGTTAGACAAAAAAACTTTTGGGGGTTGTAGTATACACTAATACTTCGTACATAAGGTTATGTTTAAACTTGTCAGTATTGCTAATATATATTCTTAGCAATTTTACTTCACCTTTAAGTTCTTCCATAGTTAAAATAGTTTAGTTATTAGATTCCCTGAATAGGTTGCAAGAATGCCAATAAAAACACTCAATCCCGCATATATTGCAAAATTAAAGATATTTCCATCTCTAAGTAAAGCTAAATTCTCATTAGCGAATGTCGAAAAAGTAGTAAAGCCCCCACAAAAACCAACAGTAAGGAACATACGCCATTCAGCACTCATAATATTGCTTCGCTCGGAAATACCATAAAATAGACCAATAAGAAAACAGCCTAAAATATTTACAACAAACGTTCCGTATGGGAAAGCAGAAATAATAGAATTTTGAATAAAGCGTGATATAAGGTAGCGTAAAATTCCACCTAAAAAACTACCGGTACCAATAATGAATAGTATTTTAAACATCATCTTTTTTTGTTATTGCCTCATCTAAAATAGAAAAATAATATCTAGCAATGCTTTCCGAATCAAAGCCAGATTCAATAAAATGGCTTTTAATTTCGCTCGCAGAAGGTTTTTGAGTCTTTATGGCAGAAAGTATAGCTTCTTGCCAAACATTTATTACAAGAGGCTTAAATTGCAATAAATTCAAGCCTAAATCGCAATCAGTCTTAATAGTATCAGATAATATAGCCGGAGTTCCGGCTGCTTGAACTTCTATTGAAACATTAGACAAAGCTTCGGCAAAAGAAGGTAATAACAAAACGTCCATGTATTTCAATAGTTTTATTATATCATTCCTGTAAGCTAAAAACTCAACATTATCAGATAAACCTAACTCCAATACCTGTTTTTTCACTAAATTGATATCATTGCCGTCACCTATAAACAACATTTTAAATGAAATTTGCTTAGACATCATTGATAATGCCAATTGCAATAGAAATTTATGATTTTTGATAGGACTAAACCTACCAATATGACCTATTACAATTTGACCTTTTTTGATATCAAACAATTCATTATACGACTCCCTTTCAAAATTACACAGTGCAGGTGTGTATTTACTAATATCTAATCCGTTTTTTAAATAATACACATCCTTCAAAAATTTTCGACCATAAACACATGTAGTAGCTACTTTGTTACACGCAAAATGTAAATCAAAACAATGCACGGAACAATATCTGTTAATAAATTGCTCTAATCTACCGCTTTGCGAATTTTCTTCAAGGCTTCTATGTGCATGTACGGCACAAACCTTAACGCCGTGTTTCTTTGCATAATAAGCTACTACGGCCGATTGCCAACCATCTATATGACAGTGCAGAATATCGAAGTGATTATCAGAAAAAAAATTATCTATGTTTTTTTTCCATGATAAAAAACCTGTCTTTTTTAAATCAGGCATAATATGGGCATATCCCCCATTTTGACTAACGTAATCGACTAAATCATCACCATTTTTGTAAGAATAGGCGAGTAAACTTGTCTTTATTAATTGCGGAGGCATGGCATACGTTATATTACGTATGCCTGAGGTGATTCCTTCGTTGAAATCACGAAAAAATCGTAGTAAGTGATATTTAGGAACTATTGGCGTCAATGTGCCAACCAGTTTTCCGGATTGTTAATAGATTTATCCTTCCACACTTGGAAATATAACACAGTCTTATTATCCTCATCTGGATCTGAATATATTTTTCCTATTGTCTGTTTCAATGATACCTTATCACCAACTTTTACGTTAACCTTAGTAAGATTCGCATATACTGTTCTATAAAGACCATGTTTAATAATAACAGCGTTATTACTACCCGGTATAGAGAAGCATTGTGTTACCTCTCCTTCAAAAACAGAACGCGCATTTGAGCCACTAGGACATTGAATATATATACCTTTGTTATTTGTTGTAACACGCTCTAAAACAGGATGCGGTTGTATTCCGAAACTTCCCACTACAATCCCTTTTTCTACAGGCCATGGCAATCTTCCTTGATTCTTTTCAAAATTGCCCGAAACTAATTTTTCTTCTTTTGTTAATACATCATCTACTTTTTTGCCTTGTTTTATAGATTCTTTTTCAGATTTTCGAGCTTCTTCTGCAATCTTTCTTTCTATTTGAGCATTTAATTGATCTGCAACTTTTTGCTGCTTCTTCAATTCTTTGCGTAGGTCTTTCTCTTTTCGTTTTAATTTAGATACCATTACAGAATGCCTATTCTTTTCTGACTGCAGTTTTGAGTTTTCTTGCTTGCGATTATTTAAAACATCTAAACGTTTTAAGCGAACTGCTTCAACTTCTTCTAACTTAGCATTAAGTTCCTTCTTTGCCTCTTCTATTTCAACTGCCTTTTTCTTACAATACTCTGAATATTGCTGCATGTATCTATACCTTCTATATGATTCTGCAAAATTGCCTGCCGATAAAACAAACATGAGTTTATCAAAATTGCCTTTTTTATAATATTGGTGATACATTAAGGCTGCATATTCTTTTTTGATAGATTCCAAAGCCTTTTGTTTTGCCGTTGCCTCACTGCGTAAACGCGACAATTGTTGATTAATACCATTTATTTCAGCATTCAAAGAATTAATTACAACCTTTCGCTCTTTTATTTCGGCAGACAAAAGATTAACTTTTGTCATAGTTTTGGCGGTAGTCTCTTTTGTTTCTGAAATAAGATTACTAGTCATCTCTAAGTTCTTCATTGCACGCTCCTTACGTTTTTGCAACTCATCTACAGATTGTGCATTAATACTAAGTGTTAGTATAAAACATTCGATGAAAAGGATAATTATTCGTTTCATATAAATATTATTGTATCAGGCCCTTAATTAATTTCGGAATTGTAATTTTTGTATATCCTTGAGGTATTGAACTTATAAGATCAATTTTAGTATTAAAAGAAACCTTATCCACATAAAGATTTAGCGTTGATTTATATGTCGGAGAAAATAACATATAATTTGCGGTCATGGGATAATCTATTTCAGTAAAGTTTGTAAAGTCAGTATATTCAACCGATAAATATGAAACCTTATCATTTGAATTTAATACCGTTCTTCGTAAATATCTTCCTTGATCAAATAAAAATTCAATATCAAAAGCATCAACACTTCCTTTCCAAGACTGCCACATATTGTCATTACTGCCTACAAAACCCATGTATCTTTTATTTGAAGGATCAAACACTCTGTTAAATAATAAAGCTTGAATCATTTCGTAAGACATTGAAATATTAGATGATAAATCTTTATATAATCCGCAAGCATATTGCTTGTGATAACGATCAATCAAAATTATACTGTCTTTTGTAAAATGTAGGCGTCCCATTTCTATGCTTAAAAAAGGTTGTATAGAGATTACTATTGCGGAATCTATACAAACACGCATCATAGCTTTTACTGATATAGGTTTGGCTCCCGGCAATTGATATTCAACACGAGCCTGAATCGTTTTTATCTTGTTTCCATATTCTTGAAGAATAGTAGTTGGCTCGGTTAAAAGTTCCTTATTCTTAGCTATCTTTTGAGTCTTGCAAGACGCGAGAAATATGCAAAAAACTAAAAATAGAGGCAATATAATATTTGATCTATTCAACATATTTTTTTTGTTTTATCTTCTCATTTAAAATCGAAGAGTTTGGATTTATTTTTTTGGCCTTACTCCACTCCTCAATTGCCTGATCTATATTTCCTAGAAAATATAAAATATCTCCATAATGTTCTATTATTTCGAAATTTGGAGCTTCTTTACTGTCATAAGTTAATGCCTGGCGTATATAAAAAATTGCAAGATCATATTTGGCTTGTTTCATCAATATATATGCATAGGTATCAAGATATGTGGACTCTAATGGTTCTTTCTCTACCAGTTTTGCTCCATATTCAGCTGCTTTGTCAAGTTCTTCGTTATCTAAAGCCAAATAATATGCGTAATTATTCATAAGCATAAGATCATTAGGAGCCTTCGACAAAGCTTCAAGCATGCACTCCCTTGCCTCTTGTTTTTTACCTTCTGCTCGCAAAAGTTCTGCCAGTAAAGAATTTACAGATTTCTGTAACTCTTCTGATTTGGCAGCACTTAGATTTTCTTTTGCTTTTTGAATGTATTTTAGGGCATCTGCATTATTTTTCTCATCCAATGCTTTAACACCTGCAAAATAACAAAACTCAGGAGAATTAGGCACAGCTTCCATAGCATCTTTAAGAACTTTATCTATCATCACACTGTCTTCTTTATCAAAAGCTGTTTTAAAAAGAAGAAGCCAACAATCTGAGCATGACGGATCTAAATATACTGAAGTACGCAAAGATTCTATACATTCCTCATCCCTTCCAATATAGCCTAAAAATTCTGAGTAATTCAAATGCACTTGAGCATTTTCAGGGTCTGATTCTATCATACTTAGATAAATCTTTTCGAGTCTGATAACATAATCCGGACTCCTTTCGTAATACTTAGCAACTCTTTCTAAGAATGCTAATTTATTAGAAAGACTTACATCTGTAGCCTTAAAAATATTATATAAATATTCGTCTGTTTTTTCTTTGTCTCCTATATAATCGTAATAGCTGCATAATGAAGCCATTGCGTATCCATTACCCGGTGCAATTTCGAGAGATTTCATATAACTGGCGAGAGCTTCATCCATTTGATTAGTCGACATTTCCAAATCGCCCTTAAAAATCCAAGCAGATTCATCAAAAGGAGATTCTTTGATAAAGTTTTCTATTTCCTTAATTGCCTTATTGTTTTTATTTAAGGTCCTATACAACCTGACTTTTTCAAATGTTATATCCTTATTTATGCCTACTCGTTTCTCTAATTTGTCCAAAGCTGATAAAGCTTTATCGTATTGTCCTGTCTGTGTATAAAGCATTGACAATTGGTAAAAAACATTATCATTTTGTGGAAACTTCTTCGCGATGAACTCGCACTTTTTAAGAGATTCATTATACATCCCTTTTTTGCTGTAAATATTAGCCAAATTTGTTTGGTAATAATAGTTTTCGGGATCATAATCACATGATTTATTTATATAATCAATCCCTAGCTTCACAGAATCAAGTTTCAAATACAAAATACCCAATTCATAACACACAATTGCACTGCGTGGATTTAATTGGTTACAAAGTTTATACAAATCAATTGATTCTTGAATCTTTCCGGAACTTTTAGCGCACAAAGCATCTAAAAACAGGCTATCGAATTCGGCTGTATATAAAGTATCAAAGCCTTTTTGTGTTTTGGCCATCAAAGAAAATGGCTGCAACAAACACAATAGGCCGACCAATAATACTATACTAGCTTTTAATCTCATTTCTTACCTGTATGTCCAAATCCGCCTGCACCTCTTTCTGTTTCGCTTAAGGATCCTACCTCATTCCACTCTACCTGCGCATGTTGTGCTATTACCATTTGGCAGATTCTTTCGCCATCTTCAACAATAAATGGCTCTGCAGATAAATTCACTAGTATGACACAAATCTCTCCTCTGTAGTCAGCATCAATAGTACCGGGAGTATTTAGAACAGTAATTCCTTTTTTAATAGCCAATCCACTTCTTGGTCTTATTTGCGCCTCATAACCAACAGGCAATTCTATATATAAACCGGTTGGTACTAATTTGCGTTCTAATGGTTTTAATTCTACTGATTCAGAAAGATTTGCACGTAAATCCATGCCTGCCGAAAATGCTGTTGCATAAGCTGGAAGTTGATGTTTCGACTTGTTTACAATTTTTACTGTTACCATAATTTTTAGCTACAAAATTACTAGTTTAAATTCATATTACATTACACAAAAACAAAGAACTATACTAGAACAAAATCCAATTGTTTTTTGTCTAAATTACACTTACTTACCATAATACTAACCTGATCGCCCAAACGATAACATCTATGGGTTCTACGTCCTATTATGCAATAATTTTTCTCATCGTATGTATAGAAATCATCATCCATGTCGCGCATTGGTACCATGCCTTCACATTTATTACTTATTATTTCTACATAAATTCCCCATTCGGTAACTCCGGAAATTACGCCATCAAATACTTGACCTCGCTTGTCTGACATAAATTCTACTTGCTTATATTTGATTGATGCTCTTTCGGCAGATGCAGCTACTTGCTCACGATCGGAACAATGTTCGCAGTATTCTTCGTACTTCGATTGATTTACACTTGAAGCACCATCATCATAAGCTGACAACAAACGATGAACCATCATATCCGGATACCTACGAATTGGAGATGTAAAATGTGTATA
>JAKIYQ010000027.1:0-18148 GCA_022708465.1 Bacteroidota bacterium | reverse complement strand
GTGGGATGGGTATAATGTTAGTGTACGCGATAAAATACCTGTTCATCAAGATAGATGGATTAGTCAAGGTCTTGTATATCATTATACTAAGGATATATGTAAAGCAATTGATTTAGGAACATTCCCGAAACGCATGATGATTACCACACATCCTCAAAGATGGACCAATAATACAATAGAATGGATGAGAGAATTATTGCTTCAGAATGTTAAAAATGTTATAAAATTCCTAATCAAACGAATGAAAAAAAGTATAAGTAGTTTACATTGATTTTTAACAAGATTATGACGTGTTAAGTTGAATCAATGATATATCTTTGTAAAGTTTACTTTTTAGTACTATAGCCCCTTACAAGACATTTTGTAAAATAAATATTGAGTTAAGAATTAACAAATGGTTGTGTATGGTATTAATTTTACATGAAAAACAAAATATTTTACTTTCCTAATTATAAGCTGATCTTACTTGATTTAGTAGGCTTGCTTCTGAGTTATGTCATAGTAATTGGTATAACACCTACTCATGCAGAAAATCCATGGGCTAAATACTTGCCTATTATAGGCATATACGCTTTTCTTTGGTTTTTCTTTGGCTATTTATTTAGGCGGTATGTAGGTAGATTAAAAAATAGAGGTTACCTTAAAACTGCTTTCAATTCTTTATATTGTTCATTTGCTGCTTATTTAATTAATCTGATATTGTTTTTGTATGTACTTAACGGATACTCCATTAGTGTGTTGTCTGTTTTTACAATAATATCATTCGCCATATCATTTATAGGCGATACAATCTATTTTGCATATATGTACGCTCTTGATCCGGAAGAAGTTCAACCGGTCGCAGTTCGTGAACACAAGTCAGTAATTACAGAACCATTCATATTAGACGAAGAAGCATGTCGCAATAGAGAGCATGCCATATTAAATCTAACCGGAAAAAAATCTCTCGAGTATTTTTCTGAGTTTGTCGATTTAAGAAGTTCTAATACAAATGTATTGTCTACAACTCAGTTATTTAATGTAGAACAAATAAGACCATATAATTTTGATGTTATTGTTAACTTACGTAGTTTAAATAATATTAGAGGCATCAATAAGATGTTTTGTTTAATCAATGAAAAACTACCTGATAACGGCATTTATATTGGTTGTTTTAAAGATAAAAGTGTAAAAAAGAAACAAATATTAGACAAATATCCAAAAGGAATAAATTGGGTAATCTATACAATGTATTACATAATTAAACGCTTGCTTCCCAAGTTGTTTATAACCCGTCATCTTTATTATGATATAACTCAAGGCAAAAAGAGAGTGTTATCAAAAACAGAGGTCTTTGGACGTTTGTATTATTGTGGATTTGAAGTTTTAGATGAAAAGAAAATAGAATATTATACATATTTCATAGCTCGTAGAAAACAATCTTCACCGGCACGTAAAAAACGTAGATATGGACCTATTATTGCACTGAATAGAGTAGGTAAAAATGGTAAAGTGTTCAAATTTTATAAGATGCGTACCATGTATCCGTATTCTGAGTTTTTACAAGACTATATATACCAAAAATGCAACTTACAAGAAGGAGGAAAATTTAATCATGATATACGTGTAAATACTATAGGGCGAATCATGAGAAAGTTTTGGATAGACGAGCTTCCGATGATAATAAACCTTATTAAAGGAGATATGAAACTAGTTGGCGTAAGGCCACTTAGTAATCAGTACTTTAATTTATATTGTGATGAACTACAGAAGATGAGAATAAAATTCAAACCGGGTTTACTACCTCCATTTTATGCTGATATGCCTAAAACTTTAGATGAAATCCAAGCTTCTGAGATGAAATACTTGAGATTATGCGAAAAACATGGATATTTTGTTACCGATATTCAGTACCTTTGGAAAATTTTTGCAAATATAGTTTTCAAACACGCCAGATCACACTAAAAATTCGAATGAAACGATATAAATCATTGATATTTGCACTCTGCTGTTTTGTTTCAGCTTTAGCTCAAGATATTCCTGAACACATATCATATACGCGTGTTTACGATTTTGTTGATGAGTTAGCAATTGATGGTATAGTTGAAGTCAACTCTGTAATTAAACCATACAGCAGAAACTTCATAGCTCAAAAATTAGGAGAAGCAAGCAAAAAAGACAGTCTTCTTAATAAGCGTCAGCTATCTGATTTAAAATTCTTTATGAGTGAATTTGCTATCGAATTAGATACGATGCCTAAAGCTTATGTGCATTGGACAGATAAAAAATCTTTCGATTTATCGCTTCTTCAGCCTCAGTTCATGTATCGTGATAAATATTTTAAGTGTCAAGTAAGACCTATTATCGGTATGGATTTACTGTATAATAGGCATGGACTTATTATGAAACGTTGGTATGGAGCCGATATTCAAATGGATATTGTTAAACATGTATCTGTATGGGGTAGTATTCGAGATATTTCATTCAATGGAGATTATTTGAATGACACTTATTTTCCTAACCAGTATGCAAAAATAAATGGAGCAAAAATTTCACAATCAGGCTTTTTGAATGATTTACCCGGATGTGCATACAAAGAATCTAATAGTGGTGGCGATTACAGTGACTTTAGAGGTGGTATTAAGGCTTATGCATGGTGGGGAAGTATAGGTTTGGTAAAGGATAATATTGTTTGGGGTGATAATTATCATGGTTCTAATATTATATCAGGACGAGCCCCCTCATTTCCTATGATAACTTTGAATTTAAAACCATGCAAGTGGTTTGAGTTTAATTATATACATGGATGGATGATGAGCAATGTAATAGATAGTTCGTATTATTATAACGAAGAACAGTATACTGATTCAACATCTAAACGGCATTATAGACCAATGAATAAGTTTATTGCCGCTAATATGTTTACGTTTACTCCATATCCGAAATTGAATATATCAATAGGAAATTCAATTATTTACGCAGAAAGGAGCGTACAAGCAATTTACTTTATACCATTCGCATTTTTTAAATCTTTAGATCATTTAATGACCAAAGATTTACGTGTCGAAAATCAAAATTCACAGATATTTATCAATGTAAGTTCGCGTAATATAAAGCATTTACATTTATATGCATCATTCTTTATAGATGAATTTAGCATTAACAGGTGGAAACCGGATAATAAAGAACGTAACTTAGTATCATATAAAGCAGGATTTAATTTAAGCAATTGGCCGGTTAAGAATCTTGCAGTAAATTTTGAGTATACACGTAGCAATATATTAACTTATAAACATTCTATTGATGCTATTACTTGGGCATCTAACGATTATAATTTAGGTCACTATTTAGGCGATAATTCTCAAGAATTTTTTGTGTCAGTTAATTACAAACCTATTCGGAGTTTAAATCTTAACTTGTCTTATACTAATTCTCAAAAAGGCAGGGATTATAAATATGTAAGGACTAATACAAAAGAAATTTTGAGCCAAGACGTTTTAAACGAATTTACATATAAAAACGAAATAGTTGCCTTAAAAGCTGTTTATGAAGTATGGAATAATGCCTATGCAGTATTAAATGTTGAATATAATAATGCAAGAGGCTATGATGTAGTATCTGACCCAATAGAAGGAGAAAATCGTTTAACAGCGCAAGGATATTTAGATGCATTTTCACCAAAGTTTTATCAAGGTGAAAATTGGACACTAACGGTAGGATTCTCGATAGGATTCTAAAAAAAGAAATTTTATTTTTTTTGATTTAATAATTAATACAGATTAGTATGAAAAAAATTCAAATGGTTGATCTTAAAAGTCAATACGAAAAAATCCGTGAGGATGTCAATAACGGCATTCAGGAAGTAATTGACACAACAACCTTTATTAAAGGGGGTAAGGTTAACGATTTCCAGAAAAATCTGGAAGCTTATCTGGGAGTTAAGCATGTTATTCCCACAGGAAACGGTACCGATGCTCTGCAAATTGCTTTAATGGCATTGGGTTTAAAACCGGGTGACGAGGTTATTACTCCGACATTTACTTTTATTGCAACAGCAGAAGTTGTTGCTTTATTAGGCTTAAAACCTGTTGTTGTAGATGTTGAAGAAGATACATTCAACATTAGTATAGAATCTATTAAAAAAGCTATTACAACTAAAACAAAGGCAATAGTTCCTGTGCATTTGTTTGGTCAATGCGCAAATATGGAAGCTATACTTGAAATTGCAAAAGAACATAATTTGTTTGTTGTTGAAGATGCATGCCAAGCTATAGGTGCAGAATATACATTTAAAGACGGCAGTAAAAAACAAGCCGGTTGTATAGGTAATATAGGTTGTACATCATTTTTCCCTTCTAAAAATTTAGGATGCTACGGAGATGGTGGTGCAATATTTACAAATGATGATGATTTAGCAGCTCGTATGCGTGCTATAGCAAACCATGGTATGGTAGTCCAATATCATCATGATTTTGTTGGAGTAAATTCTCGCTTAGACAGCATTCAAGCAGCTGTACTTAACGCTAAGTTACCTCACCTAAACGAATATATAGCAGCACGCCAAAAAGCAGCTGCAACTTATGATAAAGCATTTGCAGGTAATAAACATATTATCACACCGGTACATTTTGCTTCATCAACTCATGTATTTCACCAATATACATTAAAATTAGTTGGTGTTGACCGTAATGCTGTGCAAGCAAAATTAAAAGAGAAAAATGTTCCTGCTATGATTTATTATCCGGTACCATTGCATTTACAAAAAGCATATCAAGATCCTCGTTACAAAGCAGGTGATTTTCCGGTTGCAGAAAAATTGAGTGCATGTGTACTATCATTACCTATGCATACTGAGTTAGACGACGAACAAATGAATTATATTACATCAGCTGTATTAGAAGCTGTTAAATAAATTTTTATGAATTACTTTAAACATGAAACAGCCTTTGTTGATGATAATTGTATTGTCGGAGAAGGAACAAAAATATGGCATTTTTCACATATAATGTCAGGATGCAAAATAGGCAAACATTGTAATATCGGTCAAAATGTAGTTATTTCACCTGATGTAGTTTTAGGTGAAAACTGCAAAGTACAGAATAATGTTTCTGTATACACAGGCGTTATTTGTGAAGATAATGTGTTTTTAGGACCATCAATGGTATTTACCAATGTAATTAATCCTCGTGCTGCTGTTAGTCGTAAAGACGAATATATGGAAACATTATTGCATAAAGGATGCAGTATTGGTGCAAATGCTACTATTGTATGCGGACATGAGATAGGAGAGTATGCTTTAATTGGTGCAGGAACTGTAGTTACTAAAAATGTAAAACCATTTGCATTAATGGTAGGAAATCCTGCTCGTCAATTGGGATGGGTTAGTGAGAATGGCCAAAAGTTACATTTTGATGAAGATGGCTTCGCAACTTGTTCAGAGACAGGACAACGTTATCAGCTAAAAGATGGTTACGTAAAACGTATCAGCTAAATAATACAGACAAATATGATTAATTTCGCAGTAGTAGGTTTAGGCCATATCGGGAAACGCCATGCCGAAATGATAAGAAGAAACCCGAATGCTAAATTGGTAGCAGTTTGTGACGTTTTACCAAAAGATAAAATTGATCCTGAAATAACAGAACCATATTTTAGTAATTTTGATGAAATGTTAGCTTCTGACATAAAAATTGATGTCGTTAATATATGCAATATAAATGGATATCATGCTGAATATGCTATCAAAGCCTTAGAGGCAAAAAAACACGTAGTTCTTGAAAAACCGATTGCATTATCTAAATCGGATGCAGAAAAGATTGTTTTTAAATCATTAGAGATGTCTCGTTCGGTATTTTGTGTTATGCAAAATAGATATTCGCCTCCAATGGCATGGTTAAAAGACTTAGTAAGTTCAGGTAAATTAGGAGATATATACTTCGTAAAGGTAGATGCATTCTGGAATAGAGACGAGAAGTACTATCAACGTGGAAGCTGGCATGGTACCAATAAATTAGATGGTGGTACTTTATATACACAGTTTTCACACTATGTAGATATGCTTTATTGGTTGTTTGGCGATATTACCAATATCAGAGGAAAATTTGCAAATTGCTCTCATGGGGATTTGATTGAATTTGAGGATACCGGATGTGTCGACTTTGACTTTATTAATGGAGGTATAGGCTCTTTAAATTATTCAACATCTGTATGGGACAAAAACTTAGAGAGCTCTGTTACAATCATAGGTTCTAAAGGGACTGTTAAGGTTGCAGGTCAATATATGGATACTATTGTACATTGCCATGTTAAGGATTATGAAATGCCCGAACTTAAGGAGCCCAGTCATGAAAATGACTTTGGTGGATATAAGGGAGCCGCTCAAAATCATGGATTTGTAATTAATAATGTTATTGAAACTCTTAACTCAAATGGTGCCATTGCAACTAATTTGCTTGAAGGTATGAAAGTTGTTGATATCATTGAAAGAATATATCAAGAAAGAGATCGTTATTTAAAATAACATGATTTAATAACTGTTTAACGGAGGTATCGCAAGGTATCTCCGTTTTTTTATATATGACATTTTGTCAGTGTTTAATATGTGGCAAAGTTTTTGAACATTCATAATTGGAATCACTAAAGATTCCGGAAAGGATATTATTATGAACTTTGAAAGATTCACCATTAAATCGCAAGAAGCTATCCAAAAATCATTGGAAATGGCTCAAAATGCACAAAATCAGGCAATTGAAACCCCTCATTTGCTCAAAGCACTTTTGCAAGTAGGCGAAGAAATTGCAAAATATGTATTTGCAAAACTTAATGTAAGTACACAAAATCTTAATGCAGAATTAGACCGCCAGATACAAACATATCCGAAAGTATCAGGTGGTAATCAATATTTGAGCAACGAGACAAACAAGGTGCTTGAACGTGCTATTTCTTTGTCTGATAAGAAAGGAAATCAGTTTGTCCCATTGGAGATGATATTGTTGGCTTTGTTCGAAGAAAAGAATGCTGCAGGTACCATACTTAAAAATATAGGTGTTAATTCTTCTGATTTGAATAAGGCAATAGATGAATTGACTAAAGATACTAAAACAAACTCTAAATCGGCTGAAGAAAGTTATCAGTCTTTGTCTAAGTATGCAATTAATTTGAATGAAAAAGCAAGAACAGGAAAGCTGGATCCGGTTATAGGTCGTGATGAAGAAATCAGGCGTGTATTGCAGATTTTAAGTAGACGAACTAAAAATAACCCTATATTAATAGGAGAACCGGGTACAGGTAAAACTGCTATTGCAGAGGGTTTAGCTCACCGAATAGTACGTGGCGATGTTCCTGAAAACTTGAAAACCAAGCAGATATACTCATTGGATATGGGTGCTTTGATAGCCGGTGCAAAATACAAAGGAGAGTTTGAGGAACGTTTAAAAGCAGTAATAAACGAAGTTGTTAAAGCAGATGGCGAAATAATCTTGTTTATTGATGAGATACATACATTGGTAGGTGCCGGTGGTGGCGAAGGCGCTATGGACGCTGCTAATATTCTTAAACCTGCATTGGCCAGAGGTGAATTGCGTGCAATTGGTGCAACTACACTAGATGAATATCAAAAGTATTTTGAAAAGGATAAAGCATTGGAAAGAAGATTCCAGGTTGTAATGGTTAACGAGCCGGATGAAGCAAGTACAATCTCTATTTTGCGTGGTTTGAAAGAGAGATATGAAAACCACCACAAGGTTCGTATTAAAGATGATGCTATTATTTCTGCTGTAGAGTTATCAAATAGATATATATCTGATAGGTTTTTACCCGATAAAGCTATTGACCTTATAGATGAAGCTGCAGCACGTTTACGTCTTGAAATGGACTCAGTGCCTGAAGAATTAGACACGATTGACCGTAATATAAGACAATTAGAGATTGAACGTGAGGCAATTAAGCGTGAAAATGACAAAGAAAAAGTAGCTCAATTGACAAGTGAAATAGAAAACTTGCAAGAAGAGGAGAAAAAACAAAAAGCTAAATGGCAATCTGAAAAAAGTCTTATCGATAAAATTCAGCAAAATAAGATTGATATTGAAAATCTTAAATTTGAGGCTGAAAAGGCAGAACGTAATGGAGATTATGGTAAAGTTGCTGAAATAAGATATGGAAAACTAAAGGAAAAAGAAACTGAAATAGCCGAATTTCAGAAGAAACTGCAAGAAATGCAAAATAATAACCCAATGGTAAAAGAAGAGGTTGATAGTGAGGATATTGCAGAAATAGTTAGCAAATGGACAGGAATACCTGTAAAGAAAATGGTTCAAAGTGAACAAGAAAAACTATTAAATCTTGAAGCAGAGCTGCACAAACGTGTTATTGGTCAAGACGAGGCCATTACAGCCATTTCAAATGCAGTAAGGCGGAGTAGGGCGGGCTTAAAAGATCCGAAGCGCCCTATCGGTTCCTTTATATTTATGGGCACCACAGGTGTCGGTAAAACAGAATTGGCTAAGGCTTTGGCTGAATTCTTGTTTGATAACGAAAATATGATTACCAGAATTGATATGAGTGAGTATCAAGAAAAATTTTCTGTAACAAGGTTAATAGGTTCACCTCCGGGATATGTAGGTTATGACGAGGGTGGTCAGCTAACTGAGGCAATTCGCCGTAAACCTTATTCGGTGGTATTGTTTGATGAAATTGAAAAAGCTCATCCTGATGTATTCAATGTATTACTTCAGGTACTAGACGATGGTAGATTAACTGATAATAAAGGACGTACTGTCAATTTTAAAAACACGATAATAATAATGACATCTAATTTAGGTTCATCATTAATTCGTGACAACTTTGAAAAGATTAACAGCATTAATCGTAATGATATCATTGAGACCACCAAAAACCAAGTGTTTGAACTATTGAAAAAGAGCATTAAACCTGAGTTTTTGAATCGTATTGACGATTTAATTATGTTTACGCCGCTTAATGAGGCTGAAATACGTCAAATTGTAGAATTACAAGTAGGTGGCATCTCCAAAATGTTACAAGACAGTGGAATAATGTTTAGCTTAACAAGTAAGGCTATTGATTATATTAGCAATGAAGGATATGATCCACAATTCGGTGCTAGGCCAATTAAGAGAGCTTTACAACGTTTGGTTTTAGACGAGTTATCAACACAAATTATTGCAGGCAAAATAAATAAAGATAAGCCGATTGTAATTGATTTTGTTGATGATAAGTTGGTGATGAAGAATGAGTGATTCACAATTCGATAAATGTTTCGAAATGAAATCGTAGGGGCATGCCATGGCGTGCCCTTTTCATTATATTTCCTATTTAACATAATATTAATTATGGGACAAAAGGAAGTAAACATATAAATGGCCACTTGCAGACCATTTATATGTTACTATATTGATTTGTTTAGGATTAATGTAAAACTATCAACGGAGTTTTAGCTTGAAAAACTAATTTCTTTGCTAAGCTTGCTACAAATATTCTTGAGAAAATATTTCTGTGATTACTTTTTACAGCCAATACATCAATTTGATTTGCTACATAGTAATCATTTAATTCTACTGCTAAAGATTTTTCTGCAGGAATTAATTTAAAAGCAGTATTAATGTTTGGATATTTGTCACTTATGTAGTTTTGTAAATAATCTATTTTACCTTTATATAAAGATGCTACTTCCCCTGACTCCAAAATATGAACAAACATAATTGTAAAATTATAAGGCTTCATAAATTCCATCATGCTTTCAAATGCTTTTAAATCAGGATCGCTTAAACTTGTAGCGTAACCTATATTTTTAATTTCATTAAAAGACTTCAATTCAACACTCTCAGGAACTGCAAAAACCGGAGCTTCGCTTATATCCATAACTTCTGCAGTAACGCTTCCAATTAAATCGTTGATTTTGCGGTCTTTACCACGTGTTCCCATAATAATTACCAATGGTTCATCTCTTCTGATAAAGCGTTTTATTTCATCTTCAGGAACACCTTTACGTAATATAAAAGAATATGCTGCATCAGGTAAACGTCCTGCTTTTATTTCTTTATCATAAAAGTCTTTTGCATTATTGGCAGCTTCAGACACATTGGATTCTTCATCTTGATATGCGTGCAAAAATATTATTTCGATATTGAATTTATTAGCTAAGTCGAATGCTAATAAGCTCGCTTTTATCGAGTAATCAGAATAATCGAACGGTACGAGAATATATTTTCGTTTTGCTTTCATAAGTTACAAAAATAACGTTATTTTGCAACTCTGCAAAATTATATTTTATAACTTTGCACTGCCTAAGTAAAAAAATATGCAATTTATATAGTTCAATTATAATTATTATGCAACAAACTCCTTTTGATTATTCAATAGTAAAATCTGTAATAGATAGTTTTCATTTACCTGATTTTAGTAAAGCTACAATACGCGAAATTGTTAATATGGCATTGCAAATAGAAAAACAGACAGGTAAACGCTTTGCCAGAATGGAAATGGGCATACCGGGCATTCCTGCTCCTGAAATAGGAGTTGAAGCCGAGATAGAAGCTCTAAAAAATGGAGTTGCTTCAACATACCCCCTACTCTCAGGCATTCCTGAACTTAAGAACGAATCATCACGTTTTATAAAAGCCTTCATAGATGTTGATATTAATCCTGAATGCTGTGTGCCTGCTGTAGGTTCAATGAATGGTGCTTATGCATCTTTTCTCATGGCAGGTCAGTGCGATGAAAAGAAAGATACAATATTGTTTATCGATCCGGGATTCCCGGTACAAAAGATGCAAATACAGGTATTAGGGTACAAAATAGCATCTTTCGACGTTTATGATTACAGAGGCGACAAAATGAAAGACAAAATAGAATCTTATTTGTCGCACGGAAATATTGCGGCTATAGTATATTCAAATCCCAATAATCCGTCTTGGGTATGCCTTACCAACAAAGAGTTAAAAATAATTGGAGAATTGTCAGAAAAATACGACACAATAGTTATAGAAGACTTGGCTTATTTTGCAATGGATTTTAGAAAGAACATCGGAACTCCGTTTAAAGCTCCATTTCAGGCATCAGTAGCAAAATATACTAAAAATTACATATTGCTTATTTCAGGTTCAAAGGCATTCAGCTATGCCGGACAACGCATCGGCATAATCGCTATGTCTGACTATTTGTATTCAAAAAAATACACAGCTTTAAAGAAAAGATATGGGGTTGATGAATTTGGTAATGTTTTGATTAGTAGAGTTTTGTATAGCTTGTCAGCCGGAGTAACCCACTCTACCCAATACGCAATGGCTGCCATGATGAAAGCTGCCAATGATGGTAAATTTGATTTTATATCACAATTAAAAATATATGGTAAGCGAGCTCGAATTCTTAAGAAGTTATTCTTAGAAAATGGCTTCCACATTGTTTACGATAAAGATTTAGAAGAAGATATCGCAGACGGATTTTATTTTACCGTAGCTTATTCTAATTTAAAAGGTACAGAATTGATGTACGAGCTTCTATTTTACGGCATTAGCGCAATAGCTTTAAATACAACAGGTAGTAATCAAGAAGGGCTTCGCATTTGCACTTCATTTGTTGATGAATCGCAATACAATGACATAGAAGAGCGACTTAAAGTTTTTAATTTTAATCATAAATAATACAATAATTACAAAAATAAAATTCATACAATGAAACCAATTAAAAATATCGAGCCATTTTCTTTGTGGATGCTACGTATTGGCGTTCTGTTGTTCTTAATTTCAAAATACACTTACGTATTTAAGTCTTTTGACTACAAAAATATTAACTACATTATTGACGCAGTAACAATATTATCAGGTATTTTATTGTTTTTCGGAGGATTTTCTAAAAAATCGACACTTACTATAATATCAGGCTTATGCTTGTGTTTATTATCACTTTACCAATTATATCCTCTGTTTATAAACGATAAATCCATTACTATTTTACTAAACACTAATGTTTACACATCTTTTACTATAGCTGCTACAGCTTTGTTATTTGCTGCTAAAGGCAACAAATAATAACTTTTTAAGTTTCTTTTTTACAACTATTATTACTAAATTTGCAGCTTGTTTAAAATAGCTTATTATGGCAAAAATTAAAGGCGCTGTACTGGTTAATACCGATCGTTGCAAGGGTTGCGAATTATGCATTACTGCTTGTCCAACAAATGTATTGGCTATGTCGAAGCAAGTAAACGCTAAAGGGTACAACTATGCATACATGGAAAATGAAGATGCCTGCATTGGTTGTGCGAGTTGTGGTATTGTATGCCCGGATGGGTGCATTACAGTATATAAAATAAAAATTGATTAATATGAGTGAAGAAGTAAGACTAATGAAGGGTAATGAAGCCATAGCCGAGGCTGCAATTCGTTGTGGTTGTGATGGTTATTTTGGCTATCCTATTACTCCTCAGTCAGAAATTTTAGAAACTTTGATGCTACTTAAGCCGTGGGAAACAACAGGAATGGTAGTTTTACAGGCAGAAAGTGAAGTATCATCAATAAATATGGTTTATGGCGGTGCCGGATGTGGTAAAAAAGTAATGACATCTTCATCCAGCCCCGGTTTTAGTTTGATGCAAGAAGGTATGTCCTATTTAGCAGGAGCTAATGTTCCGGCATTAGTTGTTAATGTTATGCGTGGAGGTCCTGGATTAGGTACTATTCAACCAAGCCAAGCAGACTATTTTCAAACAGTAAAAGGCGGTGGACATGGTGATTATCGTCAGATTACATTGGCACCTTCGTCTGTACAAGAAATGGCTGATTTTACAGTACTTGGATTTGAATTGGCATTCAAATACAATATAGTATGTATGATACTATCAGACGGCTTGATCGGTCAGATGATGGAAAAAGTTGTTTTACCTCCATATACTCCTCGTAGAACAGAGGAAGAAATAAGAAAACAATGCCCTTGGGCATCACTTGGTAAACCTGCTAATCGCAAACCTAACGTTATCACGTCTTTGGAATTAGATCCTGCACGTATGGAAGCTATAAACGTATCGTTGCAAGAGAAGTATCGTAAAATTGAAGAGAACGAAGTTCGTTTCGAGGAAACTGAAATGAAAGATGCCGAATATTTGTTTATGGCATTTGGTTCATCTGCTCGTATATGTCAAAAAGCTGTTGAATTAGCTCGTGCTGAAGGTTTGAAAGTCGGATTATTACGTCCAATAACTTTATTCCCATTCCCTACTAAGCAGATTAAAAATCAACTATCTCATATTAAAGGTATTTTATCTGTTGAATTAAATGCAGGTCAAATGGTTGAAGACATTCGTTTAGCTGTAGAGGGTAAAGTTCCTGTTGAACATTTTGGTAGAACAGGTGGTATAGTTCCCACTCCTGAAGAAGTAGTTGAAGCATTGAAAAAACAGATTGTAAAATAACAGAATCATGACAACTCAAGATATTATAAAACCTGAAAACTTGGTATATGCCAAACCTTCGATTATGAATGACAATACTATGCACTACTGCCCGGGTTGTAGCCATGGTGTAGTTCATAAGCTTATTGCAGAAGTAATTGAAGAAATGGGCATTGTTGACAAAGCTATAGGAATTTCACCTGTAGGATGCGCTGTTTTTGCATATAATTACATCGATATTGATTGGCAAGAAGCTGCACACGGACGTGCACCTGCAATTGCAACAGCAATTAAACGTTTACTTCCTGATCGTTGCGTATTTACATATCAAGGTGATGGTGATTTAGCTGCAATTGGTACAGCAGAAACAATCCATGCTTGTAATCGTGGCGAAAATATTGCAGTCATCTTTATAAACAACGCAATATATGGAATGACCGGTGGACAGATGGCACCAACTACCCTTGAAGGTATGAAAACATCTACATGTCCTTATGGTCGTGATGTAACATTAAATGGTTATAATTTACCTATTACAAATCTTATTGCACAATTAGAAGGCGCTCGCTATGTAACACGTCAAAGTGTTCATACTGCAGCAGCAGTGCGTAAAGCTAAAAAAGCTATTCGTAAAGCTTTCGAAAATTCATTGTCACCGGAAAAGAAAGGTTCTTCATTTGTAGAAATTGTTTCAACATGTAGTTCGGGTTGGAAGATGAGTCCAACAGAATCAAATGATTGGATGGTTGAGAATATGTTTAAAGCATATCCCATAGGTGACTTAAAAGATAAATGACATGAAAACAGAAATTATTATAGCCGGTTTTGGCGGACAAGGCGTCCTTTCAATGGGTAAGATTTTAGCTTACTCAGGATTGATGCAAGGCAAAGAAGTAAGCTGGTTGCCTTCATATGGCCCTGAACAACGTGGTGGAACAGCTAATGTTACAGTTATTATTAGTGATGAACGTATAAGTTCTCCTATTCTTAACACTTATGATGTAGCTATTATTTTAAATCAGCAATCACTTGATAAATTTGAATCGAAAGTAAAGCCGGGAGGAATATTAATTTACGATCCTTATGGCATTACTAAAGCTCCTACTCGTTCTGATATCAATATCTATGCAACAGAAGCAATGGACACATCAATTGCTATGAATGCACATAAATCGTTTAATATGTTTATTTTAGGCGGTTTATTGAAGATTCGTCAGGTTGTTGACATTGAATATGTAATGTTGGGATTAAAAAAATCATTACCTGAACGTCATCACCACTTATTACCTGCTAATGAAGCTGCCATCAAAAAAGGAATGGAACTTATAGTTAAGAAGTAAGTTAACTGCATAAAATAAAAATAACGCATATTTAATAGTATGCGTTATTTTTTTGTTCTTATATCTATTATATATTATTTATCATCTCCCCATGTATAGCTCCACTTCCTATACATATTCTGCAATCAGTATCATACAATACACCAAATTGACCTGGAGCTATTCCTTGAACTTTATCATCTGATTCAATAACATAACTATCTGCAGCTGTTTTTGTCAAATTACCTAATGTAAAATCGGGTGTGTGTCTTATTTTAAAAGCAATTCTTTTAGTTCCTGAAAAATCACCCCATGGATCTTCTGTTATAAAATGGAAACCACCTAATGGAATTGTTGTTCCATACTGTGTAGACACATCATATCCATTCGATACATAAACAATATTTTCGTTAGCGTTTTTACCTACAACGTACCAAGGTCCACCTCCTAATCTTAATCCTTTACGCTGACCAATTGTATGAAACCAGAATCCTTGATGCTCTCCTATTATTTTACCTGTTTCCAATTCAACTATTTTGCCTGTTTTAGTACCAATATACTTCTTTATAAAGTCGTTATAGTTGATTTTACCTAAAAAGCATATTCCTTGACTATCTTTTCGCGAAGCACTAGGAAGTCCGTTTTGAGATGCTATTATTCGCACTTGTGATTTAGGTAAATCGCCTATTGGAAATATTATTTTAGATAATTGATCATAATTGATTTGAGCTAAAAAATCAGTTTGATCTTTTAGAGCATCTACAGCAGTTCCAAGGTAGTATTTATTATTTTCAAAAATTGTGCGAGCATAATGACCCGTTGCAATTTTGTCAAAATCTTTTCCGTATTTATCAATGAATGCGCCAAACTTTATTAGTCTGTTACACATAACATCAGGATTTGGTGTAAGGCCTTTTTTAACGGAATCTAATGTATAAGCTACCACTGTACTCCAATACTCTTCTTGCAGTGATACTATTTCCATTTTAAGACCATATTTTTTAGCAATTACTCTACATATTTCAATATCTTCTTCGGCGGAACAACCCATATAACCATTTTTGTCCTCCATTCCTATTCGGATATAAAAAATAGTAGGTTCGTATCCCTGTTCCTTTAATTGGTGTACAACGACCGAACTATCAACACCTCCTGATACTAATGCAGCTATGTTCATTTAAAATAGTTGTTTTTTGCACTATTACTTGGTATGTATGATGTTGAATTTTGTTTTTTTTCAAAGAATTCACGTTCTTCCTTGCTTAATTTTTCCGGTATATAAACTCCTATGTTAACTAACAAATCTCCTGTTCCGTAACGATTTACATTTGGTAGACCTTTGCCACGTAAGCGCAAAATTTTACCGGCTTGTGTACCGGGATCAATTTTTACCTTAACAGGATTTCCTAATGTTGGAATTTCTACAGTTCCACCAAGAATAGCTGTAGGTAATGTTAGCATTAGGTTATATATTAAGTCATCATCATCACGTATTAGTTCTCCTCCATGCTCTTCTTCAATCAAAATCAGCAAATCACCGGGTACACCACCACGTCTTGCAGCATTACCTTTACCTTGCATTGAAAGTTGCATACCTTCTTGTACACCTGCAGGTATGTTGATACTAATAATTTCTTCATCCAGAACAACACCTTCGCCACCACACTTAGTACAACGTTTTGTAATAGTCTTACCATCACCACCACATGTTGGACACACTGTAGCAGTTTGCATGGCTCCAAACATTGAATTTACGGTTCTTACAACTCGTCCGCTGCCATTACATGTTGTACATGTTTTTACATCGCTAGGACTAGCTGCACCGCTTCCTCCACATTCAGAACAAGGAACATATTTCTTTACCTTAATTTTCTTTTCAACACCTGTTGATATTTCTTTAAGACTTAATTTTACTTTAACCCTTAAGTTTGAGCCTCTGTTTACAGTATGACCGGATCTACTGCTGCGGCCTCCTCCACCAAATCCAAAATGTCCACCGAAAATATCTCCGAATTGTGAGAATATATCTTCCATAGACATTCCACCTGCAAAGTTTCCAAAGCCACCATCTCCTGCTGACCCATTAACTCCTGCATGTCCAAATTGATCATAACGTTGACGTTTTTGAGGATTACCCAAAACATCATATGCTTCTGCAGCCTCTTTGAATTTTTCTTCGGCTTCTTTATTGCCCGGATTTTTATCTGGGTGAAACTCTATAGCTTTTTTACGGTAAGCTTTTTTAATTTCATCTTCCGTTGCAGTCTTTGCAATCCCTAGTACTTCGTAGTAATCTCTTTTTTTCATATTTGTATTACTTAATCAGCTACAACTACTTTAGCATAACGAATAACCTTATCATGAAAAGTATATCCTTTTTGTACGCAATCAATAATTTTACCTTTCATTTTTTCATCTCCTGAAGGGAATAGAGTTACAGCTTCGTGAAAATCTGTATCAAATTTTTCGTCTTTTGTTTTAATCTCTTTAACTCCGTTCTGATTTAAAAATCCAATAAACTTACTATGTATTAGAATAATGCCTTCTTTAATAGGATTATCTTCTTCAGGTAAATGGTCTATAGCGCGTTCAAAATCATCAATTATAGGCAACATGTTAACAAAAATTTTCTCTCCGTTATATTTGATTAAATCGGATTTCTCCTTAAGAGTTTTCTTTTTATAATTATCAAAATCAGCCATCAAACGTAAATGAAAGTCATTAAGTTGCATGTACTTACTTTCAAAATCATCATTTTCTTCTGATTTTGATGCAGATTCAACATTCTCGATAGTTTCCGCTTGTGTTTCTTGTGTAACTTCAGAGTCTACAATTTTTGTAGCCTTTTCATCTTTTTTTTCTGTATGCTTGCTCATATCAATTATAGTTTAACTTGTTTTATATCTGCAAAATGCTTGCCAAATAATTTCATCGCAATAAATAAATAATTTACTGCCAATTTGACAATAAAAAAGATGCCCTGCCGAGCATCTTTTTTTTTATATTTTGACTATCTCCGCTTATTACCCTGTTGAGTTTTTTGTTTTTGCATTTCTAGTTGTTGCTTCTGCATCTGCTCTAAGCGATCCATGAATTTAGATTTCTTCTGTGGCTTTTTCTTGTTTTCATTAAGTTTAGCCAAAAGTTTTTCGTCATTTACAAATAAACGGAATAAGAATGTTTGACCAATAGTAATTAACAATGATAATAAATAGTAATAACTTAAACCTGCAGCGTAATCATTAAATATAAATAAGAACATTATCGGCATTAAATACATCATCCATTTCATCATAGGCATCTGCTGATTAGTCGGCTGATCTTTCATGTTAATGTATGTGTAAAAAACGTTTGTAACACACATTAATAAGCAGAATAAACTAACGTGATTTCCATAGATTGATGAAATAATAGGAATATATGTATCCCAACTTAATATTGAATCAAA
>JAKIYQ010000026.1:0-18206 GCA_022708465.1 Bacteroidota bacterium | reverse complement strand
GACCAAAGTCTCCCTAAGATCAACTAATTTTGTGTTGTTATGTACTACAATCAATTGAACTCGGAGCAAAGGTATGCAATAAGTATACTACTCCAAAACGGAAAGAGCAAAAAAGAGATAGCCAATGCGATAAATGTGCATATTAGTACAATATATCGCGAGTTGAAACGCAACAGTGGCAAGTATCAATATCATCATCGTCAGGCACAAAAAAAGTGTGATGAGAGAAAAAACAGAATGTGTAGAGATCGTAAATTTGACCTTCAAATGAGAAAACGAATATTTAGTTTCCTTTTAAATGAAGAATGGTCTCCTGAGCAGATTTCCGGCTATTTAAGACGTAAAGGAGAACCATATGTTTCAGCAGAAACGATATATCAATATATTCGTTTTGACAGGAAATGTGGTGGCAGTCTTTGGAAATCATGTAGACATAAATTAAAACACAGACATAAGATATTAACAGGTAATGGAGTGCGCATAAAGGATAGAGTTAGTATAGAAGACCGTCCGAATCAGGCTAATGGAGCTCGATTGGGTGATTGGGAAATGGACTGTATTTCAGGGAAAGAAAACAAAACACATATTGTAACACTGGTCGAACGCTCAACAACTTTCATGTTAATGAGAAAACTTAAATATGGTAAGAATGCTAATCAATTGGCTAAGACGGTGGCTTCCATGCTATTACCATACAAAAAATTCGTTCTGACAATCACTACTGATAACGGGCTTGAGTTCACTGAACATAAATATATAGCCAAAATGCTTGATACTAAGATATTTTTCGCTCATCCTTACTGCTCTTGGGAAAAAGGAACCATTGAAAATACAAACAAATTAATAAGACAATATATTCCTAAAAAATTAGATTTTAACGAAATTACAGATACCGAAATAACGCAAGTGCAATACAAAATCAATAGGAGACCAAGAAAGAAATTAAATTTTATTGATCCTAAATCAGCTTTCTTTAAAAATATTCGTAATTTTGCACTTGCTACTTGAATCTATACATGTTGTTAATAAAAATAATAAGAAATCGGACATTTGTTCGAAAAAAGGTATTAGTTTTGTGCCTCGTTAAAAAAAGGTATAACACAAATATAACATATTGAAAATCAGACATAAACGTTGAAGTTTTATAGAATATGTATATGAATATCAAAAGCAAATATGAATCAGGAATTATATTAATAAAAGAATTAAAATTTTACTAAACCGATTGCTATTACTTGTACTATCTAATAAAAACTCACACAACAAACTCATAAAAAATGGAACATAAAACAAAAAAACCAAGTGTGTTTTATCTTATATTCAAATCTTATATGAGATTCTTTCATGATAAAATATACTATACAAAAACGTATAAAATAAATCCGGAAGTGATTCCGGCTGATGGAACCCCGACTTTAATTGTTTCAAATCATCAAAATTGCTTAAACGACCCACTTGGGGTATTGTTTACATTTCGCGACAGAAAACCGCACTTTATAACACGCGCAGATGTCTTTGCTTTACATCCTATAGCTAACAAATTTTTACGTTCAATAGGATTATTACCTGCATTTCGTTTGGAACATGAGGGTGAATCTGCCTTAGGTAAAAACGAAGAAACATTTAAGATGACTGAGCAAGAATTGGTAAACGGCTGCACAATAATGATGTATCCGGAATCAGGTCATCAAGACAAACGCTGGCTGGGAAATTTTTCACTAGGCTACGTTAAATTAGCATTTGAAGCTGCCGAATTAAGCGATTTTAAAACAGATATCGTATTATTGCCTTCATGCAACCATTATTCAGACTATTTTGGCATACAAAACGAGTTTATGGTAAAGTTCGGAAAGCCTATTCATTTGAAAGATTTCTACGAATTATACAAAACTAAACCTCGTACAGCTCAACGTCAAGCAAACGCTTTAGCACGCGAACAAATTGAAAATTTGATGTTGAATATTACTGACTTGGATAATTACGAAGCTATAGACTTTTTGCGCGATTCGTATCGTCAAGAATATGCTAAAAATCATAATTTAAGTACTGCGGATTTGCCATCAAAATTATTGGTTGACAAAGACTTTTACAGTCATTTGGAGGATGCCAAAAAATCTAATAGTGCTACTATTAGTGAAATATATAATGAAGCCATACAATTAAGAGATGGTTTAAAAGAAGCACGCATTGACGAGCAATGTTTACAAAACAAACCATCATTATTACTTAATATACTAGGATTATTATTATCAGTTATATTATTTCCTGTATGGATTATATCTTTATGGCCTGCAGGAATACAATATTTATTACCTAAATTATTTGGCAAAAGCTTAGATAATATGTTTCAAGGTACATTTTTGTATGCGCTTAACATATTGTTTTTCATCCCTATATTTTATCTTCTAAGCCTTATTTTGATTGGCATTTACATAAATTGGTGGATTGCATTAATATATGTATTACTTTTGCCGCTCATTAGTTTATTCGCATGGTACTATAGAAAATACAGTCTCCGTTTTATAACAAATATCCGCTACGGACTTTATAAGAATTCGGACAAAATAAAGAATCTCAGCATATTACGTAAGACTATACATGAACAATTAAACAATATATTAAAATGAAAAGAGTCGTTATAACTGGTATGGGCATCTACTCTTGTTTAGGTAATGGTTTGGATGCGGTAAAAGAATCTCTATATAATGGCAAATCAGGTATTGTATTTGATCCTGAGCGCAAAGAAATGGGATTTCGCTCTGCACTTACTGCAAAATTAGATGTACCTGATTTAAAGAAAGAATTGAGCCGCAATCAACGTGTATACATGCCGGAACAAGCCAAATACGCATACGTAGCTACAGCAGAAGCATTACGCAACTCTAATTTGGATATAGATTTTTTAGAAACACAGGAAGTTGGTTTGTTATATGGTAACGATAGTAGTGCAGAAGCTGTCATGAATAGTATTGACACAATGCGCGAGAAAAAAGATACTACATTAATCGGTTCGGGTGGTATTTTCCAATCTATGAACTCAACCGTAACAATGAATCTTGCATGTATATTCAAATTAAAAGGAATGAACTTGACCGTTTCCGGCGCTTGCGCCAGTGGTTCTCACGCTATAGGCTTAGGTACATTATTGATACGCAACGGTTTACAAGATATAGTAGTATGTGGTGGTGCACAAGAAGTTAATCCTTATGCAGTTGGAAGTTTTGATGGTATCAGCGCTTTTTCTACACGCGAAAGTGATCCTACTAAAGCATCCCGCCCATTTGACCGCGATCGTGATGGCTTAGTACCAGGAGGTGGTGCTGCAACTGTTATCAATCTGCCATACGCCGTGGTGCTCCTATTCTAGCTGAGGTTTGCGGATATGGATTTTCGTCTAACGGTGACCACATTTCAGTTCCTAACGTAGATGGTCCAAGTCGTTCATTAAGAATGGCTATTAAAGATGCAAACATCGACATTCGCGAAATAGGTTATGTAAATGCTCATGCTACCTCAACTCCGGTTGGGGATAGGAATGAAGCTAAAGCTATAGATAATGTATTTGGTGATTACAAACCGGAAATCACCTCAACAAAAGCTATGACAGGTCACGAAATGTGGATGGCAGGTGCTAGTGAAGTTATTTATTCAATGTTGATGATGAAGAATGATTTCATTGCTCCAAATATCAACTTTGAAAATCCTGACGAAGATTCTGCAAAATTGAATATCCCTGCAAAACGCATTATAAAACATTTTGACACATTCTTGTCAAACTCATTTGGGTTTGGCGGAACAAACTCAACATTGGTTATAAAAAACTTATAATTATATTCATCATTATTAATAATTTATCCTGAAAAGTCATGGAAAAAGAACAATTAATCAAAGAAATCAATGAAGTATTAGTAGAAGAATTTGAAGTAGAACCGGAAGTAATCACTCCTGATGCAGACATCAAACAAACATTACAATTAGATAGTTTAAGCTTAGTTGATATGGTTGCTCTTATAGAATCATCTTTTAAAGTAAAGATTAAAGGCACTGAAATAGCTCAACTTAAAACCTTTGGTTTGCTTTACGACTTTATTTACGAACGTATCGAAAAATAGATGGCAACAACAGCTCTTTTTGAGGGAGAGCGGATTAAAGAACTAATTCCGCAAAGAAATCCAATAATGATGGTTGACACCTTTTATAATGCAACAGAAAATGATGCTAATACAGGTTTAACCATATTGAAAGACAATTTCTTTTGCGAAAATGGTAAATTCACAGAACCGGGACTGATTGAGCATATCGCTCAATCAGCCTCTGCTTTTGCCGGTTATACAGCTTATGTTCAAAATAAACCGGCTCCGATTGGTTTTATAGGCGAAGTAAAGAAATTCCGCATTTCCGAATTACCCGCAATTGGAAGTAAATTGCGTACACACATTCATATAATATCCGAAGCTATGGGCATCTCACTCCTATCAGCCGAAACGATAACAGATGTGGGCACTCTGATAGCAGAGTGCAAAATGAAAATATCAATCAAAGAATGAAGATATGACAAAAAAAAACGAAGATTCACAACCAAAACTAACAAATATAATTAAAAAGAAAATACCATTTTACGAGATTGATGGCATACACATGATGTGGCACGGAAATTACGTAAAGTATTTGGAAGATGGACGCGAGGCTTTCGGTGAAGAATTTGGACTTGAATATATGCACATTTTTAATAGTGGATATGTTGCTCCAATAGTCGATTTGCATTTAAAATACAAAAAAACAGCATCACTAGGAGATACTCTGATTGTAGAGACAACATACGTTCCATGTGATTCTGCAAAATTGATGTTTACATATACCATCTACAGAGAAAAAGATCATGAAATATTGCTAAAAGCGACTTCTACACAACTCTTTTTAACTAGAGATGGTGTTTTTGAACTTTCCAGCCCTAAATTTTTAAAGGAATGGAGACAAAATATTATAACTAAATATGCTGAAAAATAAATATTTTTCCTTGTTAAGTTCTTCTGCAGAAGCTGATAACAACACGCTTTTTGAATTAAGTTTAATATCTGACAGTGATGTATATCGCGGACATTTTCCGGGTATGCCTGTAGCTCCGGGAGTCTGCAATATCGAAATGATAAAAGAATGTGCAGAGGAAGTATGTGGATGCAAACTATTTCTATCATACATATCTCAATGCCGTTTTTCAGCGTTAATTACCCCTGATAAAACACCAAACCTAAACCTACGTTTACAACTAGACAAGCAAGATTCCGGTAATATTAGTTTTCATTCCGTATTATTCAAAAATGAAACTGTATTCTTGGAGATGAAAGGAGAATTACAATATGTCTAATATAACTATTGCGATATACAGATATTTCCAAAAGCACCGCGGTTTATTTTATACCATACTTGTAGTGTCATCTTTGTTGTTTGTAGCACTCGGAACAAGATTAAGCTATGAGGAAGATATTTCAAAATTATTACCTTCAAATGAAATAGGCAGTTCTGAACAATTGGTTTTCAATAACTTAAAAGTAAAGGATAAAATATTTGTTTTATTTGTTTCGAAAAGCGATAGCACGACTTTAGACGAAATTACCGAGACCTGTGATGCATTTTCGGATTCGCTGTTGGCAAAAGACAAGGATTCTATTATCAACGACATCACATATAATATTCCGGAAGAATTTTTAATTGACGGAATCGCATATTTATATGATAACCTGCCTTTGTATCTGGATTCAACAGATTATACAGCGATGGATACAATATTCACAAAATCGCACATTGAAAGACAAATGTCAGACAATTATGAGGAATTGCTTTCGGCCAGTGGAATGTACTCATATGATATTATCAGACAAGACCCTGCAGGTTTAAGATATGCTTTAAAAAGCAAGGGGAAAAATATTAGCGAAAGCATGGGTGGAAGTTACAAAATCATAAACAAACATTTCTTCACACCCGACTCAACTGTTGCAGTAGCATTTATCACTCCTAATTTTAAAGCCTTTGATTCAAAGACAGGTATACGCTTGACAGAAAATATTGAAGCCGAAATAAAAGCAATGAATAAAATTCATCCTGAAATAGAAATATTGTTTCATGGGGCCCCAATTCAAAGTGTTTTTAACTCGCGACAAATAAAAACCGATTTGATGATGACAATGGGATTGTCATTACTATTTGTATGCATAATAATTGCTATATGTTTTCGAAATAAATCAACAATTCCATTTCTATTATCTCCGGTAATATATGGTACTTTCTTTGCATTGGCTTGCATGTATTTAACACAAGGTACAATGTCACTTATGGCAGTCGGAATAGGTGCAATTGTACTTGGCGTAGCATTAAGTTATTGTTTACACGTACTAACACACTACAAATACTTGAGTGATCCTGAACAAGTATTAAGAGATCAGACAAGACCTGTAATTTTAGGTAGTTTAACCACAATCGGAGCTTTTATGGGACTTCTTTTTACAGAGTCTGCATTACTGCGTGATTTCGGTTTGTTTGCATCTTTGGCAATGGTTGGTACAACAATATTCTGTCTTATTTTCTTACCTCAATTCTTAAATCCTGAGAAAAATCGTAAATCTGAAAAGGTATTCCGTTGGTTAGAGCACATCAATGCATACCCATTAGACAAGCAAAAATGGTTAATTATTACATTAGTAATTATAAGTGTAATTTGTACTATATATTCACAATGGGTATGCTTCGATACTAATTTAAAAAATATCGGTTATACTAATCCAAATGTTGCACGTTCATCTCAAATACTATCAGACAAAACTGCACACGGAAAATTGTCAACTTACTTTGCTGTAACTTCTGATAATTTAGATTCTGCACTTGTATACAACGAACGTTTAGGGATGCGTTTAGACACTATGAAACAGAATGGTGATATTTCTGAATTTGCTCATACGTCAAACATATTGATGCCAAAATACAGACAAGAGGCCAACATAAAATTGTGGAACTCATATTGGACTGCAGATAAAAAATTAGAAGTTAAAAGAATATTGATAGAATGCGGTGCTCCTTACGGATTTAATGCAGAAGTATTTGAGCCATTCTTTACTATGATAGACAGAATATATTATCCATCTTCAATATGCGAATCTAATGTTTTACCCAAAGGTTTAATGTCTAACTGGGTAGAATATACTGATTCAACATACATGTTATTTACACCTGTACAGATGCCTAAAAATAACTATAGAAGTACATGTGATGCTATAGTTGCAAAGCCACATACTGTAGTAATTGACCCATTCTACTATACACAAGATATGGTCCGCATACTAAATAATGACTTCAATATAGTTTTAGCTATATCATCGTTATTTGTATTTCTTGTATTATTGATTTCATACAGAAGTTTGTCTTTAGCAATAATTGCATTTATACCGATGGGATTAAGTTGGTACATTGTGTTGGGTATTATGAGTATTCTCGGTATACAGTTTAACCTAATCAATATTATTGTTTCATCATTCATATTTGGAGTAGGTGTAGATTATAGTATATTCGTTATGGACGGATTGCTGGCCGGAACACGTAATTATAATAAGTTACTGATGTTCCATAAAACAGCGATATTCTTGTCTGCAATTGTTCTAATAATAAGTATTTCGTCCTTGATTTTTGCTACTCACCCTGCAATTTCATCAATCGGACTAACTACATTAATAGGAATGACTACAACATTACTTATTACATATTCATTAGAACCATTCTTATTCCATTGGTTGCAAAAGAAATCTTTTTTTAACCGCATATTACAAAAAAGAAAAGCGTGAAGTACGACATTGTTATCATAGGAAGTGGGCTTGGCGGTCTTGAATGCGGTTACATACTTTCGAAAAAAGGTTTGAAAGTATGTGTTCTGGAAAGAGCAAATTTACTTGGAGGGTGCTTGCAATCCTTTCACAGAGGTAATTGTCTATTTGACACAGGTTTCCATTATGTAGGCGGATTAGATGAAGGACAATCACTAAACAGATTGTTTAAGTATTTTAATCTGATGAACCTGGATTGGGTAAAAATGGATAACAATTTCGATGATGTATGCATAAATGGTAAAACATATCCTTTTGTATCCGGACATGATAATTTTAGAGAAACATTAAGCTCGTATTTTCCTCATCAGAAAGAAAATTTGAAAGCGTATACTAATTTCTTACAAAATGTCGGGATTCATACATTCGATAGCTTCAAACCTCGTTCTGAAAATGACTTTTATAGTTCTTCATTATTTGCGCAATCGGCACACGAATTTTTAAACAACACAATAAGTGATCCTGTTTTAAAAGATGTTCTTGCCGGAACTTCTTTAAAAATGGAATTATCGGAGCAATTGCCGCTATATGTTTTTGCACAGATAAATGATTCTTATATACAAGGTGCATGGCGTCTGCAAGGCGGTGGATTCCAAATTGCAGAATCTTTAGCCAACTCAATAATCGAAATGGGTGGCGAAGTTAGAAAAAATTCTGCTGTTACACGTATTATTGAAACTAATGGCAAAATAACATCAGTCGAAATCAATAATAATGAATCTGTTGATTGTAGTTGGGTTATTTCAAATGCGCACCCTATTCATACCCTATCGTTGATACCTGAAGAAAGTATAATACGCAAGTTATATAGGAACCGAATCAATAGAATGGAAAATACTTTCGGTGTTTTTACTGCTAATATAAAATTAAAAAGTGGCAGCGTTAAGTATAAAAATAAAAATCTTTACGCTTACCATAACGCTGACTTGTGGAAATATACTGAAGGAAAAACTGATAGAGCTTTAGTTAGTTTTTATTGCCCGAAAAATGACGATTCGTGCGATTGTTTAGATATCCTTACTCCTATGAATTGGAACGAAGTTGAAGCATGGTCGGATAAACCTATTGGTAAAAGAGGTGAAGATTACGTTGCTATGAAAAACAAAAAAACCGGTGAATGTATCAAGTTGGTATCACAGTACATTCCTGAGTTGGAAGAAGCAGTTGAACGTGCCTATACAAGCACTCCTCTATCTTATAGAAATTATACAAATACAGCAAATGGTTCGGCATATGGTGTTCGCAAAGATTTCAATAGCCCTATGCTAACGATTTTACCGGCAAAAACGCCTATACCTAATTTGCTTATGACAGGACAAAATTTAAACCTACATGGCGTATTAGGTGTCTCTATGACATCATTTTTTACATGTGCAGAAATTGTAGGAATGGACACTTTAATTAAAGACTTAGACATTAATGAATAATAATATGAAATACGCATTAGTAACAGGTGGAAGCCGTGGTATAGGCAGAGCAGTAAGTGTAAAATTGGCAAGCATGGGTTATACCGTAATAGTCAATTTCGTATCTAACGAAACGGAGGCACAAAAAACTTTGGAATTGATTAGAGAAGTTGGAAGTAACGGCGAACTACTCAAATTTGATGTGGCCGACAATGCAGCCGCATGCAAAGCTATTGAAACATGGCAAGATGCACATCCCGACAATTATATTGAAGTTTTGGTAAATAATGCAGGCATTCGCAGAGATAATCTTATGATATTTATGGAGCCTGAAGATTGGTTCAGGGTTTTAAATACAAGTTTAACAGCCTTTTACAATGTTACACGACCGCTTTTAAAATCTATGCTGGTTAAAAAATACGGACGTATCATTAATATGGCTTCTTTATCAGGACTCAAAGGTTTACCGGGTCAGACTAATTATTCTGCAGCTAAAGGCGGACTTATTGCAGCAACAAAAGCATTAGCTCAAGAAGTTGCTCGCAAAAAAGTTACAGTTAATGCTGTTGCACCCGGTTTTGTAAAAACTGAAATGGTAGAAGGCTTAGATGAAAAAGAATTATCTGCCCAGATTCCTATAGCTCGCTTTGGAGATCCTGAAGAAATAGCAGCTGTTGTTGGTTTTTTGGCTTCAAAAGAAGCTTCATATATAACAGGTGAAATTATTTCTGTAAATGGCGGATTATACACCTAATTAGCAATTAATTAATCATATAAGTAACTAATATATATAACATTATGAAACGAATATATTGTTTGTTTTTTATTCTTAACTGCTGTTGCGGACTGATGTTTGGAAACAATGACGCCCTGATTCAAAAAATTCAAAACAGCAATGGTGGACACAAAAGTGCAAGCTGCCCTTTTACACAAAGTAAACATCTTAAAATGATGGAAAAGTCTGTAGATTCTAAGGGAACTTTATATGTTATGAACGACAAAATGTCTATGATTTACAGCGAACCCGCAGGTGATTTTCTTGTGATTAATAGAGATAAGTTTGTAATGAATGTACGAGGCCGCCTTATTGAACACAATGTAAAAGAAGGTTCTCCAATGAGGATATTACGCAACACATTACTACTTTGCATGAAAGGTGATATTAAAGCTATCGAAGCAGAAACAAAATCTGAAATTTCATACAATGGTGACGGAAAATATCATGAATTTACAATTACTCGCAAAGAGAAAGTAACTCGTGGATACTCGAAAGTTATTTTATCTTTAGACAAAAAAGACCTCAGTTTGAAAATCATGAATATGGAGGAACCTAATGGTAATTACACCATTTACGAATTGGGTAAAACTATTTATAACAGCGAAATTAACCAAGATGTTTTTTTAGTTCCAGTAAAGAAGAAATAAAAATATTAGTAATAACTATAGCAAGCATATTTTTAGCTTTTATTTCTGACATAAAAGGCTTTATGCACTAATCTGATACTACATAAAGTTTTTGCTATTTTAAAATAATGATTATATTTGCGAACCTAATATCGAAACATATGAAAAAAACTTGGTTTTTATGTTTGTGCAGTTTCTGCTGCTCAACCATATACATACACGCCGGTACACCTATTACACACCCCTCACAAGCAATATGCGAAGGTTCTTCAGTTACTCTTACAGCAACAACTTTAGGAGATTCATACTTATGGACACCAAATGGAGAAACCACAAAAAGCATTACTGTACAACCTGCTAATAACACCGACTACAAGTGTACGATTACAAAGAACGGTTCTAGTTCGCAGACAGGTAATTTAATTACAGCCGGTGGATTCGAATTTCTCCCTAGCTCTCCTATCACATCGGCACAAAATAAATTAGGCGACTGGATTAATTACCAATACTTGAATTTTGACCAAGGTGGCGTTAATATCAACATAGGTGCATGTACTACATCGCAAAATGCAAACAATGTAAAACCTTCATATTTTTCAAATTTGGCACCACATTCCGGAAACTATTTATTTGTGTGTGATGGAGGCAACAGCTCTGACGCACGCGTATGGCAAGCTCGTAATTTAAAACTAAAAAGTGGAGTTGAATACCAGTTTAGCTGTTTTGCTGCAAATATAGACTCAGAATATTTGATTCATGGAGCATCAAGCCTTGCAAAACTTAAATTTGTTATAGAAAATCAAGATGGAACCAGTGACTTACTACAATTCACAGTTCCAACAACATTAGGACAATGGCAGGAGTATAAAGCTACATATACACCATCAACAGATATGAGTTGGTGTCATATATACATTGTAAATTTCACTACGGAGCCTGCAGGTAACGATTTTGCAATTGACGATATATATTTTGGGACAACAATAAATACTCAAGATGACATAACAGATGAATTTTTCAGGGTAAATGTTGATAAAAAACCGACTGTCAGTATTAATGACCAAAATGTTTGTCCAAACGATAATGTTACACTGTCAGCTTCAATTGTAGGAACATATACAAATATATCTTGGCTTGAAAATTCAACTGCAATGACTGATCATACAACTAGCATCACAGCAAAAGCTCCTAGTGTAATTGGTCAAAGCAATTTATATGATATTTTCGTAACTAATGGAACTTGCTCTGCGGTTAACGCATCTGCATCAGTCAAGGCTATAGATTGCAATGTAGAAACGGTTATAACACATACTATTAATGTGTGTCAAAATGACACTTTGCCAATTACTATTACGGCAAACACTGTCACTGGTACTTTTTTGTGGGATACCGGCGAAACAACAGAGTCAATTCAAGTACCAATAAATGAGCCAAGCTCATCTCACACATGTACAATTATCGACAACTCACAAATAACAAGAGAAGTTTTTAATATATCTACAGAAGATTGCCATTCAGAAAAATCAAGCACATTCTGCATGACAGATTGCATTAAATTGTCAATAATAAGAGACTATGATGATCCTTCGGACATTACTTTTATATGGAACACAGATCCGACAAATAATGATTCTACTCTTATTGTTTGCCCAACTGAAATAAATAATACTTACACCTGCCAGGTAGTACATAACGATAATTATAATTCGCGCGAACTGGTAACATTTAATATTACATTAGAAGATTGTTCTGAAACAGAGTCATTAACTCACGATACGATATTTTGCGAAGGGAATGATGTTGTATTATCGTCTTTGTATCCTGCAATGGCAGATAGTTACAACTGGTCTGACGGCTCAACCGAAAGCAGTATTACAGTAAGTCCACAAAGCGAAACCATTTACACCTGCGTAACTTTTATAGATACTAATTATGGCTACACTTTGTACGAAACGTTTAATGTACAACCTGTATCTAATCCTATAATTGACAATATTGAGACTACATCAACACAAGCTGATATCCAAATTATTAATGGTACAGCTCCATTTGACTACATAGTTGATGATAAACATTATACAAGTCAGACAATAGATGATTTGACATTAGGTATACATAATGTACGTATAGTTGATGCAAATGGGTGTTCTACAATAGGAGATTTTGAATTAGTTTCGCATGAAATTGAACCTATGGTATTTTTCTCACCAAATGGAGACAATCTGAACGACAGATGGTTAGTTAAGGGTATTGAATTTTACCCTAACGCTATAATTCAAATTTTCGACAGATTCAATAAACAGCTTGCTAAATACAATGGATCCGATCCGGGTTGGGATGGAACATACGAAGGACATGGTGTACCTACGACAGATTATTGGTATCTAATAACTATTGAACAGCTAAGCAAACAGTATTCCGGACACTTTATACTTAAGCGATAAAAAAAATCGGGAAAATTTATTTCCCGATTTTTTTATTCTAATTTGCCTAATAGCATAAGCGCTTCTCTACGAAGTGAGTCGTTCGTCTCAAAAGCACCTTTAAATGCTGTGGTTATAGTTTTTGCTCCGGGCTTTTTTATACCCCTTGCAGTCATACAACTATGTTCACCTTCAATCAACACACCCACATCATTGCTTCCTGTTGATAGTGTCATAATTTCTGCAATATCTGTTCCTATTCGTTCTTGCAGTTGCAAGCGATGCGATACCATCTCAGCAATACGCGCAATCTTACTTAAGCCTATTATCTTATCCACAGGACGATATATAACGGAAACTTTCATGTTGTACATTAAAGCCATATGATGCTCACAAAAACTAAAAATAGGAATGTCTGACACTAATACAAAATTACCTTGTTTTGCAGTACACATATCTTCCTCATCAAAGGTTTTAGCATATTTTTCTGCAATTTCGGCATTAGTGTATGCAATTCCCCTAAACATTTCTTCGTACATGCGAGCTACTCTTTCGGGTGTTTCGCGTAATCCTTCACGTTCCGGATCTTCACCTATAGTTACAAGGATTTCTCGAATGTGATATGCAATCTTTTCTTTATCCATTTTTTATACTCCCCTTTTATTTTTGTTCCATATAAATTTATGCATTTGTAATTGCAACTTAATTCTATTTAAGTGTTCTTCTTTCATCACTTCAACTATATCAGAAGGGTCCATTTTACCAAAAACAGCGCTAAAATACACTTGAGTAATTTCATCTAAACGATATGCTCTAACTATTTCTATTGCTTTTACCAAATCTTTCTTTGAAGCGATTACAAACTTGTAAGCATCTGTAGATTTAACAGCAGTTAAATTATACAAATACATTTTATCTTCCATGCCACTGTCAGGCAACTTATAATCGACAACAAAATGCACATTATCACCTAATCTAAATTTATGAATATCTAATGAGCCATTTGTTTCAATATGAATCTCGTAATCAGAAAGCATAGCCAAAAGACTTATCAAACCTTCTTGTATCAAAGGTTCTCCACCGGTCAAAGTTACATGTTTAACTCCTGTTTGTTTAACATATTTGACTATTTCTACAGCGGTGAGTTTTTCTGTTTGAGGCTCACACTCCCAAGCATAAGAAGTATCACACCAAACGCATCTCAAATTACAATTGGCAAAACGTATGAATACCGACAAAGATCCTGCTGTAGGGCCCTCACCGTCTATTGATACAAATTTTTCTATAACATTAAATTCCATCATCACTCAAAATATATACAACTATTTGTTGGGGTTTCAAATAATTCAACCTCACTAACAGCCAAACCTTTTTGATGCAACATTCTGTAAATATAGCGCGCCATTTCTTCGCATGTCGGTCTGAATGGCAAACACAACACAGCGAAATTATTTGGCAATGCACACAAAGATTCTTTTACTTTACGTCCGTCTTCGTTATCTTCAACTAACATTTTATGGTCAAAAAATAGTTCAACCTCTTTCAATATACTTTTAATAGAACCAAAATCATCAACCATACCTCTTAAATGACCCTCCTTGTGTAATGTTTCGCAGCGTATAGATACAATCAATCTATAACGATGTCCATGAATATTGGCACATTTACCTTCGTATCCGCTCAAAAAATGAGCTGTGTCAAATTGAATTTCGTTCTTAATAATAAACATACTACTACAAATAAAAATGTTTGTTTCACCACCTTGTAAGTTGCGAAACAAACATTCACGTTACAAGCCTGGTTTTTTTTAACGACAGGATGGTCTAAACGAACTGTCGGACTGCAAAGTTACGAAAAATTTTAAAGCCTATTGCAAATATTCTAATATTCGTGATTCAGATTCCACTTTGCATCGTAAATACTGAATTCAAGAGGATAAATGCAACCGACAGTATGACGCAAAGTAATAGACTCTGCATGATGCACTAGCATCGATAAATTTTCAAGAGCTTGCATTGTTCTTTTTTACTATCAATTTAATATTGTATTTTTGCAGTTGTAACTGAATATTCAAATATGATAGTAAATATAGTCCTTGCTTGTGTGATTATTTTACTGATGCTGTGCTCTGCATTTGCATCAGCATCAGAAATGGCTTATTTCTCACTAAGGCCCAAAGACATAGAGGCTTTAGAAAATAGAAATACGCCTACCGATCAATTAGTTCTCAAATTAAGAGAATCGCCGGATAGATTACTGTCTTCAATCTTAATTACCAATAACTTGGTAAATGTTGGCATCATTATTCTAATATCAAAATTGATGCTAAACTTGTTTGATTTTTCGAGTAGACCAATATTGGCATTCTTGGTTGAAACAGTTCTAATCACATTTATTTTACTACTGTTTGGAGAGAATATGCCTAAAATATACGCAGCAAATTATTCTCTAAAATTTGTTCGTTTCGCGGCTAAACCCTTACACATAATCGAAAAATTATTATACCCTATAACATGGTTAATGGTAAAGCCTGCAAAAAGAGTAAAACGTTTTGAAAAGCATAGTAAACAAGCTATTACAATTAACGATTTGTCACAGGCTTTCGAAATTACCTCTGATGAAATTAGTGAGGACAAGGAAATTTTAGAGGGTATCATCAAATTTGGAGACATAAGTGCAGCCTCAGCAATGACGGCAAGAGTTGATGTTATTGCAATAGATGATACAGCCACATTTCAGGAAATAATTGATTTAATCAACACTAATGAATATTCCAGGATGCCTGTATTCCATGAAAATATTGATGATATACGTGGCATATTGTATATTAAAGATTTACTTTCGCATATAAACGAGCCTAATTATGCATGGCAAAAATTGATAAGAAAAGCATATTTTGTACCACAGACAAAACACATTAATGTACTTTTGGAAGATTTCCAGAAAAACAAAACTCATATTGCCATTGTGGTTGATGAGTTTGGAGGTACAGCCGGTATAATTACAATGGAAGATATATTGGAAGAAATAGTCGGCGAAATTGATGATGAATACGATGACAATGAACAATTATATGCCAGACTCAACGAAAATAATTACTTATTTGAAGCAAAAATATTATTAAATGATTTCTTTAAAATAGAGGGCATTAATAAACAAGATTTTGAAAAGATTATTGGGGAAGCCGAAACATTAGCCGGTCTAATCTTGGAGTTAAAGGGTGAAATTCCGGTTCAAGAAACAGAAATTACATACAAAAATTATCACTTTAAAATCGTATCTGCCGACAAGCGTCGTATTAAAAGCATCAAATTAAGCATACTGCCCAAAACTGAACCTGAAGATGAGCAAGAATATGAAGAAGAATAAATATATAATCATAGCCATATTTTCTTTATTGATGTTTAGTTCATGCCAGCAATATACCCCACTGCCAAGAGCTTATTTTCGAATAAAACTAAACGAAAAACAATACACAAAATCGGATACTACTAAACCATACATTTTTGAATATCCATCAAATATTGCTCGCATAGTAACTCGCAATAATAATGAATGGTTCGACATAGTTTATCCGCAATACAATGCTCGTATTTATTGCAGCTACACTCCTATCAAAAATAATTTTTATGAAATAAGCGAGGATTCACGAACTTTCGTATACAAACACTCAATAAAGGCTGATGCAATAACGGAGCAAGCTTTTGAGAATACTAATAATGATGTTTATGGCATTTTATACGAGATAAGAGGAAATACTGCATCTTCGGTACAATTTGTTTTAACAGATAGTACAAAGAATTTTCTAAGAGGAGCCTTGTATTTTAATAACAGACCAAATAAAGATTCATTGGCACCTGTTATTAACTACATAAAAGATGATGTAATTCGCATCATGGAAACCACAAAATGGCAGTAATTAAATGTTGATAAAAGACGAATATATCAATGATATCCATTTCCTCGTATGGAAAATGGAAGAGTCAGAATTGAGTGCCAGAGATCAAGAAAAACAATTAGGAAAAAAACTAATAGAAATTCTGTGCAAGGAGGATGTGATAATTGATCATCTAACATCAGGAAAGCCTTTTGTAAAAAACAAACAATGCGAAATCAGCATAAGTCATACTAAAAAATATATTGCTGCAGCCATACATGATGATAATCCTATAGGAATAGACATTGAATACAAAGGCGAACGGGTACTGCGCATACAAGAACGTTTTATGAACAAATGCGAGATTGAAACAGCACGTAGCACAAATCAATTAACAGAATGTGATTATAGCCTTTTATGTTGGTGTGCCAAGGAAGCAATGTATAAAAAAGCCGGATTACATGGAATTGACTTTAGAGAAGACCTTTATGTTCATGATGCCGAGAATGGTAATGTAAAAGTTTTAATTCGTAAAGATGATATTAATCAAGATCTTCTATTCCATTACGAAAATACAGACGAGTTCTTTATTGTAGTTGGCTGATTTTTTTTGATATAAAATTCAAAAAAAACAGCATCTAGTATTTTGTATATAAATTATTTGTCTTATCTTTGCATCGCATTTGAGAAATCAAGCTGTTTGGTGTGGTAGTTCAGCTGGTTAGAATGCCGCCCTGTCACGGCGGAGGTCGTGGGTTCGAGCCCCATCCACACCGCAAAAATTAAAAGTCAGTAAATATAATTTTACTGACTTTTTTGCATTTACACCTATATAAAAAATTAAGCGAAAACTTTCTCCAAACGCTTTATAGCCTCTTCCAAAACAGAACGTGGAGTAGCTACATTCATACGAAAATATTGCTCACCTCCTAAGCCGAATGAAGTCCCTTTATTAAGAGCAAGCTTAGCTTTATTAACAATTTTATGTTGTAATTCATCAGAAGACAAGCCATAGGCAGAAAAGTCTAACCACAATAAGAATGATGCTTGCGGTCTCATCGGTTTAATTAAAGGCATCTTAACTGCCATTTCGGATATTACGTAATCTAAATTAGCCTCTACATAATCTAACATCTGCCTTCTCCATTCTTCACCCAACGAATAAGCAGCATGAGTAGCCGCCATGGTTATCGGATTTAATGTAACAGTTTGCTCCATTTTATATAGG
>JAKIYQ010000078.1:0-4109 GCA_022708465.1 Bacteroidota bacterium | reverse complement strand
GCGCTCCCGTCTCAGGATCGGTTTCGAAATTAATCATCCAAGCATTATGACGACAATATACATTGTATAAGGATATATTCAAATCGTGATTATAACGTTTCTTCTTGCCTTTATTTAAATCAAAGGTTACAGTTAAGTCCAAACGATGATAATCAGGCATGCGATATTGGTTCCGACCTGAATATATTGGTATAGTAGTAGAATAACCAAAATCGGGAAAATCCATGCGACCATCAGGTGCCGACATAGGCTGGCCTGTCGCATATACCCATGATGCACCTATATCAACCCAACCCGCAATATTATAATTCAAAACTACATTTATGCTGTGAGGCCTGTCGGTAGCAGACGAATATTCAACACCATTATTGATTCCCGGGATAGTTCGAAATGACCTTGAAAACGTATAGCTTATCCAACCGGTTAAATCTCCTCTGTCTTTTTTTAGCATAAACTCTACTCCAAAATTTTGACCTTTACCGGATATTATCTCTGCATCAATATTTTTATTCAACACTATATTTGCAAAATCTTTAAAATCAACAACATTCTGCAGGTACTTGTAATAACCCTCGACACTTATTTGATATGTTTCATTTAGGAAATTGCAGAAATATCCTAAAGAAACCTGATCACATATTTCCGGCTTTAAATTCTTGTTTGAAGTACGCCAAACGTCTAATGGAGAACCTGCTGTAGTAGTTTGAATAAGATGCAAATATTGTGCTGTACGCGAATATCCCACTTTTAACGACATGTCTTTATAAAACTTCCACGACATACCGAAACGGGGTTCCAAATTCCAATATGTATTATAAAAATCGCCGGATGAATAATGAACAGAATCAACCATCTCGTGGTTTTCATTCAATATTAATTCGGTTTGAGGTCCTATATTATTAAATATTGATGCTCTTAATCCATACGACAATGCAACTTGTCCGTACTTTTGTTCATTCGATATAAATAAGGCTGATTCTAAACTTTGCGTTGGAGGAATACTTATGGCTAAATCTTGTTCTATACCCTCTTGGTTCATACTTGCATCACCCGTATTTACATACTTATACGAACCGGAAAAACCAAATTTAATGTGATTGTGTGAATCTACATCCCATACATATTCTTGTCTTAAACCATAATCTTGGATTGAAGATTTCCATTGCCCGCTTAAACCTGACAAAGAGCCTTGACCCAAATAGTTATAGAAACTACAATTTGCAGTAGTGTTAAGGTAAAATTTGTCATTTACAATGGCACTCCATCGTAAAGATAATGCCTTATTTGCGTAATCAAAATCGCCGGTCCCTGTTAAAGCAAAAAAGTCTTCACCCATGTAACCCGACAAAAACAAACGATGTTTGTCGTTTATAGTTGCAGATAATTTTGCATTTATATCATAAAAGGTAAGTCGTGTACGAGAAAGTGAATAATTGACGTTTTTCATCAATGGTAAAAACATTCCGGCGTAAAATACACGTCCCGAAATCCATGCAGTAAGTCTATCTTTAACTAATGGACCTTCGAGTAAAAGTCTTGAAGAAATAAGTCCTATTCCGCCTCGTCCTGAAAACTTATCGTTATTACCTTCTTTGGTATTAATTTCAAGCAATGAAGATAATCTTCCCCCATGAGTTGCCGGAATATCTCCCTTATACAAAACTGCATCATTAATAATATCGTTATTAAAGACAGAAAAGAATCCCATTAAATGAGACGCATTGTATATAGTTGATCCGTCTAATAAAATAAGATTTTGATCAGGCGCACCTCCTCTTACACTAAATGAAGACGAGCCCTCTGATGTAGATTGTACACCCGGTAATAATTGAATTGATTTAATAATATCCACTTCGCCCATAAATGCAGGTATCTTACGGATTTGTCCTATTTCAAGCCGCTCAACACCCATTGTAGGCTGTTCCAAACGTTTCCTTGCGCTCTCTCCCGAAACTATTACTTCATCTAAATGTTTATTTTCTTGTTCTAAATAGAAATCTTGATTTTGTTTATCCTTATTTCCTGTCTTAACAATCTGATAAGTAGATGAATATCCAACGTAAGATAGACGTATAGTATATTTTTTCTGATTTTCTAAATCAAAGCTGTAATTCCCGTCAATATCTGTGATTGTACCACTTTGCAATTCATCTACATAGATATATGCATTAATAAGCGGTTCACCGGTAGTTATATCAAATAAACCTCCGCTAAGTTTACATGCTGCATGCAAATTAATCACAAACAGCATAAAAAGAATCCCTAATGTATAAAACCGCTTCATTGAGATCCCTCCTTCGGAAATTTTTCGCGCCAATTTACTCCGAAACGCAGAATCATTTGTTCATCAGTCCATGAATTTTCTGCAAATGGCATTACTGCTTTTAATCTAGATACAGTATAGACTCCAAACGCACCTAATGCGCCACCTTCAATATTTCCGTGCATAACACCGGGAGGAGTCATAAAAAGAGGATTTGAACCACTTGAAGCATCACTCGCTTGCTTTAAATATTCAAAGTATTTTTGAGAATGATTATTCAATTCTAATTCGAAGGTATCTAAGGGATATACGGTAAGGGTATCTAATGGGGTGTGTAACATTCGTCTAGATATCAAATATGCAGGATAAAATATAAAACTGCCATCTTCAACATCCGAACTAAATATGTTCATCACATACTTTGAGGGTGTATTTGAAACATGATATTTTTGATATGAAGAGTTTGAATCTCTTGCTGTTGTCAAATACAAATGAGCGCCATAGTAATTAGGGCCTATAGGATCTTGGAAAAATATCAATGATGCCAATGGAAAAATTGATGATCCTTCTTCGTTAGACAACTTCTGCAATAATAAATTTTTCAGAGGGACCGTATAAGGGGCTACTACTGTTGATGTATATAGTTCTTCTACTCCGTCTAAATTAAAGTCAAGAAGTACCTTTAGAGTATATGTTTCGCCTTCAACTGCACAAAAATCTGATTTAGTAATATAAGTACCATTGTTATTCGGGTCATTTTCCAATTGGTAATCATTAATACTGACTACTGCATTATCATATTTTTTCAGAGTATCTTTTCCGAAGAAATTACCGCTTGAAGACAGATGTATTGCGTAAGTACCGGGTTCGGTGCATACATATCCTGTAATTACTAATTGAGGTTCTATGTCTGATACGGTAAAATCAATACGCTCAGTGCAAGACGAAAGTGCACAAATCAACATAAAACACACAAAACAATGTCGCAAATTAAACATTTAGAATTATTTTGCAGCAAATATAGTGTTTTTATGCCATTAGCGTTTTAAAATAAAGTGACCCGAACGGGTATTAATCAATTTTTTATCTTTTATTATATACCAATAATCGGATTCCGGCATCGGATGTCCTCTATACAATCCGTCCCAACCTTTATCGATTCCTTGATATTGAGTTAAGCGTTTATGAAATCTGTCATATATTTCAATAAGTGCATTCGGATAGTATTGAATATTAACAATATCCCAAGTATCATTATTCCCATCTCCGTTAGGACTGAAGAATTTTTCAGGATAAATTTCAGGTAATTCATCCGGAATATCTACAACACTATCACTTACACTAATTAAAATAACGCTTTTGGGCGATAAGCACCCTCTTACAGAATATTGAGCAGATAGCTCAAATTCACCGCTCTTGCTAAATTCGAGAGTTATTTCTGATGTGTTTTCATCTAATAATTCATCGTCAAGCCACCAATAATAATCAGCATTTTCAATTATAGGCACATGGAAATTCCTAACCCGGCCGATTGATTCGACCAGATCAGGATTTTCTGCATGCAAAACTGAGACTGCTAAGCAAAACAGCACAGTCAACAATATATTCAATATTTGAATTTGCCTTTTAAACAAAACGATGAAAAGCTAATATAATATTAGTATATGATTGTAGGAGCTAATACGTCAGGTAATACTGTTACTGTTACTGTATAAGCTGTACCCGGGCAATCTCCGGCATACGGAGTTACAGTATATACTACATCCAAATTTGCAGCAGTAGTATTAGTAAATGTATCGTTTGCTATGGCTGATGCATCAGTTAAACCGATTCCGGTTGTTGCTGT
>JAKIYQ010000025.1:0-18854 GCA_022708465.1 Bacteroidota bacterium | reverse complement strand
ATGGTTGCAGCCGGCTTGGCTGATGAGGTGCTTGTTCAAGTTGCGTATGCTATAGGAGTGGCAAAGCCTATTAATTTTTATGTAAATACATATAATACATCGAAAGTTTCTTTAAGCGATGGCGAGATAGCGTCTAAAATTGAGACTTTATTTGATATGCGCCCTAAGGCTATTGAAGATCGTCTTAAATTGCGTAATCCTATTTACGAGGAAACTGCTTCTTATGGTCACGTTGGTAGAATTCCGACAGTAGTTGAAAAAACATTTACAAGTTCTGACGGTCGTTTCATCAAACGCAAAGTAGAGTTGTTTACATGGGAAAAAACGGATATGGTTGACGCAATAAAAAAGGCTTTCGGTTTATAAATTCAGCCTATATGAAATAATGAGTAGGGGATGTCGTAATGATGTTCCCTGTTTTTATATTATTATTTCTTTAGGTAGTGTAGTGGATAACGATTCTTAGATACCTTGACTAAATCTAGCTTGGCGTACCCTATTTTTAGTTTTGCTTCAGCGTGTACAATAATTTTGTTTTTGTCGTCAGTAAGCCAAATAGATACAGGATTTTCACTCGAAAACAGTGTCCCATCGGATGTTTCAAAATAGAAACGTAGACATCTATATGTAGTCCCGTCACGCAAACTGATATTTTCTTTACCTACATAAGTAATTGACAAATTTAATACTCCGTCAACACGATAAAAGGTAAATTGTGTTGATTCTCCAACAGCGATATTAGAAAAATCATAATTTCTAATTCGGTAAAGAAGTCCTAAAGCATCAATAGGGCAAATATCGTGGAAAACATCTGTACTTTTTTTGGTTTCTCCGTTCTTAATCTCAATTGCCTCGACTGCCATACCATTTTCAATGGGATAAAAATAGTGGTTCTTAATGGCATTGTATTTCCGTTCAATATCTCGCTCATAGAAGTATAATGAGAGTAAATCTTTTTTACGCATCATCACTTGAAATGTGTCGCGAAGCGAAAAGAATGAACGCATCACCTTTTCAGTATGACCTACAGCTGAGATATTGTAAACATCTTCTTTCCTATATATATCATCTGTTACTTTCGTGTTTATTACGAGCCTATCAACTATGATGCCTCCCCATTGAAAAAATGCTGTATATTCAAGTTCTTCTCCTGCTCTGAAAGCCGTATTGACTAAAGGACATTGTGAGCTGTATTGCGCAAATAAAGCAGTACAATGAATTAGTATGATTGTTAAAATGCAGTAACGTAAGTACTTCATGATTATTTTTTACTGTCATTAATTTTCAGCTCTTCAGGTCTTTGTTTTTCCCAAGGTATACTATTGTATGGCCATTCTTCTTCTATATCCCAATTTGCTCGTATCTTTATTTGTTTCGGGTAGTAATATACAAGTTCTGCTTGCTTGTTATCCTTGTAAATTCCTGTATCCCACTTACCATTAACATTTTCATCAATAATCAGGCGTATATAGTAAGGACCCGGTTTTATGTCTTGAAATATATATTTGTTATCTTCAATAAATGCTGTCTGAACACATTGATCTTTCTGATTAAGAAGTTCTATTATACCATTTTGAGGCATATCGGGAAGTTTAATAAATAGATTCCCATATTCTTCCAATTGTTTGATTCTAAATGTTTTGTAAAATTTATCGACAGTTCTTCCATACATACTTCTTATGCTCGCTGAATCAACATTCAGTTTGTACGTATCTCCATAACTTTTCTTATAAAGAAATTTAAGCTTTTTTGTACACAAACTATCGTCTTTAATCAATTCGAATGGTACTTGAGTCCATATTGTATCCTTCTTTATAAATAATTGTATACTGTCTTTTACGATTTCTGTAATAGGCTCTTCAAAGTTTAGCGATAATGTATCGTAAACTTCCATGTCATTAACTATATTGTGTACAAATGAAAGAGGAAGATTTTGATTATCGACTTCATTATATTTGTTTCGTTTTTTACTGCTTTTATTTGTAACGACCATATTGATAGTATCTGTTTTCTCTACCAGATTACTAGTTGAATCGGTCTTTAAATATATCAACGAAAGCTTCAAGGTGTCTTGCTTATACAATAAAGAATCTGTTATCCAATATGTAAGAGAATCGGCACGCATGGCTTTTTCTTGAACATACCAATTGCTATGTTCTGTAGAATCAATAATTGTGAGTACAGGTTGTTTTAGCGGTGTTGCACCGAAGGTCAAAGTAAAATTATTTTTACCGTTGCGTGTACACTTTTTAAAGAAATGCCTTATCGGATTTTCTTTGAAAGACTTTAAAATCAAATCTTTAGGATAATATTCGGTGTGAGCATCAACAATAAGGCTATCGAATTTGGTTTTCAGACTATCAGACCAAATGGTGTCTATTTTGCCGTGCATATGAACATCGGGTTGCAAAATGCTGTCGCAAAAAGCTATATCAGTTCCTATTTGCTTATAGAAGTATGTTTGTGTAACGTCATTCAGAGCGTATAGCTTGTATTTACCTTCTTTTATGTTTCTAATTACAAAAGAACCATCTTCTTTTGTTTTAGTCATACGCATAAATGGAGTTGTTTCAAATGCAGTGTCATTATCTGTTTTATAAATACCTACAGATATTCCGGACATGGCTTTTAAGGTGTGAGCATCTAGTACAATTCCGCTAATTTGCAAGGTGTCAAAATCGGCACCCGTCGAAAATGAAAATTGATAATCTTTAAGTACATTCTTTTCATTATAATCTACTATAGAATTACCAAAGTCAATGGTATATGTAGTATTATCTAATAAACTATCTTCCAATGTTATAACGGCTTTTTTACCAATTGCTTTGACGGTAGGTTGATTTTTTTGTGTGGGAGAAATTATCACATTTTTGTATGCCGCCTCAATTGAAATCAACTCATTAAATTCTATTGAAATTCGCTTTGAAGAAACTAGTCTTGCTCTATTATCAGGTGAACTCTTAACTATAACAGGAGATGATTCGTCTTTTGGACCTCCTTGTGGTCCGGAGCCTCTGTTTGCACAAGAATGTAACAACACAGCTGTCATTATTGTCAGCAGTGTTATTAAAATGATGTGAATTATTTGAGTTCTTGATTTCATAGAGGCAAAATAAGGGACACTCTAAAAAAGAATATCCCTGTAAATTATTTATCCAACAATTTTCTTGAATAGATTTTTCATGTTAACCGCCTTACCTATAAGTTCGTGCAATTCTTCGATCTTAATGCGGTCTTGTGTCATATTGTCTCTGTAACGAACTGTAACACATCCATCTTCTAATGTTTGATGATCTACAGTTATGCAAAAAGGAGTACCTACTGCATCTTGTCTACGGTAGCGTTTGCCAATAGAATCTTTTTCGTCATAAGAACATTTGAAATCAAATTTCAGTTCGTTCATAATTTCACGAGCTTTTTCAGGTAGTCCGTCTTTCTTAATCAATGGCATCACGCAAGCCTTTATTGGAGCCAATACAGGTGGTAATTTCAGTACTACGCGACTATCTCCTCCATCTAAGTTCTCTTCGGTATATGCTGCAGACATTATTGATAAGAACATACGGTCTACGCCTATTGAAGTTTCTATTACATAAGGAGTATATGATTCATTTAATTCAGGATCGAAATATTCAATTTTTTTACCTGAGAATTTTGAATGTTGGCTTAAGTCGAAGTTTGTACGAGAGTGAATGCCTTCTACTTCTTTAAAACCAAAAGGCATTTCAAATTCTATGTCGGTAGCTGCATTTGCGTAGTGAGCTAATTTGTCGTGATCGTGGTAACGATATTTCTCATCGCCCAAGCCCAATGCTTTGTGCCAATTTAATCTAAATTCTTTCCAATGAGCAAACCATTTCATTTCATCTCCCGGGCGAACAAAGAATTGCATTTCCATTTGCTCGAATTCACGCATTCTAAAAATAAATTGTCTTGCTACGATTTCGTTACGGAAAGCCTTTCCAATTTGTGCTATTCCGAAAGGAATTTTCATACGACCGGTCTTTTGTACATTCATGTAATTTACAAAAATACCTTGTGCAGTTTCCGGACGTAGATAGATTTTCATTGCGCCATCAGATGTAGAACCCATTTCTGTGGTAAACATCAAATTAAATTGACGAACATCCGTCCAATTCTTCGTTCCACTGATAGGGCATACAATGTCGTAATCAAGTATTATTTGTTTTAATTCTTCTAAATTACCATCGTTAAGAGCCTTAGCGAAGCGTGAGTGTAATTCTTCGCGTTTAGCTACATTTTCAAGAACACGCGGATTTGTGCTTTTGTATAATTCAGCATCAAAAGAATCGCCAAATTTCTTAGCTGCTTTTTCAACTTCTTTATTTATTTTTTCGTCGAATTTTGCTAATTGATCTTCAATAAGAACGTCAGCGCGATAGCGTTTTTTGCTGTCTTTGTTATCTATTAGAGGATCGTTAAAAGCGTCAACGTGACCTGATGCTTTCCAAATAGTAGGATGCATAAAAATAGCTGCATCAATACCAACAATGTTTTCGTGTAGCAATATCATGCTGTCCCACCAATACTTTTTGATATTGTTTTTAAGCTCAACTCCGTTTTGTCCGTAATCATATACAGCGGCAAGTCCGTCGTAAATATCACTGGAAGGGAATACAAAACCATACTCCTTGCAGTGAGCGACTAATTTTTTAAATACATCTTCTTGTGATGCCATAATTATATTGCGATTAATTGTTTATTGTGCTAATTTTATATGCTTTTTTGTACTAAAAAATATGTTTCTGCTTTTTTGTTTTCAGAGCCATTATTTTTGAAATGCAAAGGTAAGGTTTTTGATGGATTTTTTGTAATTTTACGCCGAAACTTGCACGGATAGCATGCAAGATGAACAAAAAAGATTCAAAAGATGGCAGATAATGATGAAGAATTGAAAGACGAGCTGGAAACCAAAGCCCATTCTGAGTACAAAATACCTGATTTAAAAGACTCGATGGTAAAACATCAATTGTCCGGTATGTTTCAAAATTGGTTTCTGGATTATGCATCTTACGTAATTTTGGATAGGGCAGTTCCGCACTTATGTGATGGTCTAAAGCCTGTTCAAAGGCGTATTTTACATTCTATGAAACGCATGGATGACGGACGCTACAACAAAGTAGCTAACATAGTTGGTCACACTATGCAATTTCATCCTCATGGAGATGCTTCAATTGGAAACGCATTAGTTCAATTAGGTCAAAAAGATTTTTTGATAGATTGTCAAGGAAACTGGGGAAATATTTTGACCGGTGATGATGCAGCTGCCCCTCGTTATATTGAAGCTCGTTTGAGCAAATTTGCTTTAGAAGTTGTATTTAATTCTAAAACAACAGAGTGGAAATTGTCTTATGACGGACGAAATCAAGAGCCTGTAGCTTTACCTGTTAAATTCCCATTATTGTTGGCACAAGGAACTGAGGGAATCGGCGTCGGACTTTCTACAAAGATATTACCTCATAATTTCAATGAACTTATTGATGCATCTATTGCTTGCCTTAAAGGAGAATCATTTGCATTATATCCGGATTTCGTAACAGGAGGTTCGATTGACGTATCTCGTTATAGCGATGGAAAGCGTGATGGAAAATTGAAGGTACGTGCTAAAATCTCAAAACTCGATAATAAAACATTATGCATCTCTGAAATTCCTTACGGAACAACAACAGAAAGTGTTATAGAATCAATTCTGCGTGCTACTGAAAAAGGTAAATTACAAATTAAAAAAGTAGATGATAACACAGCTGCAAATGTCGAGATATTAGTTCATTTAATGCCGGGTAAATCTTCGGATAAGACTATAGATGCATTATATGCTTTTACAGATTGTCAAATCAGCGTATCTCCTAATTGTTGTGTTATTTATGAAGAAAAACCAAATTTCCTTTCTGTTAGTGATGTGTTAAAGTTTTCGGCTGAAAACACAATGAGATTGTTAAAGGAAGAATTGCTTATACGCAAAACAGAATTACAAGAATCAATCTTCATGTGTTCGCTCGAAAAAATATTCATTGAAGAACGTATTTATAAGGATAAAGAATTTGAAGAAAGTAAAACTATTGAATCTGCTATTGCTCACATAGATCATCGTTTAGATCCATTCAAATCTAGTTTTATAAGACCGGTCGAGGAAGAAGATATTAAGAAACTATTGGAAATCAAGATGAGTCGTATCTTGAAATTTAATTCTGACAAGGTTAATGAAGATATCAAAGCCCTATATGCTGAATTAGAAGAGGTTAAGAATAACTTAGCACATATAGTAGATTTTACAATAAAATGGTTCGACCATTTAAAAGAAAAATATGGTAGCAAGTATCCTCGTAAAACCGAAATAAGAAATTTTGATAATATTGAAGTTTCGAAGGTTGTAGAAGCAAACGAAAAACTTTATATCAATAGGGAAGAAGGCTTTATAGGAACCGGACTTAAGCGCGACGAATATGTTTGTAATTGTTCTGACATTGATGACATTGCAATATTTTACAAAGACGGTAAGTTTAAGGTTATTAAAGTTGCAGAAAAAGTATACGTTGGAAAGAATGTATTGTATTTAGGTATCTTTAAAAAGAATGATAACAGAACCATATACAATATGGTTTACAGAAATGGCAAAGATGGTGTTAGTTATATAAAACGATTTGCTTTAGGTGGTTTGGCTCGCGACAAAGATTACGATTTGACTCAGGGAACAAAAGGTACAAAAGTTCTTTATTTTTCAGCAAATCCGAATGGTGAGGCTGAGATTTTGAAAGTATTTTTAAAACCTAAGCCGCGTATAAAGAATCTTGTATTTGAGCGTGATTTTAGCGAAATAGCTATCAAAGGGCGTTCTTCTATGGGTAATATTTTTACTAAAAATGACATTCACAGAATAGTATTGAAGCAAAAGGGAGGTTCAACTTTAGGCGGAAGAGAAGTGTGGTTCGATTATGATGTTTTGCGTCTTAATTATGATGGGCGCGGTACCTTACTTGGAGAGTTCTGTCATGAAGATTCGATACTTGTCATAACTAAACGTGGAATTTGTTTTACAAGTAACTTTGATTTAAGCAACCATTATCCTGATGATATATTGCGTATAGAGAAATTTGATTCGGAGAAGATTTGGACAGCAGTTTTGTATGATGCAGAACAAAAGAATCCATATATAAAGCGTTTTAAACTGGAAGCTTCAACAAAAGAGTTCTCATTTATAGGAGAACATCCCGATTCTCGCTTAATACATATTACCGATACGTATTATCCGCTTTTGGAAATTAAATTACAAGGAGCTGCTGATAATGCAGAACCATTAGTTTTAGATGCAGATGAATACATAGGCGTAAAAAGCTATAAGGCGAAAGGCAAACGTGTTGCAACCGCCATGATAAATGAAATACGCGAACTTGAACCATTACGTGTACCTGAAGAGGTAGATGATTCTTTGCCGGATAATAATGAAGAAGATAATGAGCAAAATGAAGATACAGATTTATCTCAGCAAACGCCTGATAATGATGGTCAATTTAGCTTGTTTTAATTATTTATTAGAAACAAATGAATAAACTTCTGATAAAAGATTTAGATAGTCTGCACTCTGTTGCAAAAGATTTTCTTAAGCTGATAGGTGATTCCAAGATTATTGCGTTTTATGGTGCTATGGGTGCAGGTAAAACTACATTTATAAAAGCATTGTGTGATGTATTGGGTGTTCAAGATACAGTTAATAGTCCCACATTTGCAATAGTGAACGAATATACTGATGATGAGGGTAATCCGATTTATCACTTCGATTGTTATAGAATAAAAAAAATCGAAGAAGCTTATGATTTAGGTTACGATCAGTATTTTTTCAGCGGTAATTATTGTTTTATAGAATGGCCTGAAATGCTCGAAGAATTACTTCCTGAAGATACAAAGAAAGTTAATATTACTGAGCGTGAAGACGGAGGTAGAGATGTGCTTTTCGATTGACAAAAAAATATTGCGGAAAGAAATGAAAAAGCGTGTTGCATGTTTGGACTGTGCAACAAAGCAGGCTAAATCAAAGGTAATTGCATCACTTCTAGAGCAAAACCAACATTTTAAAAATGCATCCTCAATACTATTTTTTTGGCCACTACCCGATGAAATTGATTTAAGCCGGTGGATAGAAAAATGGGCTAAGACTAAACAAGTTTATTTGCCTGTAGTACAGGAAGATAATTTAATTATCTGTAAATACACAGAGCAAAAAATCAAGGGAACATACAATATAATGGAGCCTGTAAATGCAGAAATTGCAAATTTATCTGAGATAGATTTAGTAATTGTACCGGGCCTTGGATTTGATGATGTTACTTTTGCACGTTTAGGACGCGGCAAAGGCTTTTATGATAAATTATTATCTAATTCTACTGTGTATAAAATAGGGATTTGTTATTCTGAACAATTATGCAACAAATTACCTATAGAGTTGCATGATGTTAAGATGAATGAAGTAATTTTTGCTTAAACAGAAAAATTCTTACCTTTGCCCACGCTCACTATGAATTGTTTGCGCTTTACAAATTATTAATAGAAAAAATCATTGATTATGAGTTGGAATAATAATTGGAGGCCTAAGGGAAAGTCGGTAAATAAATACTTGATTACCAAAAACAACCTAATCAGGCTTATAGCCTTTACTGCTGTTTTTTCGTTGGCATTTATAAATTTATATAAACCATTTAATTCTGAAAAATGGTATCCTGTATCTTCAGTAGGGTATTTCGCATTCTCATTTATATTAGTACTGACAGGTATAATAGTTATCGCAATAAGTAGATATGTAATGTATCGTTTTGTTCGTAAACATTCATTGTATAATACTGAATATGCCTTATGGATAGTACTTGAGATAGTTGCTTTATCAGGATTTTATACATTATATACAATTGCTGTCAGAGATGATTTGAACTTTTGGTCGTGGGAAGATATTATTACCGTTTTTAAAGATGCCAGTATTAATACCTTTTTAGTTATATTTTTGCCTTACACTGTTTCGTGGCTATTCTTTTCATACACAGATAAGAAAGGTCGTTTAAAACAATTAGAGAATAGTGTGTTGCATCCGGAACCTACTATTATTCAGTTTCATGATGAAAAAGGCGAATTGAGATTCTCTGTATCATCCGAGAATATAATATACCTAGAGGCTGCCGATAATTATGTAGAAATTAATTATTTAAAGCAAGGTAAGATTGCACAACATTTGTTGAGGAATTCACTTAAGAAATTAAGTTCAGAGTTAGATAAAACTGCTATAAGGCGTTGTCATCGTTCGTATATGGTCAATTTCGAACATGTCATTGCACTTAGACGTAATAATGATGAAATTGATTTAGAAATAGACGTGCCTGATATTAAAAAGATTCCCGTTTCAAAAACTCATGGTGATGAAACGACCGAAGCATTTATGGCTTTTTCAGGTCGTCAAATTAAACAATAATGGCAGAGATTTTGTCTCTGCCATCACCAATATATTTATTTGTACATAAACCTCTTAATACTGCGTTTAGGGGTCTTTTCAAATTCTTTATCAACTAATTCTATTTGTTTGATTTTACAGAATGGAGGTACTAATTTGTTTAATTTTACCAAGATGCCATTCATAATAACTTCCATCGATTTTGTTTCTTGTTCTTCTTTAAGAGCCTCGTTATCAGGAAATACTAAAGCTGTAAGATATCCACCTCTGTCAACAACAACAGATTCTAAAATTCCAGGAATGTTATTTAGTTTATCTTCAATTTCTTCAGGATATATATTTTGGCCCGATGAACCTATAATAACACTCTTATTACGTCCACGAATAAATATATTTCCATCTTTATCGATAATGCCTAAATCACCGGTACGCATCCATCCGTCAGAAGTAAAGGTAGCAGCAGTTGCTTCAGGGTTCTTATAATAACCCATCATCACATTATCGCCCTTAACCATAATTTCGCCAACACTCTTTTCCGGATTATTAGAATCTATTGTAACTGTCATTCTATCGACAATTTTTCCGCATGAGCGTTTTTTGAAATTTTGCCAATCTTCATAACCTAATATCGGGCCACATTCTGTCATTCCGTAGCCTACTGTATAGCAGAATTTAATTTGTTTTAGGCAATTTTCTACTTCATGATTTAAAGCTGCACCTCCAATAATAAGATGGCGTAAATTTCCTCCAAAGGCCTGCATTAATTTATCCCTAACCTTGCGTCTTATAGGAGTATTAATTCCCGGTATATACCATAATTCTCTTACAATCGGTTTTTTGATTGCAGGGAATATAGTTTTCTTGAAAATCTTTTCGATTACTAAAGGCACTGTCAAAATCATGTACGGATGAACTTCTGCAAAAGCTTTCATCAAAACTTGAGGAGATGGTGTTTTGCTCAAGAAATAAACGTGGCAACCTCCCGCTAGTTGATACAAAAACTCAAATGTTAATCCAAACATATGTGCAAGTGGAAGCATAGAAACCATGCTCCAACCGGGTTTGTTAGGAATTCTATCTTGTCCGAATTGAACATTAGAACTGATACTCTTATAACTTAGAACTACGCCTTTCGGATCGCTGGTTGTACCTGAAGTATAATTAATTAGTGCAACATCCTCTAGGTTGTCAATAGGATATGAAACATCTGTTACTCCAAATCCTTGTGGGTATTTAGATTTGAATAGATTATCTCTATCCTTGTATTTTGCTTCAAATTTTTTGTTAGCAGCGTACAAAAGTTCGAAATCTTTCATGCAAATAATACCTAACAAGTTAGGCATTTTATCTTTGTCTAAACCTTGCCAAACTACATCTCCAACCATGAAGAATTTTGAATCCGAATGATTAACTAAAGCATGAACGCTATCTGCAGAAAAATCTGCAAGTATTGATACTGCCACAGCTTCGTATGTAGTAATTGCTAAGAAGCTTACAGCCCAGTGTGCTGAGTTTCTACCGCAAATGGCAATCTTGTCACCTTTTTCAATGCCTGCTTCTTTAAACAATATGTGCAGTTTAGCAATGGCTTCTGCTGTTTGTCCATAACTAATAGTTAAGTCTCCATCAAAGTCACTTAATGCAGGTGCATCCCAGTATTTTTTGATTGTTTCTTCAAAATAGGAGAGAAAATGTTTAATCATATATTTTTGTTTAGTTTGTTGAATGATAAAAGCATAATAACAAAGCAGGCAAATTTTATTCTACCTGATTTATTATATTTTGTCTTCGAATATGATCATTTTTCACAAAGATATATAATAACATGATACCATAATACAGAAAGATATATAAAGGTTTATTTATGCTTATTTGTAAGTAAAAACTCGTATTATGGTATTAAAAATGACATATAGGGGTGAAATTATTTAATACAAAGCCCATTTGCCTTGATTTTTTTAAAATAACAGTAGCTGATGACATTAAAAATTATCTGTCTTAATTGCTGAAATACGGCTATTTTATAGTAATTTTACAAGCTGATATTTAATCTAAAAAAAGCATATTATGGCAGTTACATTTAAGTACCAAGCTCCATTCCCTTTGGGAGAAGATAAGACAAATTATTACTTATTGACTAGTGATTATGTGTCTGTCGGCGAATTTGAGGGTAAAAAGATTTTAAAAATTGAGAAAGAAGGTCTTACAGCAATGGCGAGAGCGGCTTTTCGTGATGTGTCATTTTTGTTGAGACGTTCTCATAACGAGCAGGTAGCTAAAATTTTAAGTGATCCTGAGGCAAGTGAAAACGATAAATACGTAGCTTTGACTTTTTTGCGTAATGCAGAAGTTTCAGCTAAAGGACAACTTCCGTTGTGTCAAGATACCGGTACAGCTATTATTCATGGCGAAAAAGGACAACAGGTTTGGACCGGTTATTGTGACGAAGAAGCTTTGTCATTAGGTGTTTTTAAAACATATACAGAAGAGAACCTTAGATATTCTCAAAACGCTCCGATATCAATGTATGAAGAAGTAAATACTAAATGTAATCTTCCTGCACAGATTGATTTGGAAGCTACTGAGGGTATGGAATATAGCTTTTTGTGCGTAACTAAGGGTGGTGGATCTGCCAACAAAACATATTTGTATCAAGAAACCAAAGCATTGTTGAATCCTTCAACTTTAGTTCCTTTTTTGGTAGAGAAAATTAAAACTTTAGGTACAGCTGCTTGTCCACCATATCACATTGCATTTGTAATTGGAGGAACTTCTGCTGAAAAAAATCTTCAAACAGTGAAATTAGCATCAACTCATTATTATGATAATCTTCCAACTACAGGTAATGAAGGAGGACGAGCTTTTAGAGATATTGAACTGGAGGAGCAAGTTTTATCTGAAGCGCATAAAATAGGTTTAGGTGCACAATTTGGTGGCAAATACCTTGCACATGATGTAAGAATAATTCGTTTACCGCGTCATGGTGCATCTTGTCCGGTTGGTATGGGCGTTTCTTGTTCAGCCGATCGTAATATTAAGTGCAAGATTAATGCAGATGGTATTTGGATTGAGAAAATGGATGATAATCCGGGTGAGTTAATTCCTGAAGAACTAAGAAATGCAGGCGAAGGCAATGCAGTTAAGATTAATCTTAACCAACCAATTGCAAATGTATTAGCAGAACTTACTAAATATCCTGTATCAACACGTTTGTCATTAAGTGGTACAATTATTGTTGGACGTGATATTGCACATGCAAAATTAAAAGAGCGTATTGATAAAGGTGAAGGCTTGCCTCAATATATGAAAGAACATCCCATTTATTACGCAGGACCGGCTAAAACCCCTTCAGGAATGGCATGCGGCTCTATGGGACCTACAACAGCCGGAAGAATGGATTCATATGTTGATTTATTCCAAGAAAATGGCGGTAGCATGATTATGTTGGCAAAAGGGAATAGAAGTCAACAGGTTACCGATGCTTGTAAAAAACATGGTGGTTTCTATTTAGGCTCAATAGGAGGTCCGGCTGCAATCTTAGCTCAGAATAATATAAAGAATATTAAGTGTCTTGAATATCCTGAATTAGGGATGGAAGCTATATGGCAGATAGAAGTTGAGGACTTCCCTGCATTTATTTTGGTTGATGACAAGGGTAATGATTTCTTCAAACAAATTAAACCATGTTGTTGTAGATAATCTATGAACACAAATAAAAATGCTCAGATACTATCTGAGCATTTTTATTTGTGTAATCAATTCTGACGGATGGTCTATAATTAAATTTGCGCCATTGTCTAAGAGTTCTTGTTTTGTTCTAAATCCCCAACTGACTCCAATAGCAAATACACCTGCATTCTTGGCTGTTTGCATATCTATTGAAGTATCGCCTAAGTATAAGACATCTTTTTTATCGACTCCTGTAACGGATAATATCTCGTTTACTATTGTTGGGTTAGGTTTGGCAGGAATACCTTCTCTCTGTCCTAATACAACAGCAAAATTAAATTGTTTAAAATAATGGGAGATTAGTGCTTGTGTGCCGGCAATAAATTTGTTTGATGCAACTGCTATTTTGATGCCTTCAGACTGTAAATAAGTAAGCAATTCAGGAATTCCATCGTAAGGCTTGGTAAGCGTTGTTTTATGTTCCATATAATAGTTCATAAAGTCTGCTTTTACTTCAGCCAAAAGACTCTCAATTCTCATTTCTTCAGGAACTGCTCTTTCAATTAATTTGCTTACTCCGTTGCCAACAAAATATTTGTAACAATCTAGTTCGTGTGTTGGTAGGTCATGCTTTTTTAATGCAATATTAGTGGCTTGGCCAAGGTCTGCAACAGAATTAAGTAATGTCCCGTCTAAATCAAATATTACTAGTTGTACCATTATTATTTGCTTAAAATAAAAAACTCCGTCTAATTATGACGGAGCTTTTTATGTAATGTGTAAGAATAATAATAATTACTCTTGATTTAATGTTACACGTTTAAAACCAGTAGCAGTTAATGTTGCTGATTGTTGTTTCAAGTATTGTTGAACACTGATTTTTGCGTCTTTAATAAATTCTTGCTCCAACAAGGTAGATTCTTTGTAGAATTTATTTAAACGTCCTTCAGCAATTTTATCAAGCATAGCTTCAGGTTTACCTTCTTGACGTGCTTTATCACGACCAATTTCCAATTCTGTTTCAACTATGTGTGCAGGTACCTGTTCGCGGTTAAGTGCTACAGGGCTCATTGCTGCAACTTGCATAGCAACTTCACGTGAAATTTGGTGATCTATATTCTCATTGAAAGAAACAATTGTAGCTAATTTGTTTCCCGGATGGATGTATGAAATAGTAGTATTCCCTTTTACAAATTCATAGCTTCCTAATTCCATTTTTTCACCGGTGATACCACTGCGGTCTATAACTAAGTCTTCAATGCTGCGTCCGTTGATTTTGATTGCTTTCAATTCATTTAGGCTTGCAGGGCAGTTTGCCATTGCAGCGTCTAATATGCTTTGAGTAAGTGCAATAAAATCTGCGTTTTTTGCAACGAAGTCAGTTTCGCATTGCAATGCAACTATAGCAGCAAAGCCACCTTTGTCAGCAGCTAAAACACAACCTTCTGAAGCTTCGCGATCGCTACGTTTAGCAGCAACAGCTTTACCTTTTTTGCGGATAATTTCTATGGCTTTTTCAAAGTCGTTTTCGGCTTCTGTCAAAGCATTTTTGCAATCCATCATTCCTGCTCCGGTCATTGTCCGAAGTTTGGAAATATCTGCCATTGTAACTGCCATAATTAATTCTCCTTTTCTGCGTCTGTTAAATACTTTTCTGCCAATTTTGCATTCATGGCATCTTCATTACCTCTTTTAATACGAGAACGTCCTTGTTTACCGGTTCCGCCTTTTTCTTTCTTTTCGCTTGTGGCGGCTTCTGCATTTTCAGCAGCTTCTGTTTCTTTTTCTAATTTGCGTTCTTGCAATCCTTCTTGAATAGCAGTAGTAACTGCAGTCAAAATAATATCAATTGATTTTGATGCATCATCATTTGCCGGGATAACATAATCAATATCATTAGGATTTGAATTAGTATCAACGATTCCAAAAACAGGAATACCCAAACGATTAGCTTCTTGTACGGCGATGTGTTCTTTCATAACATCAACTATGAATAAAGCAGCCGGTAGACGAGTTAAATCTGAAATACTACCAAGGTTCTTTTCTAATTTTTCGCGTTGACGAGATATTTGTAATTTTTCTCTTTTAGAAAGGTTTTCAAAAGTACCATCTGTTGACATTTTGTCGATAGCAGTCATTTTTTTAACTGCTTTACGGATGGTTGTGAAGTTTGTCAACATACCGCCTGCCCAACGTTCTGTGATATATGGCATATTAACTGAACCTGCTTTTTCTGCAATGATATCTTTTGCTTGTTTCTTTGTAGCTACAAACAAAATCTTCTTGCCTTGTTTTGCTATTAAAGATAAAGCATCAGCAGCTTCGTCTATTTTTACAATTGTTTTGTTTAAGTCTATAATGTGAATACCATTATGTTCCATAAAGATATATGGAGCCATTGCGGGATTCCATTTACGTTTCATGTGTCCGAAATGAACACCGGCTTCTAGTAAGTCTTGAAAATTTGTTCTAGGCATATTTTTTTTATTAAGTTGTTTACATTCTTGCGATTACATATCAACTATCCGGTAGTCTCAGGTTTCGAGAGTCTAGATAGTTTAGATACTAAACAACTCTTTCCAAATCTATCTCAAATTGATATGGATTTGGAAAGAGATATAGATATTAACGTTTACTGAATTGGAAACGCTTACGTGCTTTTGGACGTCCTGGTTTCTTACGTTCAACCTCGCGTGGGTCACGTGTCATGAAACCTTCAGATTTTAAAGCTGATTTGTCTTCAGGATTAATTTTTACTAATGCACGTGCTATTGCAAGACGAAGAGCTTCGGCTTGACCTTTGCAACCGCCACCGTTTAAATTAACTTTGATATCATAATTTTCTGTTACGCCCAATTTGGAAAGGGGTTGTCTTACTACATATTGAAGTATGCCTGAAGGAAAATATGCTGCAAATTCACGATTGTTGATGGTGATTGCACCTTTTCCTGTGGTAACATAAACGCGCGCTACTGCGGCTTTTCTTCTTCCTATTGCATTTGTTACTTCCATATTCCTTTATTTAAGAGCGTTGATGTCGATTGTTTTTGGATTCTGTGCTTGATGAGGGTGTTCTGCACCATCATATACATATACGTTTGAAAGTATTACATCCCCAAGTTTATTTTTGGGTAACATTCCTTTCAATACTTTTGCGAAGAAATATTTTGATCCTTTTTCTTGTAAGCGTTTAGGATTCATTTCGCGTTGTCCGCCTGGATATCCTGAATACAAATATGAAATTTGATCTGTCCATTTTTTGCCGGTCATTTTGACTTTGTCAGCATTAATTATTATAACGTTGTCACCACAATCAACATGAGGAGTAAAATTTGGTTTATACTTGCCTCTTGCCAATTTAGCAACCTTGGAGCAGAACCGTCCCATAATTTGGTCGGTAGCATCCACAACCACCCATTCTTTAGTAACGGTAGCTTTGTTTGCGGAAATAGTTTTATAACTTAGAGTATCCACTTTTATTAAATTTATTCGTTTACAACTTGTCGTTTTACTTTTGGTACAAAGGTCTTAAAGGCTAAGAAAGACCTTATACATTGTAAGCCAACGACTTAGCTTAAAAAGAACAATAATCGGACTGCAAAAATACGCTATTTTCCTGAAACATAAAAACTTTTGAACAGTTTTGTTTAAAAATTATTTTACCTCGTATACATTCTTGAGTTGTTGAATGTCATTAATAGCAGCATTTAGTTCTTCAACCGAGTGAACATACAATTTAATTTGGCAGTATATTATTTCATCATTTGTGTAACTTTCGATAGATTCGATACTTAAACCTAATTTGTTTGAGATTTCGTTCATTAAGTCTAATAAGAAGTTATTTCTGTTAACTGCATTTATTTTCAGGGTAGCAGGATATGTTCTGTGTGTCGATGGCTTGAGCGTTACGTGTTCTATTACATCGCCTTCTTGTGATGATAATAATATAGATTGGCGGCAATTGCATTTATGTACGAAAATACTGCCGTCGGGTCTGTGAAATCCTACAACCTCGTCACCGGGAAGAGGATGACAATCATCACATAATATATATGGTGTATAATCAATTTGTTCTTGTTTGTTCAAATATTGGCGAATATGTTTCTTTGCTCTATATGTTTGTGCATATCTTAGCCAATCTGCCTTAGGATTAGCATCATTGTCAGTACCTATCTTTACTCTATCACCTCTTTTTAGCACTGTTTTTATTGAACAGAGTTTGTCGTTTATTAATGCATACTTAGCTTTTTCTCCTACGTCTGAATGTATTTCGTATGCAAAATCTATTGCAGTAGCTCCTTTCGGCAATGTTATTTTATTTCCGTTTGCAGCAAAAACAACTATGTCATCATGGTAAAAGCTACTCACAACATCTTCCAAAGATTGTGTGTCTTTACTTTGGTCAGCTATGTCGCGAAGTACATCTCTGAATTTTGCAATCCATGCTTCAACTCCTGTCTCACGTTCAACTAAACATCCATAACGCGACACTCTTCGCATCTCCTTAGATTGTATATGCACTTCCATCCATCGCCCTTCGTTTCCCATCAGTTTGCAATGTAAACTCTTGTAGCCATTCTCTTTTGGCATATCAATGTAGTTTATTATGCTAAAAGGTTTTTCTGTGTATAAATCTGTCAATATTGAGTAAATGCGTAATGCTTGGTCTTTCTCACTAATTGTGTTGTTTTTTTCAGCGTCATAACATATTTGAATAATACGTATATGCTCAAGTTCTTTGAATGTAAGTTTAGTTTGATGCATTTTGTACCATAATGAGTACACGCTACGTGGATCACAACTTATTATAGCATTAATACCATTATCATACAAAGCTTTTCTAATCGGTTCCATCCACTCCTCAACAGATTCAGCATGAGCATTTATATAGTCCGACAATTGTTTCTCGATGCGTGCATACTCATGTGGAGAACGATATTTTAAACTAAGATTCTCTAATTCTGATTTAACTAAGTACAAACCAAGTCTATTAGCAAGTGGTGCATAAAAATAGTCGGTTTCTCCTGCAATCTTTATTTGCTTTTCGACTTTCATTGATTTGAGAGTTCTCATATTGTGTAGCCTATCTGCTAACTTCACTAATAATGCGCGAATATCATAGTGAAATGAATTAAGCATTTGGTTAAAGTTATCCACTTGTTTCGAAGCAACATATTTATCTTTAATTTGTTTTGTTACAACTCCAACTAATTTTTCAACATCTTCTCCAAAGTTTTCGCGTATATCTTCCGAACAATAATCAGTATCTTCTACTATATCATGAAGTAAACCCGCAATGATTGGGTTTGCTCCTAAACCCAATTCATCATTAATAATACGTGCAACTGCAATTGGGTGCGTAATGTATGGCTCTCCGGTTTTTCTTGTTTGATCAGAATGTGCTTTCTCTGCAAAAAAATATGCTTTTTTTATTTGTTCAATTTCTTCCGGGCTATGTCTTAACTCTATCTGACGAAACAGTTCATCTCTCGCTTGAGTTACTTTAAGCGAATAGTCTTCAGCACTTTTATTTATTTTAGAATCTTTTATTGCCATACAATACAATTTTGATATGCAAAATAACTGAAAAAATATGAAATTACTCAAATAAAATATTTACAAAAAAGCCCAATAGCTTATCCATACCCATACAATATACCTAACAGATTTGCCAATAAACATACATATTGATGTGATAAGAATATTGGCTCTTAAAAACCCCGCCACAATTGCA
>JAKIYQ010000024.1:0-18897 GCA_022708465.1 Bacteroidota bacterium | reverse complement strand
TGTAGGGGCGAATTGCATTCGCCCGTGGGATTCGCATTGTGATTATGTTTCGTTGAGTAATTTTGTAGGGGCATGCCATGGCATGCCCTTCATTTTCGACATGTGATTAATATAAATTCAATGTTAAAATGGTCCGCAACGCACCCGTAGGGGCGAATTGCATTCGCCCTTCAAATTCACAATGCGATAAATATAAATCCAATGTTGAAATGTATAATTAATATACACCTTGTTCTATAAATCGTCGCGTATTTCATGTGAAGGGCATGCCATGGCATGCCCTTCACATTACACGATTACACAAATAAATATATGCACTTCGTGCCTACCGTGGCTTCGCCCCGGACCCCAGTTCATTTTCTTTGTCTTGTCCAAAGAAAACGAACCAAAAGAAAAGCGCTTTTTCCGCTTGCAAATTATTGCTAAAAATTGCCTTCTGCAATCTAAAACTGCTATGCGCCCTACGGGACGCAGTTTTTGACGATTGCATCAGTCTAATTTTTTATACGCAATAATTTTCTAGGCGGTCCTAACTAGTAAAGCTCGTCACATTGAAAATATAGACGTGTAATGTGTAGGGGCGAATAAAAACCTAAATTTTTAAAATCTTTTTATAAAATTATAAAATTTATAATTTAGGAATTTTGAAACTAGGGGAAAATAGCTATCTTTACAGATATGCGCATTAAAAATTTGGGGAAAATATTAGAAAAAGAACGATTGATTTAAACAATAAAAACCTCTAACATAATATATAAGCATTACAAACAAGCATAAAAATAAACAAATAGAACGATAAAATAAATCGAAAATAATGAGAATCGGATTAATAGGATTTGGAAAAACAGGTAAAGCAGTAGCGTCAGTAATACTTCAAAACAAAGAATATTCTTTAGAATGGGTATTAAGAAAAAGTGTTAAATTAGAGAATAGGAATATTTCCGAATTTTTAGGAGTTCAATCTGACGAACCCGGATTAATATATTCTTCATCAAAAATCGACATTAACGAACTACTAGATAAACATCCCGTTGATACAATTATTGATTTTTCTTCTAATACAGGGATTAATTTGTATGGGAAAGCGGCTAGTGACAGAAAAATAAAAATTATTTCAGCTATTTCCCATTATGATCAAAATGAAAAGAAATTATTAAAAGAATTATCTGCCAATACAGTAGTATTTTGGAGTCCAAACATAACATTGGGTATAAACTATTTGATTTTTGCAGCCAAATTATTAAAAAAAGTAGCACCATATGTTGACATTGAAGTAATTGAACAACATTATAAAGGGAAAGACGGAGTTTCAGGAACAGCTGTAAAAATTGCAAAGGCATTAGATTTAGGCGATTCTGAAGTTAATTCAGTTCGCGTAGGTGGTATTGTAGGAAAACATGAAATTGTTTTTGGTTTTCCACATCAAACGGTCAGACTTATTCACGAGTCTATCTCTAGAGAAGCTTTTGGTAATGGAGTATTGTTTGTTGCAGAAAATTTGGCAAACAAAACCGAAGGTTTATATAATTTTGAAGGAATTTTGATGCAACATTTTAGAGAACAAAACACCGTAAAAGACAAAAATCGGTGAATCGTGTAATCGGTTAATCGTGTAATCGTGTATAATTCAATGTTGAAATGATTAATAATGCGTTGTAGGGGCGAATTGCATTCGCCCTTCACATTCGACATATACAAATGTTTCGAAATGAACAACCGCAACACAATGCATTGTAGGGGCATGCCATGGCGTGCCCTTCACATGATGATGTGATACCGTTTCATAAATGTGAATTGTAGGGGCGAATCTGTTCAACATTGAATTTATATTAATCATATGTCGAAAATGAAGGGCATGCCATGGCATGCCCCTACGATCGCGTTTCGAAACATTTGTGCATTACACGATTCACCGATTAACCAATTCACCGATTAACCAATTCCACAATCACACATTACACGTGGAATAAAAAATATTTTTCATTTTCTTGAATCAAAATTTGCATATTCAAAAAAAAGGCTGCACTTTTGCAACATCAAAGTAGATATTATGATTTCAGTAAATGTAAATGGTAATTATTGGTGGCGCTTACAAACATACAATTTGTGAGTAACTACTTTTATACCGTTTAGCAATAATATACCTTTAAAGGTCTGTAGGGAACTCTCTTACAGACCTTTTTTTTGTACATTAATTTAACACAATATGAAAAGCATTTTTTTAGATGAAAATGGATACTACGGCCGCTTTGGTGGCGCTTACGTACCCGAGATACTACAGAAAAACATTTCTGAGTTAAAATTGCATTATTTACAGATCATGAACGATCCCAAGTTTAAGGCCGAATTAAACGGTCTTTTACATCATTATGTTGGTAGACCCACTCCATTGTACTACGCCACCCGTTTGAGTGAAATGTATGGTACCCATATTTATCTAAAACGTGAAGATTTATGCCATACAGGTGCACACAAACTAAATAATGCGCTCGGTCAGCTTCTGTTAGCTAAACGTATGGGGAAAACACGAATTGTAGCCGAAACCGGTGCCAGACAGCACGGTGTAGGGACTGCTACGGTGTGTGCGCTTATGAATATGGAATGTGTAATTTACATGGGTGCAACAGATGTTAGGCGTCAATACCTCAATGTGCAGCGAATGCGAATGTTGGGTGCCAAGGTGATACCCGTTACTACCGGAAACGGAACACTTAAGGATGCTACTAACGAAGCCATCCGTGATTGGTGCTGTAATCCTATCGATACTTATTACATTATTGGTTCGGTTGTAGGTCCGGATCCCTATCCGGATATGGTTGCACGTTTTCAGTCGGTAATTAGCGATGAGATTTCTAAGCAGTTGAAAAAGCAAATCGGACGTGAAGCTCCTGACTACTTGATTGCTTGCGTTGGCGGAGGTAGTAATGCAGCCGGCACTTTTTATAGATATTTAGAAAACGAAAAGGTGAAATTGTATGTGGCTGAAGCGGCAGGAGTCGGATTGGATAATCCATTACAAAGCGCCGCAACTATTCATCTTGGACGTGAAGGAGTATTACATGGTTCCAAAACAATGGTAATGATGGATGCTGACGGACAAATTGCCGAAGCCTTTTCAATTTCAGCAGGTTTGGACTATCCCGGAATCGGTCCTTTACACGCATATCTTGCAGAAACAGGCCGTTCTAAGGTTTTTGCCATCACCGACAAAGAAGCTATGGATGCCGCCTTGAATCTGACACAAAAAGAAGGTATAATTCCGGCAATCGAGAGTGCGCATGCCTTGGCCGTATTGGACAAATGCCGTTTCAAATTGAACGATGTTGTGGTGATAACGGTTTCGGGACGTGGCGATAAAGACATGAACACCTTTGCCGAATATTTTAATTTGTAAGAATAAATTTACACTATGTTCAAATATCATACAATAACAAAAAATATGCTGGGCGATTTATATACGCCCGTAAGCACTTACCTTCGTTTACGCGACTATGGCCCGCAAAGCGTGTTAATGGAGAGCTCGGATTATCACGGAGGAGAAAACAGCCGTTCGTTTATAGGTATCACTCCGCTTGCTTCGGTTAGCGTTGGCCACGGAAAGTCTATTTGCCAACTGCCTGACGGACATATTGAAGAAAAAATGGTTGACGATAACTATCCTGTGCATCAAGTCATTAGCGATTTTCTGCACCGCTTCGAAATTACAGGCGAAAACAGTGAATATTGCGGTTTGTACGGCTATACTTCGTTCAATGCAGTCCGTTATTTCGAACATATCGCGGTAAAAGATGCCACACTCGAAAAGAACGATGCACCAGACCTCCTTTACATTTTGTACAAAAACGTGATTGTGTTTGATCATTACAATAACACTTTGAAAATTATAGAGTTATTGGCTGATGGTGCAACAGGACATCTAGATGATATAGAGAAGCGTATTCGCCAGTCGAATGTGCGTATTTACGACTTCAAACCGGTGGGCGAAACCACCAGCACTCTGACTGACGAACAGCACAAAGAAAATATCCGCAAGGGTATTCAGCATTGCCTACGCGGCGATGTATTCCAGTTAGTTTTGTCAAGACGTTTTGTACAACCCTACGAAGGTGATGATTTCAAACTTTATCGTGCATTGCGCAGTATTAATCCCAGTCCATATTTATTCTATTTTGACTTTGGTGGTTTCCGTATTTTTGGATCATCACCCGAAACCCATTGTCGCATCGAAAAAGGCCGTGCATATATCGACCCTATAGCAGGTACAACCAAGCGTACAGGTGACGAAATCCAAGACGAAAAAAATGCAGAATTTCTACGCAACGATCCTAAAGAAAATGCAGAACATGTGATGCTGGTAGATTTGGCTCGCAACGATTTGAGCCGCAATTGTCATGACGTGCGTGTAGATTTTTACAAAGATCTGCAATATTACAGCCATGTGATTCACTTAGTAAGCCGTGTAAGCGGTGAACTGGATGAAGGAACAGATTACATCAAAGCTTTTATTGATACTTTCCCTGCCGGAACATTGAGCGGCGCTCCGAAAGTGAGAGCCATGCAGTTGATTAGTGAATACGATCCCCACAACCGTGGAGCTTATGGCGGTTGCCTCGGCTTTATCGGCTTCGAAGGTCAACTAAATCAAGCCATTACTATACGCTCGTTTGTGAGCCGCAATGGAGAATTATGGTTCCAAGCAGGTTCGGGAATAGTTGCTAAAAGTAACGACGAGTACGAGTTGACAGAAGTTAACAGTAAACTCGGCGCATTAAAAAAGGCCATCATTATGGCAGAAAACATGTAAAATCTAACATCATTAAAAATGAAAATAGTTATCATAGACAATTACGACTCATTTACCTATAACCTATCACACTTGGTAAAGGAATTAGGTGCCAAAGTGACGGTGCTTCGAAACGATCGCTTTGACTTGGCCGATTTGGAACAATTTGACAGTATTATTCTGTCGCCTGGTCCCGGCATCCCTTCTGAGGCAGGTTTACTTATGGAAGTACTTAAGACTTATGCCGATAAAAAACCAATATTAGGCGTTTGCCTTGGGCATCAAGCCATTGCCGAATTTTATGGTGGACGTTTGATAAATGTTTCTGATGTGTACCACGGAGTGCAGACTCCCTGTAATTTGCTAAAAAGAGATGGTTTGTTTGAAGGTCTTGAAAGTCCGATTTTGGTTGGTCGTTACCATTCGTGGGTTGCCGACCCTGACAGCCTGCCTGCCGAATTGGAGATTTCTGCTGTCAGTGATGATGGCCAAATAATGGGAATTCAACACAAAACCTACCCTGTTTGCGGTATTCAGTTTCATCCCGAAAGCGTTTTAACGCCTGACGGCAAGAAGATGTTGTCAAATTGGTTGAATCAATCAAAAAACTAAAAAAAATGAAAGCTATATTGACCCGTCTGGTAAATCAAGAAGCATTAACCAGAGAAGAAACTAAAGCGATTTTGCTTCGCATAGTTGAGCAGGCATATTCTCCTGAACAATTAGCCACCTTGCTTATGGCATGGCAAATGCGCAGCATTAATATAGATGAACTTTTGGGCTTGCGTGATGGTCTGCTCGAAACAGGAACATCGGTTGACACAAGTCCTTACGAGGTTTTGGATATTGTGGGTACAGGTGGTGACGGTAAAAACACCTTCAATATTTCAACTTGTGCTTGTTTTGTGGTAGCCGGTGCCGGTTACAAAGTGGCTAAGCACGGCAATTACGCTGCTAGTTCGGTGAGTGGTGCCAGTAATGTACTCGAAGAACATGGTGTTCGTTTTACGGCCGACCACGATCAACTGATGCGCTCATTGGAAACTTGTAACATTGCTTATTTGCATGCACCGCTGTTTGCCAAAGCTATGAAGTTTGTAGCCCCTACTCGTAAGGCCTTACAAATTCCGACCGTATTTAACCTATTAGGTCCTTTAGTAAATCCGACTCGTCCTAAGTATCAGGTACTGGGAGTAGCGAGCCTTGAGCAGATGCGTTTGTATCAGCATATTTACCAAAAATTGGGAGTTCAATACGCCATTGCTCATAGTTTAGATGGTTACGATGAAGTGTCGCTTACCAGTGATTTTAAGATTTGTTCCAAAACACTAGAGAAAATATTTTCGCCGGCTGATTTAGGTTTTCGTACTGTTAGCCCTTCTAGTCTATATGGTGGAGCTACTAAGGCAGAAGCGGCTGCGGTTTTTGATCGTGTGTTAATGAATGAGTCATCCGAAGATCAAAAAAATGTGGTATTGGCTAATGCCGGTGTGGCTATTCATGTGTTGCAACCCGACCTCAGCATGCCCGAATGCGTGGCACAAGCTCGCGAATCGCTTGAAAGTGGCCGTGCATACCAAACGCTGAAAAAATTTTTAGAAATAAATGCTTAATCTATGACGATATTAGATAAAATAGTGGCGCACAAACGAGTAGAACTCGAGTCTTATAAGCAGGCTTTGACGCTCGAAGTGCTGAAAAGTGTTCCTAATTTTAGTCGTGACTGCCTATCGATGAAACAATCGCTGTTGGCTTCTGATACGGGAATCATCGCCGAGTTTAAAAGACGTTCGCCTTCACGTGGTTTTATTCACGAAGGTGCGGATGTAAAATTGATAGTCGAGGGATACGAGAATAACGGAGCCTCTGCCATATCTGTGCTGGCCGACAAGGAGTTTTTTGGCGGTTCTCCTGTGGATATGCAAATAGCAAGAAATACAGTTAAGCATACCCCCCTATTGTTCAAGGAATTTGTGATAGACGAATACCAATTGTATCTAGCTAAGGCTTCGGGAGCCGATGCCGTGCTGTTAATCGCCGCTGTTTTGGAACAGGAGGTCTGCAGTCGGTTTGCTTCGCTAGCCAAGAATTTAGGACTTGAAGTTTTGTTGGAATTGCATACTAAAGACGAAATCGCATACGTGAACCCTACTGTTGACATGGTAGGCATCAATAACCGCAATCTTAAAACCTTTGAAGTCGATTTGAAAGGAAGTATAGAATTGTGCAGCTTGGTGCCCGACTCCTATATAAAAGTAGCTGAAAGCGGTTTAAACAGTCTTGAAACAGTAAAATTACTGCGTCAAAAAGGATTCAGTGGATTTTTAATGGGTGAATATTTTATGAAAGAGCAAGACCCTGCCGAAGCCTTAAAACAATTTATTAAATCTTTGACGGTATGAAACGCTTGTTAATAAAAATTTGTGGCATGCGAGACGATGCCGGATTGAAAGCACTAACCGCCTTGCAACCTGATATGATTGGTTTTATATTCTATCCTCAATCACCGCGTTACGCCGGATTGCAGCCTTCAAATAATCAAGTTCCAAAGGTAGATCCATCGAAAAAGGTTGGCGTGTTTGTGGATGCATCTCTCGATGAAATTTCGGCTCGCACTAAGGCTTTCTGTTTAGATTATCTGCAGTTGCATGGAACAGAATCTCCCGAATTTTGTCGCATGGCACGGGAATGCACCGGCTGCCGAATTATAAAAGCTCTACCTATTTCAGAAGCTGCTGATTTATCCCTTGCTGATGCATACGAAGGAGTTGTTGATTATCTGCTTTTTGATACAAAAACGCCTAATAAGGGCGGATCAGGGTGCAAATTCGATTGGAATCTGCTTGATAGCTATACAAGTCATACAGCTTTTATCATCAGTGGAGGAATAGATTTAGAAGCACTGGTACAATTGAAAAAAGCCACTTGGCCCGCTTTGGTTGGAGTTGATCTCAACAGTCGCTTTGAACTTTCGCCGGGAGTAAAGGATATCCCCAAATTAAAAAATGCAATTGAAATGTTGCGTATTAATGAATAACATAATTTTAAAACAATGAATAGAATCGATCAATTGTTTGCAAGCAACAAAAAAAACTTGCTTTCTGTATATTTTACAGCCGGTTTCCCGCAATTGAATGATACAGTAGAAATAATCAAAGCCTTGGATGCCGCCAAGATTGATATGGTAGAAATCGGTATGCCATTCTCCGATCCTATGGCTGACGGACCGGTCATCCAAAATAGTAGCCATATTGCCTTGCAAAACGGCATTAGTCAACAATTGCTATTTGAACAACTAAAAGACATTCGCAAACACACCGACATGCCATTGATATTGATGGGTTACATTAATCCGGTAATGCAATTTGGCTTCGAGAATTTGTGCAAAAAGGCTGTCGAAGTAGGTATCGATGGTTTTATCATCCCCGACATTCCTTTGGATATTTATCGTAAGGAATTTGCTCCAATTGTAAATAAATACGATTTGCGCTTTATCTTGCTGGTAACGCCCGAAACACCCGAAGAACGTGTGCGTGAAATCGATGAAGCCAGCTCAGGATTTATTTATTTGGTATCGTCAGCTTCAACTACAGGTGCACAAAACGAATTCAATGACCAAAAGCAGGCTTATTTCAAACGCATTGAAGCCATGAATTTGCGCAATCCATTAATGGTTGGTTTTGGCGTGTCAAATAAAGCAACATTTGATGCCGCCGCCGCACACACACGTGGTTGCATTGTAGGTAGTGCGTTTATCAAATCCCTACAAGAGCATGATACAATAACAGGCGCAGTCGAGGCGTTGGTGGGGAGGGTTAAGGGCGTGTAGGGGCATGCCATGGCATGCCCCTACGATCGCATTGTGTTGTGGTTATTCATTTCGAAACATTTGTGCATGTCGAATGTGAAGGGCGAATGCAATTCGCCCCTACAACGCATTATTGATCATTTCAACATTGGATTATACACATTACACAATTACACGATTACACAATTACACATTAAACATTAAACATTACACAATTACACAATTACACAATTACACAATTACACAATTACACATTACACACTACGCACTACGCACCCCCCTCACCCTTCACCCCTAACCCTTCACCCAAAACAATAAAAGAGGGCTTATTCCGCCCTCTTTTATTGTTTTGTTCCGTGGAGATTACCGGACTCGAACCGATCACCTTAACACTGCCAGTGTTACGCTCTAGCCAGATGAGCTAAACCCCCTATTACGCTGCAAAGATAAGTCAAATAAATAAAACCCAAAAAGTTTTATTTAAAAATCATTGCTTTAGCGATTGATGCTGCAAGATTTGCACCCTTTGCATGTTCTACAATCTTTAAGCCGAAAGCAATAGTCAAGCCGGGGCCCGAAGCTGTTATAACATTCCCATCTTCAACAACAGTTGCCGGTTGTATATCAGCACCATCCAGATATTGCTCAAAGCCCGGGTAACAAGTGGCTTTTTTCCCACGTAAAAATCCAAGCTTGCCATAAACTGACGGAGCAGCACAAATAGCAGCAAGATTTTTGCCTTCGTTAAAATGTTTCTTCAATGCAAGTGATAAACCTGCATGAGCTTCCAAATTTTTAGTTCCCGGCATACCACCCGGAAGTATAAGAAAATCTGCATCAGCAGTATTAATATCTTCAAACAAAACATCAGCTTTGATTGTGACTCCATGAGCACTTTCAACAAGCAAATCTTTAGTTATAGACACTGTTTTTAAAGGCATCTCTGCACGTCTTAAAACATCAATAACAGAAACGGCTTCTGTCTCTTCAAAACCTGTAGCTAAAAATAGATAATTCATATTCTAATGTTTTTTGAAATATTTCCCTATAATCGGCAAAGTGTGTAAATCTAAGTCCTTTTTAACCATATAAACTACAAATAACGCTAATAAAAGCGTATTAATCAAATAATTAAGCCATGGATACCCATTCTTTGCCAAAATACTGACACCATATAGCGCCATCGCTAATACAAAATATTTGAGCATACCCACTAAATCGTAATTTACAGGCATATATTTTTGACCTAAAAAATAAGATATTAACATCATACATAAATAAGCACATAATGATGCATATGCAGCACCTATATATCCAATTCGTGGAACTAACACCCATATCAATGTTATGGTAATAACAGAACCGATAAAAGACATATATGCACCAAACATTGTCTTATCAGTTAATTTATACCACATCGAAAGATTAAAGTACACACCTTGGAATATATATGATAATAATACAATAGGAACTACTTTTAAGCCTTCCCAGTAACTTTCACCGATAATTAATTTAAGTATATCAATATAAAACATCATCCCTAAAAATATTAGTAATGATGTTATAAAATAATATTTCATTATATCGGCATAAGCTTGTCTGCTGTCTGCATTTTTATTTTTTGCAAAAACGAAAGGCTCATAAGCATAACGAAAGGCTTGCGTAAACATCATCATAACCATAGCTATTTTAAAGCAAGCTCCATATATGCCTAATTGAGTTTGAGCGTACATTTTATCTTCAAACAAGTACGGGAAAAGTATTTTATCAATGGTTTGATTCGCAATACCTACAATACCCAATAACAACAAGGGCAAAGAGTATGCAAGCATACGTTTAAGCAATTTGATATCGAATTTGAATTTACCTACAAATACATAAGGCAGCAATGCTATTGTAACAGTTGTTGTTGAAATTAAATTAGCTACAAAAACATAACCCACACCATATTCAGGACGATAAAACCAATCTATTAATGATGGCGCAACAGTCATTATATACGGGCATCCTATAAGGAAAAAGATATTCATTAAAATATTGACGAATATCATAAGTAGTTTTAGTCCGGCAAATACATAAGGTCTTTTCTTATAACGAAGATAAGCAAAGGGGATACTACCGAAGGCATCCATTGCTACAACTATTGCCAACATCATTATGTATTCAGGATTCAAAGCATAACCCATCGCATTTGATATAGGATCTGAAAAAACGAAACATGATACCACAAAAATGGCTGAAGTAACAAATAAACTGATTAAAGTAGTAGAATATACTGTTTGTGGATTATCGGTACCCTTATTCATAAAACGGAACAGACCGGTTTCCATTCCATAGGTCAATATTACTAGTATTAAAGCGGTGTAGGCATATAAGTTTGTTACGATTCCATAATCAGCCGGACTTGCTAAAACATGAGTGTACAAAGGCACCAAGCACCAATTAAGAAACTTTCCTAATATGCTGCTAACGCCATATACCGCTGTTTCCTTTGCTAATGATTTAAATTCTGTCACTTCAATAAAGTTTAAAATAAATCTGCCATATCTGAGGTCCTTTTCTTTCCTAAATGACGATAAGCCAATTCTGTTACCTCACGACCTCTTGGAGTTCTTTTGATAAAACCTTCTTTAATTAAAAACGGTTCATAAACATCTTCAATAGTACCTGCATCCTCACCTAAAGCTGTAGATATAGTTGTGATTCCGACTGGTCCACCTCCAAACTTATCAATTAAAGTATTAAGTATTTTATTATCAATTTCGTCAAGTCCGTAAGTATCAATATTCAAGGCTTCCAAGGCATAACAAGCTATTTCCTTTGTTATTTTGCCCGTACCTTTTACTTGTGCAAAATCACGTACACGTCTTAATAAGGCATTCGCAATACGTGGGGTTCCCCTACTTCTACGAGCTATCTCAACGGCAGCATCCTCATAACATTCTGTATCTAAAATATTTGAAGACCTTTTTACGATGCCTGTTAAAACTTCAGCATCATAATATTCGAGATGGCAATTAATACCAAAACGAGCTCTTAGCGGACTTGTAAGCAATCCACTACGTGTTGTTGCTCCTATTAAAGTAAAAGGATTAAGATTGATTTGTACAGAACGCGCACTCGGTCCTTTATCAATCATTATATCTATTCGATAATCTTCCATTGCTGAATATAAATACTCTTCAACAACCGGACTTAAACGATGAATTTCATCAATAAAAAGCACATCATTAGGTTCTAGGTTAGTTAGCAATCCGGCTAAATCTCCGGGTTTGTCTAAAACAGGCCCTGAAGTTAATTTAAAGCCTACCCCTAATTCGTTAGATATAATGTTTGACAATGTAGTTTTACCTAAACCCGGAGGTCCATGTAAAAGCACATGATCAAGCGGTTCGCCACGCAACCTTGCTGCTTGAACAAAAATTTTAAGATTCTCGACTACTTTATTCTGACCCTTAAAATCTGTAAAGGCCATTGGACGTAAGATGTTTTCATAATCTCCGCCGTTTTCGTCAGTCTGAACCTTTCTTATGTCGAAATCTTCATCCATAGCTAGTTAGTTAAAGAAAAAAATAATTTTTCAAGATCACGACCTTCAAGTTCTGAGGTTTTCATATCAGCAACCAGTTCACCCTTTCTTAAAACCAAGAATCTATTACAAACAGCAGTAACTTCTTGCATAATATGCGTGCTAAAAAGTACTGTGCGATCTTTACCGAAATCTTTTATAAGTTCTCTTATTTCTATTACCTGATTCGGATCCAAACCGGTTGTAGGCTCATCAAGTACAAGCACTTTCGGATCATGAATCATTGCCTGCGCTAAACCCACACGTTGTCTATATCCCTTAGAAAGATGGCAGATACGCTTTTTATATTCGTTAGTCAATCCCGTTCTTTCTATCATCTCATCAACACGTTCGGATGCAAGTTTCGAATTCATCTTATATAGTCCTGCCACAAAATACAAATATTCCTTTACATACATGTCAACATATAAGGGATTATTCTCGGGTAAGTATCCCATAAGAGCTTGAGCTTTATTTGGATACAGCAAAACATCAATATCCTCTAGGGTGATGCGACCACCATCGGGTTGTAGGCATCCCGTTAAGATTTTCATAGTTGTAGATTTTCCGGCTCCGTTAGGGCCCAAAAAGCCAACTATTTCTCCATCGCCAATAGAAAAAGAAAGGTCTTTCAGTACTTGTTGGGTACCGTAGCGCTTATTTAGATATGCAACAGATAAACTCATATAAGATGCAAAGGTAAATAATATTTTGTACCTTTGTCTCCCCAAATACTTAAATTATGGCAAAAACAGAAATATCTACATTAGGCGAATTCGGTTTAATAAAACATTTAACACAAAAAATCGAATTAAAAGATGCTGCCAGCATTAAAGGTGTTGGAGATGATGCTGCAGTAATGGACTACAGCGGCGCAAAAAAACGCGTTTTAGTAACTACCGACCTACTTCTTGAAGGCATACATTTTGACTTAAGCTATGTTCCGCTAAAACATTTGGGTTATAAGGCTGCTATGGTCAATTTTTCTGATATTTATGCAATGAACGGATGCCCAAAACAGATTACAGTATCCATAGGTATTTCAAAACGCTTCTCGGTCGAAGATATGGAAGATTTTTACGATGGTATCCTCCTAGCATGTCAACGTCACAATGTCGATTTAGTCGGAGGTGATACATCTGCATCCGTAACAGGACTCACAATAAGTATTACATGTATAGGCGAAGCTGAAGAATCGAAAATTGTATATCGCAGCGGCGCAAAAAACACCGATTTAATTTGTGTGTCAGGTAATCTTGGTGCTGCTTACATGGGACTACAACTATTAGAACGCGAAAAATCGTTATTTGATAAAACAACAGAAGCTGTTCAACCTGATTTTTCAGGCAAAGAATATATTCTAGAACGTCAATTGAAGCCCGAAGCCAGACGCGATATAATTGAAAAATTAAGTAAGGCCGATATACTACCAACATCAATGATGGATATCTCTGACGGATTATCATCAGAATTACTGCATATATGTTCTGAAAGTGGCGTAGGATGCCGTGTTTATGAAGATAAAATACCTATAGATTACCAAACTGCTGTCATGGCTGAAGAATTGAACATGAATCTTGTTACTGCAGCCTTAAATGGCGGTGAAGATTATGAATTATTGTTTACAGTTCCTTTAGCACTTCACGAAGATATTAATAAAATTGAAGGAATCAAAGTTATAGGATACATTTCTGATGCTTCAGAAGGTTCTGTTTTAGTTACGCGAGACGGCAACGAAATCACCCTTAAAGCACAAGGCTGGAATCCGTTGATGTAATTCAACAACAAAACAAATCAAATAATTACAGTACAACAATAGCTTGAAATATCCACAAATGGAAGTTTGCTACCTTTTTCCTGTACTTTTAAAATAAATTCATCGCAATCATCTTTTGACATTAAATTTCTAATATAAGCATAATATATAAAATCTAAAGTAGTGAGATATGTAATGCCATTATCTTCGCAATATTTTTTTATATCTTTTAAATTACTACTGCCTAACACATCTTTATTATCCAAACAATATATCATGCACGCACTCTCTCCTTTACCAAGATTTTTGAGTAGCCTGGCATATTCTCGTTTTAAATTAGAATCAGGATTAAATTCTACCATCTGTATTCTGTCTGATATATAATTCAGCACATTATCAATAACTATACGAGTCTGATTATTCTTTGATAATTCATTATATACAACATCAAGAATTGTATATTGATACTCAGGAAATATCTTTAAAAGCAAAGAGAAACTATCTCCCTTAATAAAGTGAATTACGACATCTGAGTCTAACACTATACGAGTTTTTTTTTGCGTCATTTGTAACTCAATTTATTCAACAACTCAATATAATGACCCTCAGAAATTTTTTCCATTTCAAAAAGAGTATGTGCTTTTTCACCGAAATCACCTATGCATAGATTTTCGTTACCCGGCTTATATAATGCAGTATCATAACCATATTCTTCGGCAGTCTTTATTACATAAAATTTACTTAAAGTATCCTTTGTCGATTTATCAATAAGAGACAAGTCACAAAGACGATTTAGTAAAGCAGCTCTCGACACAGAAAAATAATGTTCTAACCTAATAATTGAAGACAATTTAACCTCATGTTTTGATATTTCTTCATCAGATAACATCTTATAAATACCTTCCTCCGGCATCAAAAATATAGAAGCAAACATATCAGCATTTTGTTCTGCTTGATCTTTTTTTCCATCTTCTGTAATACATTTATGAGGTTTAGGATTTAGCTCTACAAATAAGTGATACAACTCATGCGCAATTGTAAAATGTTGTCTACCCTTTGGGTGATTTGAATTGATTAACATAAAACAATGCGATGAAGAATCTTTTAAACTCATACCTGAAAATTTTTCAGAAAGAGGTCTGAATATCGTTAATACATTTAATCTAATTAAAAAACTCTTTAAATAAATTGCATCAGCACTCACTAATCCATAATCTGAACGGAACTTAGCAACTTGTTTTTCTATTATTTTTATCTGATTTGCCTTCATTTTGTCACAGCTAAACGCTCCATTTTTATATAAGATTTTACAATATCCTGAAACTTAATAATTTCCTGTAAATCACTATGGCAGAAGTCATCAAATCTAAAAGCAGAAGCCAAAATTACATCATCAGACATTGCATCTTCCTCAAAAAAGTCATACAATTCGCATCCAAATAAATTTGATGCCTTTTCTAATATTTTCAGAGGCATTTCTCTATCACCACTCTCATAATTACTATAAGCAGAACGTTTAATACCTAAAGCAGAAGAAATTTCTTCTTGTGAGAACGAAGAAGCATTTCTCATTTTCTTTAAATTATTTCCTACTATTTTATTCATGACCTATTATATTTACAAGTATTATGTGGCAAAATTACAAAAATAATTTAATTACAATACATTTTGCCACATATTTAACATATTTACAATAGTATTACCTTAGTATTCTCCATCTCTGAGCAAATCATTCGGCAAACTAAAAAAAACTTTCGCATCATATCGTATTTATTCAAGTTTTTTTACTAACTTTGCGGCGCTTTGTCAAAAAGACAAGTGTGATGGGAATTAGGCCACTTAATCACTTAATGTACGTATGGCCATATTTTAGTAACACAAAATTATTTATCATGAGAGTATTTGAATTAAACGGAACTCCAAGAACCGAGCTAGGCAAAAAAGCTTGCAAAACAATGCGCAAAGAAAATTTAATCCCTTGCGTTATTTATGGTGGAAAAGAAAACATCAATTTTACAGTAACACAATCTGCTATTCGTAAATTAATTTACACTCCTGAAATTTTCGAAGTTAAATTAACTATCGGCAAACAGACTATGAAAGCTATATTGAAAGAAGTTCAATATCATTCTGTATCTGACAATATTTTACACGTTGACTTTATAGAAGTAGACGACAAAAAACCTATCTTATTCCGTGTTCCTATCAAAACTGAAGGATTAGCTGTAGGTGTACGCGCCGGTGGTAAAATATCATTGGAAATGCGTAAATTGAAAATCAAAGCATTATGCAAAGATATTCCTTCTTCATTAACAATAAATGTTGAGAACTTGGAAATAGGCAAATCTATAAAAGCAGGTGATCTGTCATTCCCTAACATACAAATCATGGATAATAAAGAAAGCCTGGTCGTATGTGTTAAATCAACACGTGCAGCTAAGGATGCTGCTGCTACAACAGAAGCTGCTGCTAAATAATAATAATAAGCACATCAAGCAAAGTGAAGTACTTAATTGTTGGATTGGGTAATATTGGTACTGAATATCAAGAGACCCGCCACAACATAGGATTTATGATATTGGATGCCTTTGCAAAGGCATCCAATGTTTTTTTTACAGAGAAGCGCTATGGTTCTACTGCCGAATGCAGAATTAAGAATCAAACTCTCCTTCTGCTAAAGCCATCTACATTCATGAATTTGAGTGGGACAGCTGTTCGTTATTGGCTAAAAGAAGAAAATATCGATCTAGACCATTTGCTTATTGTTGTAGATGATATTGCCTTACCCTTAGGAACTTTAAGGTTAAAATCTAAGGGAAGTGATGCCGGACATAACGGATTAAAAAACATTCAAGAATTAATATCTACCGAAGCTTATCCTCGCTTAAAATTCGGCATTGGTAACGATTTCCCAAAAGGGAAACAAATCGACTATGTACTTGGTAAATTTTCAAGCGAACAACAAGAAAAACTTAACGAACGAATCGACCTTGCCGTTGAAATGATTCGTAGTTTCTGCTTAGCCGGCATGCAAACTACTATGAACCAATACAACAACAAATAATATCGATGAAAGAAGAAGTACGGATTGATAAATGGTTGTGGGCAATGCGTTTATTTAAGACCAGAAGCATTGCTGCTGATGCCTGTAAAAAAGGCAAAATAATGATGTCCGGACAAAATCTCAAACCCTCACGCACTATCAAAGTCGGAGATATCATTCAGATAAGAAAATCACCTATAATATATTCATTTCGCGTTTTAGCACTAACAGAAAACCGTTTAGGGGCTAAATTAGTGCCCGAATATATGGAAAACGTAACTACTCCCGACCAATACGAACTACTGGAAATAACCAAAATAAGTGGCTTCATTAACCGCGACAAAGGTACGGGACGTCCAACGAAAAAAGACAGACGCGATTTAGACGAATTTTTATCAGATACCTTCTTTGATGATGAAATTGATTAATTAAATTTTATTATTACTTTTGTAAGATTGTTTCAATGTTTAGCTTACACTAATAAAACAATACATAATGAAAGGAATTGTACTCGCAGGCGGATCAGGCACGCGCTTATATCCGGTAACAAAAAGCATTTCTAAACAGATTATTCCGGTTTATGACAAGCCGATGATTTATTATCCCATATCAATACTTCTGTTAGCAGGAATCAAGGAAATTTTAATCATTTCAACTCCTCAAGACATACATCTGTATGAAAATCTTTTAGGTGACGGATCTACTTTAGGCGTACATTTTGAATATGCGATACAACCATCACCCGATGGTTTGGCACAAGCATTTATTATTGGCGAAGAATTTATTGGTAAAGACAGTGTTTGCATGGTGCTTGGCGACAATATTTTCTATGGATACAATTTATCAAACATGCTGCAAGCGGCTGCTTCTCTAAAAGATGGAGCCACAGTATTCGGATATTACGTAAATGACCCTGAACGCTATGGAGTAGCAGAATTTGACCAAGACGGTAAGGTTTTATCACTAGAAGAAAAACCGGCTAAGCCAAAATCTAATTTTGCAGTTACAGGTTTATATTTTTACGGAAACGATGTTGTAGAAAAAGCCAAAGGCTTGAAACCATCAGCACGTGGCGAATTAGAAATTACTGACCTTAACCGTCTTTATTTAAACGAAGGCAGATTAACTGTCAAACTAATGGGAAGAGGCGTTGCATGGCTTGATACCGGCACACACGACAGTTTGCTCGAAGCATCTAATTTTATATCTACAATACAAAATCGTCAAAGCTTGCAAGTAGCATGTCTCGAAGAAATTGTATATAAATACGGATACATAAGCCGCGATCAACTTCTTAAATTAGCCGAACCGCTTAAAAAGAATTATTACGGTCAGTATTTGATAAAAATTGCGAATGAGAAACATATTTATTGATGAAAGACGTGTAATGTGTAATGTGTAGTGTGTATAATCCAATGTTGAAATGATCAATAATGCCCCTACAAAATCGAACAACGAAACATCATCACAATGCGAATCCAACGGGCGAATGCAATTCGCCCATACACATTAAACGATTAAACGATTAAACAATTTAACAACAAACAATGGAAATAATCGAAACAGGCATTCCGGGATTATTAGTGATAAAGCCTAAAATTTTTGGTGATTCACGTGGATATTTTTGCGAAACTTATAATAAAAAAGCATACGAAGCAGTAGGTATCAAACAAAACTTTTGTCAAGACAATCTATCCAAATCAAGTTATGGTGTAATTAGAGGATTACATTATCAATTACAACCTGAAAGTCAAGCAAAGTTAGTATCAGTAGTTATTGGTGAAGTATATGATGTAGCGGTCGATATCAGGAAGGGCTCCCCTACTTATGGAAAATGGTATGGAATTAGACTTGATGCAGAAACAAAAACACAATTTTTTATTCCTCAAGGATTTGCTCACGGATTTTCCGTTTTAAGTGAAACAGCAGTTTTTACATA
>JAKIYQ010000077.1:0-4351 GCA_022708465.1 Bacteroidota bacterium | reverse complement strand
ACACTCCTTTTACTGTAACATTCTATATATTAATCTATTTTGCTTTATTTAATATTTTCCTCAGCGCGAAGCGTCCATCGAACATTTGCTTAACCTGTGGTTTCGTGCCCGTAGGGCTTGGCGCAATAATTGCGGAAGCGAAGCGGTAGCAATTATTGTGACAAAGAAAGCATCAGGTTGAAGCAGTTGTTAGCTTTCTTGATCTTCATAATATTTAATTTTAATAGTGTATATTGTGCTTTCTTGCTTATAGATCCTAATTCCTTTAGGATAATATATCGCGAGATCATTATTAGTGATCCAATTCAAGCTGAGCTTTGGTCCGCCTTGCGCATATTTTTTTTCATTACCTACACTTATGTGATTTAAATCACATATAAATGTATTTCCTTCCTTATTTTTAAGTAATTCTCTATTTTTTTTAATACTTACCTGGGTGTTAAAACCAGTAGTTGCACCAGCATCTCTAGTAAAAACATATATTGTATACTGCTCATCAGGAGATATTACTTGTTCAAGAATTGTATTTGAAACCCCAAGATTACATGAGATTATACATAAATAAATCGTAAACAGTAATACCGAAAAGAATGTAATCTTAATCTCTATTTTCTTCATACCAATTTACCTTTTACAGATCTTTATCATTTTCCTTTTTACAATTTATTCGTAATAAGAAACATCAGGATTAATCTCTTTTAATTTTTTACTTTTTGTTTTAATTCGAAAAAATACAAACAGATATATACCTATACCGAGTAAAACAATCTCTGTAATTAATGCACTAGTGTTCTGTCTAAAACAGACAGCGTAAAAAAAATATGATATACTTCTTGTATGGGACGAGAAGTATTACCAATAACAACCGATGAAGATATTGCTCTTATGGAAAAGATATTGGCAGCAGGAAATCTGCAACATAAATATGCAATTAGGATACAAACAGTTCTTAATCGTGCAAGAGGTAAATCAACCAACGATACAGCATCGTTTTTAGGGATCAATGTCGTAACCGTAAGTCGGTATGTACATCGCTACAATGATGGTGGTATCGAATCTTTGTTAAAAGACAAAACTCGCTTGCCTGGAAAAACACCAATATCCGATGAAATAAAAAATGAACTTTGCCGGATAGTGTGTAAAGAGAAACCGGTAAATGCCACCCACTGGAGTACACGCGAGCTCGGAAAACGCATGGGAATCGGGCATGCTACGGTGAATAATATTCTTCGTGAGCGTGGTCTTAAGCCTCATTTGGTTAAGAAGTTCCAGTTCAGTACCGATCCTGATTTTGATAAGAAACTTGAAGATGTCGTCGGCTTATATCTGAATCCTCCAGAAAACTCGATAATTCTTTGTGTAGACGAGAAATCCCAGATTCAAGCACTTGAACGATCACAACCGATTCTACCTATTTTGCCAGGCGTCCCCGAACGACAGACCCATGATTATTATCGTCATGGCACAACTACCTTATTTGCAGCGTTAAACATACTAAGCGGAAAAGTAATCGGAGAATGTAAAGAACAACACAAAGCTGCTGACTACATAGCATTCTTAAAAAAGATTGACCGTAATTGCCCAAAAGGAAAAACGCTGCATATTGTTGCAGATAATTATTCCTCTCATAAGACGAAGGAAGTTCGGGAATATATTGAATCAAAAAACGGTCGTTTTGTAGAGCATTTTATTCCTACACATTCTTCATGGTTAAATATCGTAGAACGTTGGTTTGGTGAAATAACGAACAAGCGTATCAGGCGTGAAAGCTGGTCAGGGGTTAATGAACTTAAGACCGCAATTGAAGAATATATAAAACAATGGAATAATTCGGGTCGTCGTTTCTCTTGGGTTAAAACCGCAGAGGAGATTAAATCAAGCATCAAGAAAGCTCAAGATGATTATACAATTTGAAAAAGACAGAACACTAGGAATTGTTTTATAGAGACCAAGCCCATATGTTTTTGTTGAACTAAAAATCGATATTTTATTAGATATTCCAACAGCTTCCAATGGCCAGGATATCAGATCAAATAGCCAATGACTTATTGCTAAACAAATCGTTACAAATGATGAAAGTATTCTTTTGTAAATTATAAACACTATTATAGAAAGAACAAAACCATAAATTATAGTCAAAAGTAAACTGTGAGACAAAAAAACTGCATTTTTTTCTATACTCTAGAATAAATACAATTACTGAAGCAAGATCAGGAACAAGCGCTGCAATGATATAAATCAAAATAGGTGTTTTCAGGTCAATTGTTTTTCCTACAAATGCTGCGCCTATGTGTCCAAGCAACATAAACAACCTCCGAATATAATTATTTTCCAAAACTGTAAATGAAACCGTAATTCATATTTTTATGGAACCAGAGAAATATTCTTATGCGCCGAAGGCGTCAAGCTAACATTTGCTTAACCTGCATTGCGTACATTGGCGCAAAACTTGCCGAGCGAAGCGACTAGCAAGTTTTGTGACAATAGCAATGTCAGGTTGAAGCAGTTGTTAGGTTTTTGGAATTGCTTTAATTTCTCTTTTTTTAATTTGCATTATTAATCCATCAGACTGCAATTTATTAATTATTTCATTAATTCTCTGAATATCATTTTGCTTATTACACTTTTTATTAAATGCCATATATATATCGAGGTTAAATGAATATTCACTTTTTTCTATCATATCAGTTAGTCCTAATTCCTGTATTATCAAATCACTACTTTCTTCAATAGCAATAACAGCATCTATTCTTCCATACCTAAGTTTCTCAATATTTAACTTTTCACTAATATTATCCTGTATAACAAATATGTTCTGCTTAGCTGCATCATCGAAAACATCCCCATAACTCCACCCTCTTATGGTTCCTATCGTAAGTCCTCTTAAATCATCTAGTGATGTAATTTTTTGTTTACCCATACGATAGTAAATTACAAAAACTTCAGAATACATAGGAATTGTATAGTCTAAATATTGCTCGCGTTGACTATTTTTAACTAATCCTCCTATACCTGTCTGCGTGTTCTTTACTGTAGATAGTGCACGTTGCCAAGGTACGGGTATTAGTGTAACGTCTTGATGTAATTGAGAGTATATTTCTCTTATAATTTCTGGGTATATTCCACATGCTCTATTATCACGATCATAGGAAAATGGAGGATTTGCGTTTTCACAATAAATAATATCCTGACCATGCAAGGTTCCAATTGCAATTATTCCAATTAGAAAAGCAATTAAATATTTATTCATTGAATACTCCGTAAAGTAACTTATAGAATAACATCTATACTTTTTTTGCGCCGCGAAAGCGGCGTCAACCTAACATTTGCTTAACCTGTGGTTTCGTGCCCGCAGGGCTTGGCGAGAAAATTGCGAAAGCGCAGCGATAGCAATTTTCATGACAAAGAAAGCATCAGGTTGAAGCAGTTGTTAGAAATCTTAGTCTTCTGAAACTTTTATTTTTAATTGCTTTGCAATACTTATCATTTTTTTATCTTTAGTTAAAAGAAGAGCATTATGTCTTCTTGCAACGATTAGGTAAAAAACATCGTATGAAGAATGCTTCGTGTTTATTGATTCTAGGAATACTTCGCGACAGATATTTTTTGTATCTATAAAGTCATCTACAAGATCTAAGCAATAATCAATTCCTTTTTCACACTTCGCCTGCTCGATCTCAGAAAAGCTTGCATATTTCCAAAAAACATTTGTTATTTCCGAAGGGTAGGTATCCGGTGCTATCACTAAGTCTGATTCTAATACTGTATCCTGGAACAATTTTGCACTACTCTTATTTAATGCGATTTCAATTGCAGCACTTGCATCGAGGACTACAATCATCTGTCCCGATCCTCTCTAATTAAGGTAACAGGATCAGTTACAGTATTTCCATCAATATCAAGCATTTTCATTTTCTCAAGAAGTCTTTTCCGACGTTCTTTGTTTCCTAATTTTGTATCCATCCCCTCTTTTAAAAGAACAATAGTCTCTTGAGCTAAACTTCTATGTTCCTTTTCAGCGAGATAATTAAGCTGTATGTAAACATCTTCTGGTAAGTCTCGTACTTGTAATGTGGGCATTCAAACCTCCTGCATGCAATATAACACTATTCTGCATGCATTGCAAGAGTAGATGTTCCAGTTTGATAAATAAAATAATATTTACAAACTAGATAATGACTTAACAATTTTAGACAAATAATTATCGTGATTTTGTCTCATCCTTCCGCTGCGCGCAGCGTCTTTCTAACATTTGCTTAACCTGTGGTTTCGTGCCCGAAGGGCTTGGCGTGAAAATTGCGAAAGCGTAGCGTTAGCAATTTTCATGACAAAGAAAGCATCAGGTTGAAGC
>JAKIYQ010000002.1:0-72400 GCA_022708465.1 Bacteroidota bacterium | reverse complement strand
CCTTCTAATTGTTCTCTTGTCAACTTTGATATAGGATTTGAAGGATTAACAATTACAGCCAAAGCATCGTAAGCAATTATTTTTTCAACAACAGATTGGCCTGAAGATTGTAATTTCATACGCTCATCAAACTTTATTTTACGAGATGCCATAGCAATATCTGTATTTTCATCAATCAAAGCTGATATTCCTACACCTGACCCTCCACCTGTTACAGTAACTCTTGCAGATGGATTTTTTTTCATAAAAGCTTCTGCTTGTTTTTGCGCCAAAGGCAATACTGTATCACTTCCTTTCATCTTTTGAGCCATAAGCCCATTAACACTCAATGCTGTTGCCACAATAATGGCAATAATTTTGTTTGGATTTTTCATTTTCATTAATTTTTAGTTTAAAATTTATATTGAGCTCGCACCGTAAGAACATTATCTCTTTTATTGTAAGTATAATCGGGCAAAGCAGTATTTTCGTTCCAAATTAAGTCAACGTATGCCATAAATCGCAAGTATTTTGACAAAGTAAACATATATCCTATTCCTAATGTTTGATACTTAATATCTCCAATATTTAAACATTCTGTCCCGGACAACATGTAGTTAGGATCATAACAATCATACTTTACTGTTATTGAATGTTTAGAGTTTACTATATTTTGCACTAAATACACATATCCGCCCATAAATGGCCTTAAGTACAAATCACCGGCATTTGCATCGTGACTACCACTAAAAGTTGCTTCCCCATTCATATATCCGCTTCCACTACTACTAACTGAGGAGCCGGACAAACCGGGTTGAGTTCCAATTAAAAACTCACCAAATATTTTTGTAGTACCTAATATCGATTTAATCTCATATTGAGCATCTATACCATAATATTGTCTTTGAAATAATGCTTTATCTACAGCAATATATTTTTTATTTACCAACTCGTAAGCCTTGTACTGTGTAACATTTTCCAAAGCATCAATATAATTACCAACATATACATTTCCATAATATACAGATGCACCAACACCGAAACTCGTTTTATCAAAATCTTGACGATATGATATTTGCGCTATAAAATCTTTATCCATATCACCATACTTGGATTTATCCTCCCAAGCTATACCATTTCCGGCAAAAATTCCTGCATCTAATTTTAACCTGTTCCATGCTGTATTTTTAGAACCCTGAAATGTGAGTTTAGCTCCTAAGTCTTGGTCATTTGGGAATAATGTTGTAGTAATTAGTGCTCTTTCCGGAGACTCACGCACAGATGAACTATATTCTATCTCATAACCAAATGGCCGGTCAAAAACACCTCCTGTAAGTTTAAGCCAATCAAACTTGGGCAATTTCGCCATTAGATAAGCACCCTTAAGACCAATCCCTTTTTCCGTTATATTAACTTGTAATACAGCAGCACCCCATGCGTTTGAATATGCTCCTTTTAATAATCCTCTTCTTACACTAAACCCTACATCATTACTTACTTGTCTGTATGTAACATCAAATTGAACATACCCAGAAACTTTGAATGCACCCCACGACAACATTTTTTCATTTAAAATAGAAAGCCGCTGTTCAATATCCTCAATACTTGAGATTTTTGAAACAACGGCTTCTGTTTTAATTGTATCACTTACTTGCTCGGCTGCTGATATATTATCAACTATAATAAAACCAAGCATTAAAATAAACATTCGCTTTATTCGGTCTAACTTCGTTTGCATCTGTATTAATAATTTTTTCATGGTACAAATATATATGCTAAATATTTCAATTACATTTCAATAAAATTACAAAACTATTATTTCCGTTTAATTTACTACAATTTTGATTATATATTAGTCCATTTACATAAATCGTCATGGTTTTGTAATATTCAAATGTAGTTTTTTTTCTACATTTGCGCCGTGACAATAAATCAACGCATATTAACTTACTTTGGCGGCATCTTCTTGGTGTTCTCCTTCTTTATTATTCTGCTGGAGTATCGCTACAGTCAAAATATTGCAACCGAAAAATTATGCGATAAATTAGAAATATGCTGCGACGTAGTAAAAGTTCAATACGACAAATCAGAAATACCTTTTTTACCTGATTCAACAATAAGAATCACCATTTTAGATATCGATGGTAATATTATTTTCGACAATCAGATAGTGCCTAAGGAATACACAAATCATTCTAATAGAAAGGAATTTGCAATAGCAAAAAAACAAGGGCAAGGATTTGCAATTCGAAAATCAGACACTACAAAACAATCATATTTTTATTATATAAAGAAATATAACAAGCATTATATTCGAACAGCTAAACCTTTTAATAGGCTATCTGATGTACTCGAAACAGATAATCTTGCAATAATACTAATATTGTTTTTCTTCTTATCTGCATCAGGCGCATTTTATATGGTTGCAAGACGCTTCGGGAATACTATAAATGCTTTAAAAAATCTTATTGAAAAGGTAGATTCAGGTGATAGATATAATTTCCCGGATAATGAATTCAGGGAAATTAGCGAATACATAGTTAATATGTATAAGAGACTTGATCATACTCAAAAGGCTTTAAATATGGAACGAGAAAAACTAATGTCACACCTTAAGTTATCCAAACGAGGCTTGGCTATTTTTTCTCCGCAACGCAAAGAAATTTTATCGAACGAATTATTTATTCAATATATAAACCTCATCTCGGATAAACAAAGACGATATCCTGAAAGTGTTTTCGACATATCCCAATTTGGAGATATCACAGAGTTTTTAGATGACAGACAACGTAACGACACAAATATATTTGAAACAAAGTCAATACAAATACATAAAAATGACTCTATAATATCAATACATTGTATCATTTTTCCTGACAAGAGTTTTGAAATAACAATAGATGATATTACACAGCAAGAAGAACAAGCTCTTCTGAAACGTCAACTTACACAAAACATATCACACGAGTTAAAAACTCCTATAAGCAGCATACAGGGCTTTATGGAAACGCTTCTCAATAATCCTGATATGGAAGAAGATAAAAAAACGTTCTATATAGAAAGGTGTTATAATCAGGCTATTAGATTAAGTTATCTATTACAAGACATATCGATGCTTAACAAACTTGATGAAGCATCTAATATTTTTGCAAAAGACGATCTTGATTTACACAACATTATTGATAGCGTAGTCCAAGATGTTGCCCTAGAATTGGAAGAGAAGAACTTTAATGTTCATGTTGACGTAGCATCGCCACTCCCTATTAAAGGCAATCAATCTTTACTATATTCGGTATTTAGGAATCTATTAGACAATAGTCTTCACTATGCAGGTTCTGATATTAATATTGAAATAAGTTGCTACCGAAGCGATAAAGAATTTTATTATTTATCTTTTGCAGACAATGGCGTTGGTGTTGAAGAAACACACCTAAATCGTATTTTTGATAGATTCTATAGAGTTGACAAAGGAAGATCAAGGAAACTTGGAGGAACAGGTTTAGGTTTAGCTATTGTAAAAAATGCAATTCATTTCCATCAAGGTCGTATATCAGCAAAGAATCGTCAGGGTGGCGGACTTGAATTCCTATTTACTCTCCGTAAAGAGTAGAGTTAATCCTCCAATATTGCAACTAACAATTTCCAAAAACGTTCTACACTATTAATATCTAAGTTTTCATTAACTGAATGCGGATACTTGATTGTTGGTCCGAATGACAGCATATCCAAATTCGGATATATAGAGCTAAAAATACCACATTCCAAACCTGCATGAATAATACTTACACGAGGCTCTACATTATATAAATACTTATAGCATTTTACAGCTTTTTTGAGTATTTCAGATTCCATATCTAGTTCCCAACCATCATAATTTCCCCAGAAACGGACTGATGCACCTGCTAATAAAAATATGCTCTCAATCATCGATTTTACTTCACCTTTCATCGAATCTAAAGTGCTTCTAAACAAAAAATCAAGTACAATATTATTATCTTTTGTATGAATACTGCCTAAATTAGAGGATGTTTCTACTACATCTTTTAATGTCGGAGAATATCTATATACACCATTTGGTACGGCAACTATAGCATTTATAATATCATCCTGTACCGACTCAGGTAATAAACCTTCCGGTAATGATACTGATTCAACTGTCAATTCAAATTCAGGGTCAGATAATTTATATTCATTTTCAAATATCTCCTGAAATTCTTGAGCAACTCCATATAAATCATCTTCACCTTCTGCCGGAATTGTAATAATTGCAGATGCTTCATTAGGTATTGCATTACATACCGTACCTCCTTCAATAGATGCAACTCTGGCTTCAAAATCTCTAACTAATGTTTTTAGAAAATGTGACAGACATTTAATCGCATTAGCACGCTGTAAGTGTATATCTAAACCCGAATGCCCACCTTTAAGATTTTGTATCGAAATTTTATATGCTGCATCACCTTTTGGAACAGATACTTTAGAATACATAAATTTACACTCTGCGCGAGTTGCACCACAACATCCCACTATCAATTCACCTTCTTCTTCCGAATCAAGATTAAGCAAAACTTCTCCCTTCAATGCGTTTGAATCAAGTCCAAAGGCTCCAAGCATACCAATTTCTTCATCTACCGTAAATAGACATTCTAAAGCCGGGTGTTTAATGTTAGTTGATGCTAAAACAGCCATCATTGAGGCTACTGCTACACCATTATCTGCTCCCAATGTTGTGCCTTGAGCAAAAATCTTCCCGTCTTTTTCGGAATATTTTATAGAATCTTTTGTAAAATCGTGAATTGTACCCGGCGCAATTTGCGGCACCATATCAACATGTCCTTGTAATATTATGGCAGGACGTGATTCCATACCTATAGTTGCCGGCTTTCGTATAACAATATTTCCTGCACTATCTATACTTGAGTCAAAATTATTTGTTTTAGCAAATTGTTCAATATGCTTGATTATAGCACTGCAGTTTCCTGAGGGACGTGGTATCTTGCATATCTCATCAAAGTATTTCCAAAACGAAGTTGTACTAATCATCTTTATGTTGCAATTATAGTTCGCTCTCCCAAATAGCGAGCCAAAGTCTGTCTGTATTTATTCAATTCATTTTGCTTTTCAAGCAATTCATTTATCTTTTCATGATCATGTTCCGCATTAGCTTGTTTCAATGCTGCTATCAACTCATTACTTTGTTTCTCGAGTATTTTATTTTTGTATTCAAGAGTAATTCTAGGTATTATAAGTCTCAACCTTTCCTCTTCAGTTTCTGTTTTATTATATTTATCATGAATATTACTTCGTTCATATTTATCTTCAGATAAATAAAAAGCGTAATTTCTTACAGATTCATCAGGATGATTAATAAAATAATGGCGAAGATCGCCTTCTACCACAATCGCTTCTTGTAGAATGTGCTTATGTAAACCGTATTCCAATTTCATATTATCAGCAATTAAACTCTGATTAATATAATCAAGTACAGAAATCTGCTCAATTTTATTTTCGTCTACCTCTACCGGTATAAGATTTTTGCCGTATCTGATTATATATCTTATAAGATTTTGCTCTTGCATAAATGCAAAAGGCTTTTCTTGCTCTTTTTCAACTACAGCCTGTTTTATTTCATTTTGAGCAATAGTTTTTTGAATGCCTGATATTTTCTTTGCCAATACTTCAGCTAATACTGATTCACGCATTTCAAAACGATCTGCGCACTCTTTTATATATAAAGAACGTATTATTGTATCCGGTATAACAGATATGCTGGTTACAATATCGTTAATTAAATTGGCTTTTTTTATTGGATCTCCTGCAGCATCATCTAATAATAGTTGAGTTTTAAATCTGATAAAATCAGTTTGATGCTCTTTTATAAATGCATTAAATTCGCTTGAATCTCTACTTCTGGCAAAAGAGTCAGGATCTTCACCATCAGGAAGTAAAACCACTTTTACATTCATGCCTTCAGACAAAAGCATGTCTATTCCTCTAATTGATGCATGTATGCCTGCTGCATCACCATCATACAGAACTGTTATGTTTGAAGTAAATCTATGAATTAGTCTTATCTGACCGGGTGTTAATGATGTCCCTGAAGATGCAACCACGTTTTCAATTCCGGCTTGATGCATCGAAATAACATCAGTATAGCCCTCAACTAAAAAACAACGATCTTCTTTAACGATACTATTTTTTGCAAAAAATATTCCATATAGTTCGTTACTTTTATGATAGATTTCAGACTCCGGTGAGTTTACATACTTTGCTGCATTGTCTGTCTTTTTAAGTATACGACCACCAAATGCTACAATTTTTCCGGAAAGAGAATGTACAGGAAACATCACCCTACCCCTGAACCTATCAACTAAGCCACCGCGTTCAGATTCGGTACATAATCCTGTTTTTAGTAAAAACTGTTTGTTATAACCACTTTTAATTGCTTCTTTGCTCAAAGAATCGTATTTATCTAAACAAAATCCAAGTTGAAATTTCTTTATAATATCATCTCTAAAACCTCTTTCTTTGAAATACGATATCCCCAGAGCCCTTCCGTCTTCGTTTTCCCATAAGATTTTAGTAAAATAAGTTAAAGCGAACTGATTAATTGCAAACATACTCTCCCTGTCATTGCGATGCTCAATCTCTTCAGAAGACAACTCTTTTTCGATAATCTCTATATTGTATTTTCGAGCTAAATAACGTAAGGCATCTGCATAATCCAATTGCTCATGCAACATAATAAAATTAACAGGTGACCCGCCTTTTGAACATCCGAAACACTTGCAAATATTTTTTGCGGGAGATACTGTAAATGAAGGTGTTTTTTCATTATGGAAAGGGCATAGACCAATTAGATTAACACCTCGTTTTTTAAGTGTTACAAAGTCACCTACAACCTCCTCTATTTTGGCTGCAGTTAATATTCTATCTTTTGTAGCTTGATCTATCATAATAAAACAAAGATAAGATTTTTTTATGACCCTATAACAATAATTATTTTGTTAATCTACTGTTGTAATCTTTTGATTTCACCGGATTATCATTCAACAGATTTCAGATGAGTTCCACGTAATAAATCCTGCACGTCCATAGTTTTTTTACCTGCTAATTGTAAACGATGCACTTGTACATAGCCGTCAGAAGCAGTAAACTTCAAATATGTTTTATTGTCAGTTAATAAAACACCTGATGGTTCTGATATTTTTGTCTCTTCAACTGATACATCATAAATTTTAAGACTGAGAACCCTATCTTTCTCGTCTTTTACTTCTGTAAAAGCAGCAGGATAAGGAGATAAACCTCTAACAAAATTTTTAATCTCAATCACCGACTTACTCCAATCTATTCGGCAAGTATCTTTAAATATTTTAGGTGCCGGTTTTAAAACAATTGATTCATCTTGAGGTGTTAAAATATAATTTCCGGAGATTATAAGATCAACAGTTTCTGTTACTACTGATGCACCTAAGTACATTAATTTATCGTGTATATCTCCTACATTCTCATCATCTTCTATAGAGACCTTGCTTTGCATAATTATATTACCTGTATCAATCTCATGTTTTAAAAAAAATGTAGTTACACCGGTCTCTTTATCTCCATTTATTACTGCCCAATTAATTGGGGCAGCTCCCCTATATTGTGGTAATAGAGATGCGTGAAGATTAAACGTACCATATTTGGGCATATTCCAAACAACTTCAGGTAACATTCTAAAAGCTACAACAATTTGTAAATCTGCATTCCACTCGCGTAGAGATGTCAAAAAACCTTCATCTTTCAAGTTTTCAGGTTGCAATAATGGTAAATTTCTTTCAAGTGCAAACTTCTTAACTGCAGATTGTTGCAATTGATACCCTCGCCCTGCGGGTTTATCAGGCATTGTTACAACACCTACAACATTGTATGAGTCTTCAACCAATTTCTTTAATGGTTCAACTGCAAAATCAGGTGTACCCATGTACACTATACGCAATGTCTTTTTTTCCATTTCTGCTATTAAATGGGTAGAGACGTACCTTGGCACGTCTCTACTCGTATTTATTACAATTAAAGTTGATTATTTCTTTTCATTCAGAAGCTCTAATATCTCATTGGTGATATTATATGCTTTATTACCATATAGAATATTGTTACTACCGGTATTACTAAAAATAAAATGATATTTCTTGTCTTTGTTATAAACGGTAACTACAGAATCAAGTGTTTTGAATAATTTATCATTCATATTTTTTTGTTTTACAACAAGATCTTGGGCCAATTTGTTGTCAAGCTCTTGTAATTCGCGTTGCTTGCGAACCAAACGTTCTTGTTCGCTACGTGCGCGTTCTTCTGACAAAAATGCTCTGTTCTCTATTTTATTCTGAAAATCAACCATTTCAGCTTGTAAAGCATTAGCTTTTTGATTAACACTTGCACGAGAACGTTCTTCTTCTTGTAGTAACTCTTCGCTCATTGATTTATATAAATCATAATTGAGCAACAATGTATCAATATTTACGTATGCTATTGGTAAAACTTCACCTTCGGTTAAAGCCTGTTCTTTTGAATTCTCTTCTTTATTGATAAAGAATAATATAAACAAGACTACAACTGCAACGACTAATACGCCATTAATAATGTAAAGTACTAAATTTTTCATGCTTTTATTTGATTTGTTTTTTGTTTTCTAGCCTCTTTATCTTGTGTTTGCACGCAATGAATTCCTTTTTCTCTTAATGCAGCATTCGAATCTACATGAAGACCCGGAAATTTACCCTTCTGTGTAAAAAACACACGATACCCCATCAATAAAATTGCTGGTATCAAAATAACTAGAGACAACAAAAAGGCTTTAAGCATACATTGTTTAATAATGAGGAGCAAATATAGGTCATAAAAAAATTAATTGTGAAACATCACACATAATTTTGTACTTTAATAACGAAATTTTTAACGTTTTCATCTTTTTTAAAAACTGCGCTATAATTATTACCTAAATACTATGTCCTTTTTAAAGTTTAATTACATAATAAAGACTTAAATTTATTTACTTTTGCAATATATAAAATAAGCCATTTAGATATAAACATTTACAATGAATCAAAATATGCCGAACCCTATTGATGTGTGGAAATATTTTTCTGAGATATGCAAAATTCCACGTCCATCAAAGCACGAAGAAAAGATTACTGCTTATTTAATTCGATTTGCACAAAAAAATAATCTTGAATACAAACAAGATGAGGTAGGAAATGTATTGATAAAAAAAGAAGGAATCAGCCCTACTGTAATATTACAAGCACACACTGACATGGTTTGTGAAAAAAACGACAATGTGATTCATGATTTTATGATAGACCCTATCAACTTTACTCAAGATGGAGATTGGATTTCTGCAAATGGTACTACCCTGGGAGCTGACGATGGAATTGGTGTTGCAATGATGCTTGCATTATTAGCAGGTAATGAAACTCAACGTTCGCTTGAATGTTTATTCACAATTGATGAAGAGACCGGACTTACAGGAGCATCAGCACTAAAGAATGATTTTATTTCGGCTAATTCGCTAATAAATTTAGACTCTGAAACAGATGATGAAATTATTATAGGCTGTGCCGGTGGATGCGACTCAATTCTAACTTTTAATATCGAAAAAGAGCCTATGCCGGAGCATTTATTCGCAATATCCTTAAAAATTTTCGGATTACAAGGAGGACATAGTGGAGATGACATAAACAAAGATCGGGCAAATGCAAATAAACTACTGAACGAATTTTTAAACTTAGCATCTAAACAATTTGATTTATCAGTATGCAATATTAATGGTGGTGGACTAAGAAATGCAATTGCGCGTGAAGCAAGTGCTACAATAGCAGTTCCATGGGCTGACAAAGAAAGAATACGAATAGCATGGAATATTTTCAGTGCAGAAACTGAGGATAATTGGATAAAAAAAGAGCCCGGCATGAAATTATCACTTGATTCTTGCAAAGTCCCTGACACAAGAATTAAACATGATGATGCGCTGAACATTATTAATGCAATAAGCGAATGCCCACATGGTGTGTTAGAATACAGCAGTGAGATTCCGGGACTTGTTAAGACATCTACAAATCTTGCATCAATTAAAACATTAGAAAATTCTATAGTTATATGTACAAGTCAACGCAGCGACGATATAGATAAATTACATAATACGGCATCTATGATTGATAAAACTGCGAATAAGCATCACGCATTAGTTACACACTCAAACGAATACCCCGGTTGGAAGCCAAATTTTGAATCTCCTTTGGTAAAAAAGGCTGATAGTATATACAAGCAACTTTTTAAAAAGGCTCCAAAGATAAAAGTGATACATGCAGGCTTGGAATGTGGTCTTTTCTTGCAAAAATTTCCCAACTTGGACATGATTTCAATAGGACCTAACTTGGAAGGAGTCCATTCGCCCGATGAACGCGTTTCTGTTTCATCGGTCGAAAAGACATGGAGATACTTGATTGAACTCCTAAAATAAATTTACTCTATATTTTTGCGAAGTTTCTTTAAATAAGTGTGCAGTTTATCAGTATCCTTCGCATCAACTATTTCTAAAAGATGTTTGAGCTCTTCGCGAATTTTTGTCAACTGCCCTGAAGTAAATGGATTAAACATGATTTCCGAAATAAGATAATCATCTTCAGAAAACAATCCTCTGGCTATATTCATGTGTTTCTTAAATGTTGTACCCGGAGCTTCTTGGTGTTTCATTACGGCAGCAAACACCATAGTAGATGCAAATGGTATTGACAATGAATATGCGATTGTTTCGTCATGTTCAAGGAATGTATATTCAAATATTTTAAGCTTAAGTGAGCCATATAAATCTTTAAAGAAAGCCTTGCCCATGTGATCTGACTCGGATATTATGATTGCACTCTGATTGCTTAGATCTTCTAAATTTGCAAATGTAGGTCCAAACATAGGGTGCGTTGATACATAACGCATTCCACATTGTTTGTAATATTCAGGGAGTCCCGTTTTAACAGATGCTATATCTGAAATAATACAAGTCTTAGGTAAATATTGTATCACTGCATTAAATGCATCAATAGTATATTTAAGCGTTACGCAGTTAATCATTAATTCAGGTTCAAACTCTTTTATTTCCTCGTATTTTGTCATTCGATATGTATTGAACACAAATCGAAGATTTTTAGGATTAAGGTCGAATAACGCTACCTCATGTTGAACGCACAAAACATCTGTTAAAAAGGTGCCCATTTTACCTGCACCCAAAATTAATATCTTCATCGTTTAATTATTAATGATATCAATTTGTTGACGCACTGATTCCTCATGTACTGATTTTAAAAACTCACTTACAAAATCTGCTGACATTCCAAGACTTTTGCCTAGAATAACACGTTTTTGCATAATTTCATCGTAACGAGCTGATTGCAAAACAGGCATTGAATGTTCCTTCTTATATGTTCCTATTTCGCGAGAAACACGCATACGTTTTGACAATAAATCAAGCAATTCATTATCGATTGCATCTATTTGTTTACGTAATTCTGTCAAATTTTCGGTTGTCTGATTTGTTTCACGAATTACTAATGTATTCAAAATATATTCCAATATATCAGGAGTTATTTGTTGAGATGCATCACTCCAAGCTTTATCAGGATTACAATGTGACTCTATCATCAATCCATCAAAACTCAGATCCATAGCTTGTTGACAAAGTGGTGCTATAAGTTCGCGTTTTCCACCAATATGGCTTGGGTCACAGATAATTGGCATGTTTGGAATACGACGACGTAGTTCAATTGGGACATTCCACTGCGGCAGATTTCTATATATTTTGTTATCGTAAGTACTAAAACCTCTATGAATAGCACCTAATCTGCGAATTCCTGCATTATAGATTCTCTCTAAAGCTCCTATCCATAACTCTATATCAGGGTTCACAGGATTTTTTACTAATACAGGTATGTCAACTCCTTTTAAAGCATCTGCCAATTCTTGCACTGCAAATGGATTTGCAGATGTACGAGCGCCTATCCATAACATATCAATTCCCGCTTTTAAGGCTTCTTCTACATGTTTTGAAGTAGCAACCTCGGTACTTACATACATTCCGGTTTCTTGTTTAACCTCTTGTAACCATGATAAACCATCCACACCTACACCTTCAAAACCACCGGGTTTTGTCCTTGGTTTCCATATTCCCGCACGAAATATTTTTACTTTTTTATCGGCCAAGGCTTTGGCTGTTGTAATAACTTGTTCCTCGGTTTCTGCACTACATGGTCCGGAAATAACTAGAGGACGTTTGTCTTCTACACCCGGAAGTAAAATTGATTTTAAATCATTCATATTTTTTATATTTGTTTGTTTTATAATTTCTGTTACCAATTATTTTTTAATAGACTTTACACGATTTAAAGCTTCTTGAAGTTTTTCTTCTTTAGCGCATAAAGATATTCGCACGTATCGCTTACCATTACTACCGAATATAAATCCGGGAGTTATAAATACACGTGCTTCTTTTAATACTTTTTCGGTAAGGACTTCAACATCTGAATAAGAATCAGGAATCTTTCCCCATAAAAACATACCAACTTGAGAATCGTCATATTTACATTCCAACTCATCCATTATTTGTCCTGCTAATGCGCGACGTTTTGCATAAACATCATAGTTCATAGCTTCGTGCCATTCGTTTTCATTTGTCAAGGCAGTAGCTGCAGCTAGTTGCATGGGTCTGAACATTCCTGAATCTATATTGCTTTTTACCTTTAATATCCAACTTACAAATGTTGCGTTAGTTGCCAACATACCTATACGCCAACCCGGCATATTATGACTTTTACTCATCGAATTAAATTCAATACAACATTCTTTTGCACCTTCTACAGACAATAAACTAAGAGGTTTTTTATTTAAAATAAAACTATAAGGATTATCGTTTACAATTACAATTTGGTGTTTGCGTGCAAAATTTACTAGTTTCTCATATAATTGCATTGTTGCATTAGCTCCGGTTGGCATATTAGGATAATTTGTCCACATCAACTTAACACCGCTTAAATCCATTGTTTCCAAAGCATCAAAGTCAGGCTGCCAATTATTATCCTCTTTTAAATCATAAGGAATCACATCTGCTCCTAACAATGTACTTAAAGACGTATAAGTTGGATAACCTGGGTTAGGTACTAAAACCTTATCTCCCGGATTAACAAATGCCAAAGTTACGTGAAGAATACCTTCTTTTGAACCTATTAATGGTTGAATTTCGTTCTTTGGATTAAGCGTTACACCATACCAACGCTTATACCATTCTGCAAATGCTTCGCGCAATTCAGGGATACCTGTATATGGTTGATAACCATGAACATCAGCTTTTTTTGCTTGATCGCATAATGTCTGAATTGTTGCCTCAGATGGTGGCATATCCGGACTACCGACTCCTAAACTGATGATGTCTAATCCGGCAGCATTCATTTCAGCAATCTGTTTTAGTTTTTTTGAAAAATAGTATTCTGAAACGTTCGACAATCTTTTTGCAGGTTGTATCATAATGATTAGTATTTTATTGTTCTTTTGATCCTACATATTCACCTAATATACGCAAGTCTTTTGTAAAGGGTCTTATTGCATCCAATGATTGACTATATGATAAATAGTTATCAAATGTCAGATTAACATAGAACAAATATTCCCATTCTCTGCCGATTATTGGTAGTGATTGTATTTTGGTTAAGTTTATGTTATAGTAAGACAATATTGACAAAACCTTTGCTAAACTACCTTCTTCATGAGGCAAGGCAAATACCATTGATGATTTATCCACAGTTTTTCCTTTGAGGTGTTCATCAGCAGTCCAAGGATCGCCAATAATTAAAAAACGGGTAAAGTTCCTTTTATTAGTCTCTATACCCGATGCTAAAATCTCAAGTCCATAAATATCTGCTGCTAATTTTCCGCAAATTGCTGCTCTACCCATTATATTATTTTCGGCTATCCGTTTAGCGCTTTGTGCAGTATCATCACTTTCTACTGCGCAAAGATGAGGATGTTGTGCCAAGAAATCTTCACACTGCATCAAAGCAATTGGATGTGAATAAACGTCATGAACATCGTCAATTGTTTGGCCTTTTAAACAAACCAAATTGTGTTCTATTCGTAATTTTGTTTCGCCCATGATACGCAACCCGCTATCTTTCAATAGATTGTGATTGGGAAGCAAACTTCCGGCAATCGTATTCTCTATTGCAATAACTCCTATTACAGAATTATCTTTTTTAATGGTCGCAAATACTTCCTTAAAAGTACCGCATGGTATTATATCAAGTTCATCACCCTTAAAATAATTTTTTGCAGCGATGTCGTGGAAAGATCCTGCTACTCCCTGAATTGCAATTTTTCTTTTCATAAATATGTGTTTTTAAAAAAAAGAATCCCGACCTTACGGACGGGATTCTTATATATTCTAGAATGATCTTTATTTCATATTACATACATTAAATCCCGTTCACTTCGTGCTAAAGTAAAAGTAAAAATAAAAGTATGTAAAAGATAAATTTCTCATTTGTTCTCAATAATTATGGGTCAAAGGTAAGGATTATTTTTAAATATGAAACATTTATTCAATAAAAAACTACAAATTAATAATATGTACCTTAAATAGTTTCAATTTAACAAGCAACGATGCCTATTCTAATGATTCATTATTTACGGTTGTCAAGAAATTAAGCATCAATGTGTATGACTTTTGACAATAAGCATTAACAATCATGATGTTATTTTTTAGAAGGAGCTCTGAAAGACGTAACAAGTTCCATAACAGCCGCAGCAGTAAGTATTGCTACCCACACTTTACTTTGAACAAACATAAAATAAGCCACAGGTATATATAATAGTGTGGCAATAATTTGCATGTTTTGCAAGCGTTTAAGACGGAAATCTTTGCCTTTATACATAGTATTAATACGCACTATAATTAACAAGGCAACACCAACCGAAAATATGTATGGAGCATACTGCGGATAATATAAATTAATTACTGCACCCGTTAAAATAAAAAACGCAGCCAGCGCAAATAATATATCGTATAAACGTTTATTTTTCATTTTCTTGTATTATTACATATACATCTTCATCAACTTTCTTCATTTGATATCGCTCTCTTGCATATTTTTCAAGATTACTGCTATCCGAACGAAGTTCATCCAATTTCTCTTTGTTTTTAGCAGTCTCGTTTTTGTAGTAAGATATTTGTTTCTCAAGCGATTCAATTGTTTTCTTATTTTTATAACGATGGAGCAGATTATGATCTTCACTTGTTACCATAATTACGGCAAACAAAACTAATACAATCAAGTATTTGTTGAAAACAATTTTTAATATCGTTTGTAAACTTTTTTTCATTTCTGCAAAGGTACAGAATTTGTTTTTAATTTATTATCTTTGCCATTGTAAAAAAAGAAAAATGAATAATTACTTGGTATCGGCACGAAAATACAGACCTATAACATTTGACACTGTTGTTGGCCAATCGCCACTCGTCACTACATTAAAGAATGCAATTAAAAGCGGACAATTAGCTCATGCATACTTATTTTGCGGTTCGAGAGGAGTTGGAAAGACTACTACTGCACGCATTTTCGCAAAAACCATTAATTGTTTTAATCCTACAAAAGACGGAGAAGCTTGTGGTGAATGCGAATCTTGCAAAGCATTTGCTGATGGCAGATCTTTCAATATTCACGAGTTAGATGCCGCATCAAACAATAGTGTTGACGATATAAGAAATTTGACAGATCAGGTTAGAATCCCGCCACAAATAGGTAAATACAGCGTATACATTATTGATGAGGTTCACATGCTTACATCATCTGCTTTTAATGCCTTTTTGAAGACCTTGGAAGAACCGCCATCATACGCTATTTTCATCTTAGCAACTACCGAAAAGCACAAGGTAATTGCTACTATATTATCTCGTTGTCAGATTTATGATTTTAATCGCATCAGTGTAAAGGATACAGTTGCGCATTTAAAAGACATCGCATCCAAAGAAGGAGTTGAAATAGATGACGAAGCTTTAAATGTTATAGCCTTGAAATCTGATGGAGGTATGAGAGATGCACTTTCTACATTCGACCAAGTTGTAAGTTTCTGCGGCTCAAAAGTCGACTATCATAGTGTAATTGAGAATCTAAACATACTTGATTACGATTATTATTTCCGTTCGATTGATTTATTCTTAACAAACAATGTTCCTGCTGCCTTATTACTTTTCAACGAAATTTTAAACAGAGGATTTGATGCACATAATTATGTTACCGGTTTGTCAGAACATTTGCGTGATACTTTAGTTTGCAAAGACAAAAGTACGGCAGATCTTCTAGAAGTCGGTTCCAGCATCAGAGACAAATACATAGAACAAGCTTCAAGATGTTCGGTCGATTTTTTGTATGATGCCTTAGAAGTTTGTAATGATTGTGATATTTCTTATAAGCAGAGCAAAAATAAGCGTTTAGCTGTTGAACTAATGTTAATCCGATTGTGCCAACTATCGGGGCAAAAAAAAAATTAGGCGACTAAGAAAGAAAAATCCGTTACTTCCTTTCTTCCCTTCCGAATTCACCAAAGCTACGTCTGTTGCATCAAATATCAGTCCACAAATCAACAAGACGAATGAGGCAGCACCATCTGCATCAGATATTAAAGTTGCTCCTATAATGTCGTTACGTGGTTTACTCAACAGACAAGAGAGTAAAAATAAGCCGGAACAAAAGAAAATAGAAGAAATACGTTTAAAAGAATTTACTACTGACGAACTTATTGCAGCATGGTATTCTTTTCCGAACAAGATATCGGAACAACCAAAGTTACACTATCTGTTTAAGCAAATCCCGTTGGTTGATGAAGAAAAAAATATAACAATAAAGGTTCCTAATAGCATTGTCGACTCGGAGGTTAAAAAATTAATACCTACTCTACACAAATACCTTGCGGATGCGCTTGATAATGATACTATTGCAATTAGCACCGAGCTAATGGAGCAACAATCAGTATTGCCAACCTCATCAAAAGAGAAAGCACGCTACATGGCTGAAAAAAATCATGAATTAAGAAAATTATTTAAGGATCTGAAATTAGACTTCATTTGATTAAGTCTATAACTCATTAATTAAGCGAACTGTATGGCATGCTACTAATGCAGCTGTTTCTACCCTTAATCTATTCTCACCAAGCGATACAGCATTATATCCTATAGATAATGCAGTAGCAACTTCTTCGTCACTAAAATCGCCTTCCGGACCTATTAATATCAATATCGATTTAGCTTTATCTACACTTTTTGAAAGCAAGCGTTTATCAGCTTCGTGGCAATGCGCTATAAACTTTTGATCCGCTTCTGCCGTTTTAAGCAAATCCGACAACTGACGCGGTTCATTTAATTTAGCAATAAATGGTTGCATTGACTGTTTCATTGCCGAAACAAGGATCTTTTCCAAACGACTGTTATTAAGAACTTTCCGCTCTGAAAACCTACAAAATACGGGAGAAATTTCATCTATGCCTATTTCTGCTGCTTTTTCTACAAACCATTCAAGTCTATCCATATTTTTAGTTGGAGCAATGGCTATATGCAGATAATAATCGCGTGGAGATTTTACTTTATTAGGTGTTAATGAATTGACAACACAATGCTTTGGATGAGCAACTGCTATAGTTGCATTGTACATAGTGCCTTGTCCATTAAGTATGACAATATCATCGCCGGCATTCAAGCGTAAAACCTTCACAGCATGATTTGATTCATCCTCAGGCAAACACATCGTCTTTTCTATGTCGGGAGCGTAAAATAAATGCATCTATCAAATATTTTTTATTAATCCTGAAAGTAATGAAAAATTCTTTTGTGGAGCACTCTCCCAAAAATTCAAATATTGCTCATTATGATTATCAACCCATGGAGTATCACTTATAATTCTAAAACTCAAGAAAGGAACATCACGCAAAAAACACACATGGGCAATACTATTAGATTCCATATCAACTGCCAAACCGGAAGGATGTTTTGCTTTAATTTGCTCTAAAACTACATTATTGGTTATAAATTGATCACCTGTGCATATTAAGCCGAACTTAATGCCATTATTTTTTGCTGCTAATGTATGCAAACTATTTAGCATAGAGGAATCTGCCGGGATAATCTCAGGAAAACCTAATTCTTTAATATGATCGGCTACATCACCTGCATAATAATCATGATACGTAGTTTGTTCTCCTATCACAATGTCAGCCACATTCACATTTCTATCTATACCTCCGGCAACTCCGGTATTTATTATACAATCAGGAGAGTATATCTCAATCATTTCGATGGATGCAACTGCAGCATTAACTTTTCCTATACCACTTTTCATCAAAATAATTTTCTTTTCGCCAAGTAATCCTGTACAAAATTTAAACTTGTGTACCTCTTTTTCAGTGGTATTTTGTAAGGTTGATTTTACAAGTTCATATTCTTTTGTCATGGCAACGATGATGCCTATCTTATTATATTTCATAATTAAATTTATCTGTTTTTGCAAAATGCGCAAAATGCTTTATAAGCCATATAAACATCGAGTTTTGCTGTAATTTCAAATGGAGAATGCATACTTATTACAGGAACTCCGACATCTACAACTTGAGGGCCCAAATTAGCTATATAAGCTGCTACAGTACCACCACCTCCCATATCTACCAATCCTAATTCCCCTGTTTGCCAAACTAATTTATTTTTGTCAAGCATTGCATGTATTTGCGAAATATATTCTGCATTGGCATCAGAAGAGCCCGCCTTCCCTTTACTTCCGTTATATTTAGTAACAACTACGCCATAATTGAGTAATGATGCATTATTAATTTCTGATACATTTGGGAATGTCGGATCAAAAGCTGCGTTTACATCTGCCGATAAACAATTTGAATTTGACAGTACAACTCGCTCCGAACTGCCAAAAGCTTCTGCAATGTCAGCAATAAAATAACGTAGAATAGATGATTGCATTCCTGTATTTCCCATACTGCCTATTTCTTCTTTATCGGCAAACACTGCTATTGTGGTTTTCTGTGGGGTTTCGGTATCTAGAAATGCTTGAAGCACAGTATATGCACAAACTCTGTCATCTTGTCCATACGCACCAATCATACTGCGATCAAAACCAACATCTTTTGCTTTATTTTGAGGAACAAGTTCCAATTCAGCTGACAAGAAATCTTTTTCTACAATACCATACTTGTCATGTAATATAGATAAAATATTTGCTTTTACTTTTTCTGCATTTTTGGTATTTTTAAAGGGAAGAGAACCTACCATCACATTTAGCTCCTCACCCTTAATAATTTCTGAAGCATCACGCTTCATTTGTTCTTGAGCTAAATGAGGCAATAGATCACTTATACAAAAAACAGGGTCATGTTCATCCTCACCTATATTAACTTGAATTTTAGTACCATCTGACTTGATAATAACCCCATGTAAAGCAAGAGCTATAGTTGTCCACTGATATTTTTTAATACCTCCGTAATAATGAGTCTTAAACAATGCTATTTCAGAGTTTTGGTATAAAGGATTTTGTTTTAAATCTATGCGAGGCGAATCTATATGTGCAACTAATATATTAACCCCTGTATCAATAGAATCTTTTCCTATTTTTGCCGCAATGATTGATTTTGCTCTATTATTCATAAAAATCATATCGCCTGCAACAATCTTATCACCATATTTATATGATTTAAATTTTTTTGCTTTTAATTGCTTTTCTATTTCAGTTGCTGCTTCTCGTTCTGTTTTTGCGCAATCCAAAAACTGTTTATACTTATCACAGAACACAAATGCAGCATCAATATCTTTATCATCAATAATACTTGCTGCATGCGAACGTTTATAAAATAAATCTTTCATGTTAATATATTTACTTTAGTCGACTTTGTTTTTTATTTTCTTATAGAAGAACAATCCTAGTAACAATAATACTACTGATAAGGCTATTGACAAACTCAAATAATATGATAATCCAAATCCTTCAGGTGCTACTAATATGTATGTTACAACAACTGATGTCATAAATAATGCCGGTAGCAATGTTACCCAATAACATTTCTTCTCTTTTAGTAAATATACTGTGATCGTCCATAATGTCATTACAGCTAATGTTTGATTTGCCCATGCAAAATATCTCCAAATTATATTAAAGCCTTCTTTGTCGCGCAAACTATATAGCAGAATCCCAACTGTAACTAAAAACAAAGGCGCACTTATCAACAAACGGTTTTTAATAGGTTTCTGATTAAAATTAAACATGTCAGAAATCATCAAACGAGCTGATCTCAATGCTGTATCACCAGAGGTAATAGGAGCTGCAATAACTCCTAATATAGCTAGCAAACCACCAAAAGTGCCTAGCCAATCTTTTGTAATGTTATTTACAATTTCTGCAGCATTTGATATTCCCATACCATTTTTCTGAAAGAAATAAGTGGCTGCTGTTGCCCATATTAAAGCTATAATACCTTCTGCAATCATAGCTCCAAAAAAGATTCTTCGTCCTTGTTTTTCATTTGTCATACAACGTGCCATCAATGGAGATTGTGTTGCGTGAAATCCTGATATTGCGCCACAAGCTATACTGATAAACATCATTGGAAATATTGGCATACTTTCTCCGCCCGGATGTGTGTTTGCCAAACCATCTGTTATTTCAGGCAATGCTGGAAATTTAACGTATAGCATAACAAGTATTCCAGCTGCCATAAATAGCAACGCAAATGCAAATAATGGATATATCTTACCTATTATTTTATCAATCGGTAGCATGGTAGCTAAAAAATAGTATAAGAAAATGACAATAATCCAAAATGTTGTATCAAAGAATGATGGAGTCAAACTGCCTAGTAATTCGGCAGGTCCTGCAACAAATACTGCACCGACCAATATCATTAGCAAAACAGCAAAAAATCGGGAAAATTGTTTCATTTTATTACCTAAGTATTTCCCGTGTATTTCAGGTAAATTGCATCCATCATTGCGTAGCGATATCATACCTGCCAAATAATCATGCACAGCTCCACCAAATATAGTACCCAAGACTATCCATAGATATGAAGACATACCGAACTTAGCACCCATAATTGCACCAAAAATAGGTCCCAAGCCTGCGATATTCAAAAATTGTATCATGAACATACGCCAGCCCGACATGGGTACATAATCAACTCCATCTGCCTTTAATATTGTCGGTGTAATTTTCGAAGCGTCAGGAGCAAATAATCGCTCAATTAAAGCACCATAAGCAAAATATCCTACAATAAGCAGTAATAAAGCAATACTAAATGTAATCATACTTTTATAGAATTTTAAACCGCAAAGTTAATGATTTAGCTCTTAAAAGTAACAATTACAAGCAAATATGTACTAAATCACGCAAAAAACAAGTACAAAAAAACAAATTACAAATTTATCCAGAACATGTTTTATAAGTATTTATTTGAATTTTTACTCTAAATAAAAAGCCCATCAAAACTTTAAAATTCAAATAAAAGTCATATCTTTGCGTCAATTTTTAATTTCAACATTCATTTTACTTAAAATTTGATTCAAATATGGATATTCAATCTCCAATAGTGCTTTTAGTTGTTGGTATGGGAACAGTATTTGTAGCCCTACTAATTATCATATACTTAGGCGAAGGTCTTATTCGTTTGATAAATCATTTCTTCCCTGAAAACGAAAAGTCAGCTGTTGATAACAAACAAATGGCATCAGTAAGCCCTAAAACAGCTCAAGCAATATCTGCAGCTGTTCAAATCATCACCAATAATAAAGGGATGGTTGAAAAAATCGAAAAAATATAATAAAACCAAATAACTATGTCAAAGAAGAAAGAAGTAAAATTTTGCCTAATGTTTCGTGACATGTGGCAGTCGGCCGGTAAATATGTACCACGTGTAGATCAATTATTAAAAGTAGCTCCTTACATTGTAAAAATGGGATGTTTTGCACGTGTTGAAACAAACGGAGGTGGTTTTGAGCAAATAAATCTGCTATTTGGAGAAAATCCAAACAAAGCTGTCCGCGAATGGACGAAACCTTTTTACGAAGCCGGTATACAAACACAATTGTTAGACCGCGGCTTGAATGGTCTTCGCATGAGCCCTGTACCTGCAGACGTTCGCAAATTATTTTATAAAGTAAAAAAAGCACAAGGTACCGATATTGCACGTACATTCTGCGGATTGAATGATACTCGTAATATTATTCCATCTATTGGATACGCAAAAGAAGGTGGTATGATTTCACAATGTAGTTTGTGTATCACATTCTCTCCTATTCATACGGTAGAATATTACACCAATATGGCTTTTGAATTAATTAAAGCCGGTGCTGACGAAATCTGCTTAAAAGATATGGCAGGTATAGGTCGTCCTGTATCTTTAGGAAAAATCGTAAAAAATATCAAAGAAAAATATCCTGAAATTCCTATTCAATATCATAGTCATGCAGGCCCAGGATTTAGCATGGCATCAATCCTTGAAGTATGTAAAGCAGGATGCGATTTCGTTGATGTTGGTATGGAACCACTTTCATGGGGCACAGGACATGCTGATGTATTGGCTGTCCAAGCCATGTTGAAAGATGCAGGATTTGATGTTCCTGAAATCAATATGGAAGCATATATGGAAACCCGTTCGTTGATTCAAGAAATGATGGACGATTTCTTAGGATATTACATTCCTTCCAGAAACAGATTAATGAGCTCATTACTTATTGCTCCTGGACTTCCGGGAGGAATGATGGGTAGCTTAATGACAGATTTGGAAACCAATCTTGAATCTATCAATAAATACAAGGCCAAAAATGGTCAACCTGCTATTACACAAGATCAACTTTTGATTAAGTTATTTAATGAGGTATCTTATGTATGGCCTAAGATGGGTTATCCTTGCTTAGTTACTCCATTTAGCCAGTATGTAAAGAATATGGCTTTGATGAATGTAATGCAAATGGAAAAAGGCAAAGAACGTTGGTCTATGATTGCTGACGATATTTGGGATATGATGTTAGGGAAAGCAGGCCAATTACCGGGTAAATTAGATAAAGAATTAATTGCAAAAGCAAAAGAACAAGGTCGCGAATTTCATAATGAAGATCCTCAAAGCAACTTCCCTGATGCATTAAATACATTCCGCAAGGAAATGGAAGAAAATAAATGGGAATTAGGCCGAGATGATGAAGAATTATTCGAATTAGCTATGCATCCACAACAATATCGTGCATACAAATCGGGTCAAGCTAAAGCAGATTTCGAAGCCGACTTAGCAAAACGCAAAGCTGATCGTGAAAATTGCAATGGATCTTTATCACTACCACAAACTGTAACAGTTGATGTTAACGGCGAAAAATTTGCAGTAACAATTGGAGCAAACAACGGAAAAGAAACTTCTGCAACAACTACAGTTTCTGCAGCACCGGGCGAAGGCACGGCTTTAACATCTCCATTGGAAGGTAAATTTTATTTAGTAAAAAACACATCAGACGCCACAGTAAAAGTTGGTGATTTTGTAAAGAAAGGTCAAACAATATGCTACATCGAAGCAATGAAAACGTTCAATGCTATTGCAGCTGAATTTGACGGAGTTATCACAGAAATTAGTTTGCCAATAGGTGCAATGGTATCGGAAGATGATGTATTGATGAAAATAAAAGCATAACACCATGGAAGAAATATTAAATAAAATATATGAAATGACTGCGATCAGCAATATAATAGCTGATCCTAGATTTCTTATCATGTACGCTTTGGCTTTTATTCTATTATATCTAGGTATAAAGAAACAATATGAGCCTCTGCTATTAGTACCTATCGCTTTCGGCGTATTGATTGCCAATTTTCCGGGAGGTGATATGGGTGTTACACAAGCTGCCGAAGATGGCACTATTAAGCTTATTAACGGCGAAATAGTCAATATATGGGAGATGTCATTACCACAAATAGCACATGAACTTGGTATAATGAACTTTATATACTATTTGCTCATTAAAACAGGTTTCTTACCTCCTATTATTTTCATGGGTGTAGGTGCATTAACCGACTTCGGACCAATGCTTAGAAATCTTAAATTAGCAATTTTTGGTGCAGGCGCACAATTCGGTATATTTGCAGTATTACTTGTTGCCAGCCAATTTTTTACAATTAAAGAAGCTGCATCTTTAGCAATTATTGGTGGAGCTGATGGTCCTACAGCTATTTTTACAACAATAAAATTAGCACCTCACTTGCTAGGGCCTATTGCAATCGCAGCATACTCTTATATGGCATTAGTACCTGTAATTATTCCTTTAGTTGTTAAACTTACATGTACAAAAAAGGAATTGAGCATTAACATGAAAGAACAAGATAAACTTTATCCTTCTAAAACAGAAATAAAGAATATGCGTGTTCTTAAAATTTTATTCCCTATTGTTACAACAACAATTGTTGCTATTATAGTTCCATCTGCAGTAGCCCTAGTTGGTATGTTGATGTTTGGTAATCTTGTAAAAGAGATTGGCGCCAACACATCACGTTTATTTGATGCTGCTTCAAATAGCATTATGAATGCTGCAACTATATTCTTAGGACTATCTGTTGGTGCAACAATGACAGTTGATGCTTTCTTAAATTTCACAACTATAGGAATTGTAATAGGTGGTTTCTTTGCATTTGGTTTATCAATATTTGGAGGTATAATGTTGGTAAAAATCATGAATCTCTTTTCAAAGAAAAAAATCAATCCACTTATTGGAGCAACCGGTTTGAGCGCTGTTCCTATGGCATCACGTGTTGCAAATGAAATAGCATTGAAGTACGATAGTCGTAACCACGTTTTAAATTATTGCATGTCTTCGAACGTTGCCGGAGTTATCGGTTCTGCAGTTGCAGCCGGTATTCTAATTTCGTTCTTAGGATAAAACAACTAATTAACAACACACAAAAAGGCAGAAGAAAATCTTCTGCCTTTTTGTATCTATATAATCTAAAAAAATTAGGCTTCTATTCCCGTGAAAAGTTTAAACAAGTATCCTATCAAGAAACTTACACCTGCAACACTAAAACTTAGTATTGCCATTTCAAGAAATCGCTTCTTAAAACTTTCGCCTCTAGCTACAGAATAATAAAAATTGAATATCGCAATAATAAGCAATGCTGAAAGTAACATTATTACCAACGAAATTATAACATTAGAGCAAAAAACAAACGGACTTATCAATGCAATAACCGTTATTAGATATGCAACACCAGTATATACAGATGCTTTTATAGGATGTTTATCACTATCACCACCTTCCGATTTTGTTGAAAGGTACTCGGAAGATGCCATAGACAAAGCTGCTGCTATTCCGGTAATACTTCCGGTTAAGGCAATGAGTTTATGATCTCCTAAGGCCAATGTAAATCCGGCCAAGGCTCCGGTAAACTCAACTAAAGCATCATTCAAACCTAAAACAACGCTTCCCATATAAGACAAACGTTCTTCATTTATTAAAGCTATCAAACGTTGTTCATGTACCTGCTCTTCTTTAGCTAAGGCTTTAATTTCAGGGATATCATACATTCCATACTTTTCACTTGCACCTTGTTCACCTGATTCCATTAACTTAATGGCAAATGTCAAACCAAAAGTACGCGCACAAAATACATACCAATAAACTTTTAACATATTAGGCTTTGGTGATGCACCTGATAATTTTTGCAATATTTTGTAATGTTTATTCTCTTCCGATGCTATTTGCTCTAAGACTGCTTTATTCGCTGAATCCTTTTCTATTGATGCTAATTTGCGATATATAATGTACTCGGTAATTTCACTTATCTGAGCAATTATAATTTGTTTTTTTACTGATTCTTCCATGATTTATAAATCAACATACACTTACACCGCTTCTTACTATATCACTCGGAGATACAACTACCAATCTTCCATCCGAATCCTCAGCACTCAAAATCATTCCTTGACTTTCTACTCCTTTAAGTTTTCTGCTTTCAAAGTTTGCTATAAAACAAATTTGTTTTCCTACTAAAACTTCAGGATTAGGATAATACTTAGCTATGCCGGATACAATTGTTCTTCCTCCCATCCCATCGTCAATCTTAAATTGCAATAGCTTATCAGCTTTTGGTACTTTAACACATTCTAAAATTGTACCTACTCTTATATCAAGTTTGCCGAAATCATCAAAACTGACTTGTTGTTTAATTTCTGCAGGTTTAAAATTATTCAGCGCATTTTGTTGTTTAATATTTAAAAGACGCTGTATCTGAGCTTCAATTGCATCGTCTTCTATTTTCTCAAATAATAGTTCAGGTTGTGAAACAGATTCGCCTGTCTTCAATAAATCGGTACGTCCCAATTCATTCCAATTAAACGAATCCATATTAAGAAGATTGCGCAATTTTTGAGAGCTGAATGGTAAGAACGGCTCAAATGCAATTGCCAAATTAGCTGTTATCTGCAAAGCCAAATACATAATAGTTTCGACTCGCTTCATATCTGTTTTGGCTAACTTCCAAGGTTCTGTATCTGCTAAATATTTATTCCCAATACGTGCCAAGTTCATAGCTTCTTTTTGAGCATCTCTAAACTTGAACACATCAAGCAAATCTTCTACACTTTTCTTAACATCAGCAAATTCTTTAAGAGTTGCAGAATCACATTCAGTTAATTCGCCACAAGCAGGTATTTTCCCATCAAAATACTTTTGCGTAAGGACCAATGTTCTATTTACAAAGTTCCCGTATATAGCAACTAATTCGTTATTGTTGCGTGCTTGAAAATCTTTCCATGTAAAATCGTTATCCTTTGTTTCAGGTGCATTTGCCGTTAACACATAACGTAAAACATCCTGTTTACCCGGAAAATCAACCAGATATTCATTCAACCAAACTGCCCAGTTTCTAGATGTTGAAATCTTGTCGCCCTCTAAATTTAAAAATTCATTTGCAGGAACATTATCAGGCAAAATATATGAACCCTCTGCCTTAAGCATTGTTGGAAATACTATGCAATGAAATACTATATTGTCCTTGCCTATAAAATGAAGCAAACGTGTATCCTCAGATTTCCACCATTTTTCCCAATCATTAGGAAGTAATTCTTTTGTGTTTGAAATATATCCTATTGGAGCATCAAACCAAACATATAAAACTTTCCCCTCGGTATTTTCAATCGGCAATGGAATTCCCCAATCCAAATCACGACTTACTGCTCGCGGCTGCAATCCCATGTCTAACCAACTTTTGCATTGTCCGTAAACATTGGTTTTCCATTCTTTGTGTCCATCTAAGATCCACTCGCGCAACCAATTCTCGTATTTATCCAAAGGCAAATACCAGTGCTTAGTTTCCTTCAATACAGGCTTACTACCGCTTATTGCAGATTTAGGATTAATCAATTCTAGTGGTGATAAAGACGTTCCACATTTCTCACACTGATCACCGTATGCATCTTGATTGTGACAATGAGGGCATTCGCCGGTGATGTATCTATCAGCTAAAAATTGCTTAGCCTCCTCATCATAATATTGCTCAGAAGTTTTCTCAACAAATCCACCCTTATCATATATGGTTTTAAAGATTTGCGATGCCACTTCATGATGAGTTTTACTAGTAGTTCTAGAATATATATCAAACGAAATACCGAATTCTTCAAATGATTTTTTAATGATACTATGATAACGATCTACTATATCTTTTGGCCTTAAACCTTCTTTCTTTGCTTTTATTGTAATAGGTACTCCGTGTTCGTCAGAACCACCTATAAAAAGCACATCTTCTCCTTTAAGGCGCAAATAACGAACATAAATATCAGCAGGCACGTAAACTCCTGCCAAGTGACCTATATGAACCGGACCATTTGCGTATGGTAAAGCCGAAGTAACAGTAGTACGCTTGAATTTCTTTTGCATGTTTTTCGTTTTAAATTGCAAAAATAATGCTTTTTACTGAATTTATTGTACATTTGTGGTATGTCTAACAATTAAAACCACACTGTAATGAAAAAAGCACTGATTTTATTAGTTTGTACGTCATTCTTTTCGTTTGCTGCTTATGCAGATAACGAAGATATGATTACTACAGACCAACTTCCGGTTGTTTCTCAACAGTTTATTAAGAAATACTTCCCTAACGAAACAGTTGCATACGCAAAATACGATCCCGAATTTTTCGATTCTGCATACGAAATCACATTTAAAAGCGGTAATAGTATTGAATTTAACAAACAAGGAGAATGGAAAGATTACGAATGCAAAACTTGCATTGTACCGGACGAACTTCTTCCTAATGAGATTTCGTCATATATAAAAGAAAAATACCCTGACAAAAATATCGTAAGTATCGAAAGGGGCAAAAAAACATATGAAGTAAAATTATCAAACGGACTTGAACTAAAATTTAACCTAAGAGGACAACTTTTAGAAATCGATTTATAATAATCTATTATTAGTGTTCTCTTTATAAACATGGAATATATACTTTCTCATTCTTGGATTCGCGGACAAAAATGTTTTGTTCGCGGATATTGTTTTGATGAACAATCAAATTTTATTAAATCGGAAAAATTGTTGTCTTTATTTTCAGGCATACAAACCGAAGAAGATTTTTCAAAAAAAATAAAGCAATTAAATGGAATTTTTCAAGTTATAATAGAGACATCACAAGGGGTTCTTGCCGCAGGTGATATTGCAGGAACGCTTCCGTTGTATTACCGCAATTACAATAACAAATGTTTCCTTTCTGACAATGTATATTCGCTATTAAAAGGCAATGAGACAATAGATAAAAATGCGGAAACCGATTATTTAAATCTTAATTATACTCTTAATAGCAAAACTCTCATTAATGGTATACACAGAATTGAGCCAATGACTTATGCAAGCATTAGCAACAACTCGGTAAAAACATCATCATATTATTCTTATCGTATCTATAAAAATGAGATAAACAATATTGATATACAGTATCAGTTTTCGGTTGCCTTGCTTAATATTTTTGGAAGATTAATTGAATATATTAATGGTAGACAGGTAATTGTTCCGTTAAGCGGAGGTTATGATTCTCGTCTTATAGTTGCTATGTTATATCGGCTCAATTACAAAAATATTATTTGCTATACCATAGGTGATGAGAATAGTGAAGAGGTCGAAATTGCAAAATCAGTTGCTAAAAGCTTAGGTTTTAAGCATTATTGCATAGACAATACATTAATGGCAAAAAAATGCGATTTATCCAAAGATGTTGATTTTTTGGACTATTGTAAGTATGTCGGACAACTATGTAACAAAATATGGACGTTCGATTTTTTTTCTGTTAAATGGCTTAAAGAAAATGGGATTGCTGAATATGATGCTGTTTTTGTTCCGGGTCACAGCGGTGATTGCTTGGCCGGTAGTCATAGTAGTAAAAACCATATTACACAGCATAGTACAGCATCATATATGGCTGTTAAAGTATTAGAAGACCAAAGTTTTTTAGGACGAAATAAAGAACTGCAAAATAAGATTACCAAGCTATTACAAAAGAAGGAAAAAACACTTAGGACATCTAACTTTGACGATTTTGTAATCAAAAATAGACTTGCGAAATACATTAATAGTGCCACTCGCGTATATAGTTATTTTGGTTTTGATATAGCTTTACCTTTTTGGGATATTGAAATGATGGACTTTTTTAAAACATTGGATCCATCATTAAAGCAGAACCAAAAATTTTATCATAATTATTTGGATTCTAGCCTATTTGGACCACTAGGCATAAGTTTTAAAGGCAGACTACAAGCAAGTGATATGGATTTAAGACTTCATTGTATTAAGTCGTTTATCAAAAGAATGCTCCCTCTAAAAATAGCGGTTTCACTATCACATACGCCTGATTTAGTGGGAATGAACGATATATTAAAACCATTCATAAAAGAACTTGCGAAAGTCGGCATTAAAACAAAAACTAATAACCCAAATGAAATTATGGCACTTTGGTACCTATACCAAGTTAAACAGAATTTATGCGCGCATTAGTTAACATAAAGAAATTAGTATCTCGCGAATTTATTCGTCATACAGCGACTCTTATAAGCGGGAATATTATTGCGCAAGCTATATCATTGTTAATTTATCCCGTCTTAACGCGATTATATTCACCTGATGACTTTGGTGTTTTTAACTTATTCTTAAGTATAGGAGGTTGTATAGTGATACTATCAACAGGAGCCTTTCATTATAGCATAATATTACCTAAGCAAGAAAAAGATTCATTAACTTGTGTGCGTTTATGCGCATATTGCATTATCATTGCCACACTAATTTCTTTATTACCGGCTTTTTTTAAAACTTTTACCGCCGATTTATTCAACACTACTGACTTAGCTGATTCGCTAATCTATTTGCCTTTGTTTGTTTTGAGTGGAGGTTTATGGTCTTGTATAAATTATTGGTTTATAAGGCAAAAATCATTTAAGCATATCGCAGAATATCAAATTACACTTAACGCCTCAAACTCAGGATTAAAAACTGTTTTTGGTATAATTCAATCGGGATACGGATTAATTATTGGTACCATAATAGGACAAATAACGGCTATTTCTATTTCATTAATTCATTGCAAGAAATACTTTAAGTCATTTTTTAAATACGGCAACTTTAGCGAATTAAGACAAACCGCATCAAAATATGCAGATTTTCCAAGATATGCATTACCTCGAAACCTAATAAATTATTTTGGTTCGAACTTACTTGTCTTGCTGCTAAGCCCGTATTTCGGAATGGCAAAAATAGGTATATTCGGAATGGCTATTGCTCTATCTATGAGACCAATAATACTTATAAACAATGCCCTTTCGCAAACTATTACTCAAAAAATAAGTTATTGCATAAAAGAGCATACAAGCGCAGTTCCGATGATTAAGAAGTACTTTAAATATTCTATACCAACTATTATTGTAGGATTCGGAGTCTTATATTTAGTATTACCTGCAACATGTTCGTGGCTACTTGGCGAAACATGGAGAGATGCCGGCGAATATATTCGTTTGATGCTACCATGGTTAGCTTGCTTATTGTGGTTTTATCCTTTTAGTTGTATTCCTGATATATTAAACAAACAGCGTACAGATATGTTGTTTGAGATCACAATTACAGTAGTAAGAGTAATGGCAATCATTATCGGTATTGCAATAAATGATTTTTATGTGACCATACTGTTATACAGCTTATTATCATCACTAATTATTATAATCAGAGGTTTTTGGTTTTTTAAATTAGCTAAAACTTGTACTTAGTTTGATTTTTAATGTATTATCTTTGAAAATGAATTCATTAGAATTATTTTAAACCAATATAAATGAAACAGAATAGATTAATATGGTCGCTTATTGGGAGAATATTTTACCCCCACTTTAAGTCAAAATCATATATAAATTCGACCTTACTGAAATTTGTATTTTGGCAAAAAATATTAGGTATCAATAGAAATACTCCATGGCCTGTACATTTCACATCAAAAGTTATATGCTCTGAAAAGATTCAAAACGACAATGGATTTAGAGCTCCGGGGTATGCCATGGGATGTTATATTGATGGAAGGAATGGTATCATTATAGAATCAGGATCTATTGTTGGACCTAAAGTTTCTATAATTAGTCAGAATCACAACAAATCAGACTATAGCCGGTTTGATGCAAGTAATCCTATTATTATACGCAAAAATTCATGGTTAGCATGTGGTTGCACTATACTTGCAGGAGTAGAATTAGGAGAACATACCATTGTTGCAGCAGGTGCTGTGGTTACCAAATCATTTTTAGAAGGTAATTGCATTTTAGCCGGAAATCCTGCAAAAAAGATAAAAGACATACCTCCATATAATGTTTAATTTTTCGTCAAACATAAATATGAATAACCGAGAACTATACAAGCAGCTATGCAATACACATCCTGAAATCCCATTATTTATGCAATATTGGTGGATGGAAGCAGCTTGTAAACCTGATTCTTGGAATGTGCTTTTCTGTGGTGATGATGATAATACAGAAGCAGTACTTGTTTTTCATATACAAGAAAAGCTAGGGATAAAACGAGTTATTCAACCAACCTTAACTCAGTATAATGGCATTTGGATTAATTATCCCAAAGATATAAGTTTAGATAAGCGTTACGATTTCGAAAACAGAGTCATGGAAAATCTAATTAATCAGTTAGATGCCATGAATTTAGACTTTTACGAGCAGAAATTTCATTATAGCTTTACCAACTGGCAACCTTTTTATTGGAAGCAATACAAGCAAACCACACATTACACATATTTAATTGAAAATATTGCAGATAGAGATGTAGTATTTGCAATGATGTCGCATAAAAAAAGACAAAAAAAGATACTTTCATCAGAAGATAATTTTACCCTCGATACTGACATGCCAATAAACGACTTCTACGAGTTTTGCAAAAACACGATAGAAAAAAAACAGCATGCTCCTATTTTGTACACATTTGATACTCTGAGAAAAATTTATGATGCATCTGTTGAAAGAAATCAGGGGATGATTTTTACTATACGTGATAAAGAAAATAACATACATTGTTCATTATTTACCGTGTGGGACGACAATTCTGCATACAATCTTATTATTGCAATTAATCCAAAATACAAAAGTAGCGGAGCCTCATCATGCATTATATGGATGGTTATGGATGCACTTAAAGACAAAACCTTGAATTATGATTTCGAAGGAAGCATGATTCAGGGAGTTGCCTTAAAGAATCAGTCTTATGGAGCAAAACAAATTCCTTATTCTGTAATTTCAAAAAGCAGCTGTAAATACAATTTTATAAAATCCCTAAGAAATCTTTTACATATAGGATTTTAAATATATCTACTCAAAATTACAGTCCACACATTCCGTTTAAGTCTTATTTAGCTTGTTCTAATCACATATTTTATTGTAACTTTGTGCATCTTAATTTTAATTGACGATGAAACAATATTTGTTAGACTTGCTGAGACTTGTTTACCCTGAAATATGTTTAGTTTGTGGTGGATATTTAGTAGAAGGTGAAAAATGTATCTGCTTAGAGTGTGTACATAAACTTCCTAAAACAGGATACCATCTGATAAACGATAATATGGCAGAACAATTGCTTTGGGGAAGAGTAAAAATTGAATATGGAACTGCTTTATGTAGATTTCAAAAAGGCAATTCTGTACAAAAAGTATTGCATCAATTAAAATATAAAGGCGAAAAAGAATTAGGAATTGTTCTTGGGCAATTTTTTGGATACGAAATCCAAGGAAGCAATATTTCTCAGGTTGATGCTATTATTCCGGTTCCACTGCATCCCGTCAAACTAAAAAAACGAGGATACAATCAGAGTGAACAAATAGCTATTGGCTTATCTGAAGTATTGAATATACCAATAGTAAACGATCTGTTATATAGAAAATTAGCAAACAGCACACAAACAAAGAAAAACGTTTACGAACGTTGGGAAAATTCTCAAAACATTTTTGACATAAAGGAAAATAGTTTATCCCTCTGCGAAAAACACATTTTATTAGTTGATGACGTTATAACAACAGGAGCTACAATAGAGGCTTGTACCGAAGTTTTACAAAAAATAAAAGGACTGCGCGTGAGTTTTGCAGCCTTGGCAATTGCATAATAAATCAAACATGACGACTAATTTTCTTACACACTTAGACGAAATAGAATCAACCAATGAATGGATGTTGCAATCATTGAAACAGAACAAAAATCTCAATCACGGAGATATGGTTATGGCTGATTTTCAGAGCAATGGCCGCGGACAAATGAACAACCATTGGGAATCGGAACGAGGAAAGAATCTACTATGTTCAATTATATTGTTCCCTAAACGTATGCAAGCTAATGCTCAATTCCCTATATCTGAAGCTGTGGCACTGGCTGTCGCAGATTATTTAGATATAAGAAGTTCTTTTATTAGCGTAAAATGGCCTAACGACATTTACTGGAACGACAAAAAGATTGCCGGCATATTAATTGAAAATAATTTATCAGGCAATTATTTGAGTGATTGCATTGTAGGCATAGGCTTAAATCTAAACCAATCCGAGTTTAAGAGTGATGCACCTAATCCCATATCTCTAAATACCATAACAAAAAGATTCTTTGATCCTAAAACAGCAGCTAAACGCATTCGGATACATCTAATGTCAAGATTTTGGCAAGCAGAAAATACTCCTGATATTTTGCATGAGGAATATTTAAAAAAACTATATAGAAGAGATATTGCGGCTACATACAAAGATGCAAATGGAACCTTTATCGGCGTAATAACTGATGTTGAAACTACCGGGCATATTGTTATTAAAGACGAATCCGGAAATTTGAGAAGATACGCATTTAAAGAAGTACAATTCGTACTTTAAAATAAATACTATATGTCAAAACACAATAAGCTGAATTAAAATTAGTTATAGTAAACATAAAAAGATAAACAAGTTTATTATCTTTGCAGTTAATAAATTGGTTGATATTATAGATATGCGAAAAAATTCAATTATAATTACATTAATACTTACATTCACAATAAATGTGCTTGCAGCGGACGAAGGTTTGGTAATAATAAATCAGGACAACCGCTTAGATCAATTAGTACATCAAAATACCGGCATTTCACAACTTCCGGCTAATAACGCAATAAGTGTTTCGGGATACAGAGTACAATTATACTCAGGTAATAACCCGCAAACGGCTAAACAAGAGGCCTTAAAATTAGAAAAAGAACTCACTGAATTTTATCCTGAGATTAAGTCGTATGTAACTTACAATGCTCCATTTTGGAAAGTTAGAATAGGAGATTTTACGAGCTACTACGAAGCTTTATTATTTAGTCGCAGATTAAAAGTTGATTTTTCCAGATTTGAAAATGAAATTTATGTAATGAAAGAAGATGCGGTAAAACCTATATATTTTGAAAATAACGGCTTAAACCTAATACCATGAAAAAAACATTTTTAATCATTACTTCAGCATTATGCATTCTATTTGCATCATGTTCTGTTGTAGAACCTGACCCTTCACTTGACGACAAAGATTTAGTAGAGGGATATAAATTCTCTCAGACTATTAGTATCAACTACGGCGAAGACGGCGAACCTCAAATCACGAATCCCTTAAGTGGTCAAGGAGTTGAAATTACTAATAATGGTCAGCACGTTACAATACGCTCAACAATGACAGATCCTGTATGTTACGAACTTAAAGGTACTTGTACTGAAGGTTCTGTAAAAATATATGGAGAAGAAAAATTCAAGCTTAGCCTTAATGGTCTAGATATGAGTTCAACAGATAGTTGTGCTATCAACATACAATCGTCAAAACGCTGCTTTTTAGTATTGGAAGACGGTACAACTAATAAAATTACTGATGGTGCCGGATACCCGACAGACAAAGAAGAACTTACTAGTGGAGGCGAAGACAAGAAAGGTGCTTTTTTTAGCGAGGGTCAAGTAATAGTAAGTGGTAATGGTACTCTTGAACTAAGAGGTAGAAACAAACATGCACTTGCAACTGACGAATATCTTCGTATTAGAAGCGGAAATATAACTATTACAAATGCAGCATCAGATGGTTTACATGTTAAAGAATATTATTGGCAAGAAGGTGGAGAAATTAATGTAAACAATCAGAATGATGGCTTGCAATGCTCTGAAGGTTATATAAAGATTGATTCCGGAATACTCAATATTGTAACAGCTGATGATGGTATACTTACCAATTATGGAGATGAACCGACTGACACTGAAGCTATTGATGCATCTATCACAATAAATGGTGGAGATATCAATATTATTGCTATGTCAGGTAAAGGTATGTATTCAAATGGTAACATTTACCTAAATGCAGGTAAATTAACTATTACGTGTATTAAAAAGGAAAAAGTAATATCTACGAATCCGACAAAGACTGCAAGTATTATACTTGTTGATACGGAAACGCATTACACCCCTGCACAAGACTAATTGTAACTATGTTAATACGCTTATACGAAGAAAATCCGAATTCTAAGGAAATTGAAAGAATCGTGGGTATTCTAAAAGATGGGGGTATTATTATATATCCAACAGACTCTTTGTACGCATTTGGTTGCGATATTACGAATGCACATGCGGTAGAAAAGATTTGTAAAATCAAAAATATTGATCCGGGTAAAATGCCTCTGTCATTTGTGTGCAGTAATATAAGCCACATTAGCCAATATTCGCAATTAGACAACAATACATTTAAACTATTAAAAGAATGCTTACCCGGACCTTTTACATTCCTTCTAAATGGTAACAGCAATCTGCCTAAACTATTTAAAAAGAAGAAAACCGTAGGTGTTCGTATTCCTGACAATGGTATTGCGCTAGCATTAGTAGAAGCCCTAGGAAACCCCATTTTATCAACTTCAATTTTTATTGATGAAGACGAACCTGAATATAGTACCAATCCGGAATTGATTGAAGAAAATTATGCAGGACAAGTCGATTGCGTAATTGATGGCGGTGGAGGTTCTTTAGAGCCTTCAACAATAATTGACTGCACAGGAGACAAGCCTTACCTTAAACGTAAAGGTAAGGGCGAAGTTATACTCTAGTAAATTAATTTTTACTTATCATTCAGCTTCACAGGTAACACAACTCCTTTTGAACCATTTGGTGCCGGAATACGTAACCATCTGGATAATGTAAATACTGCATCAGCTGCATCCACTTGATCTGATACCAGCTGTGGCGCGATTCTCCATCCGTAGAAATATAGTGGTACTGTTTGGCTGCTATTTGACTTATATCCATTAGGTCTGTTATTAATGTCAACCTCGTACCAGCCGGGTGAGAGTGTATATAACAAATCGCCTGAAGATTCGCGATAATATGCATATCGTAATGAACCTAAAGCAAAATATGTTTGTTCTAAATCAAAGGAAGTTGCCACATTAACCACACCCGGTATCAAATAAAAGAACTCAACAGCCTTATTTTGCACATCTTTTAAATTCAATCCTTTTTCTTCTATCAGTTCCCTATTAAGATATATATTTCCTCCGCCACAAGATAAGACCCATTTGAATTGTCCGTAGTTTGCCATTAAATACGAATTTAACAGAGCCAAATATCTATCAACATTAAACGATTTACCCGGCACATTAGGATTCATTCGAGTAGTTTTCATTGCATCATCAGTTCGTGTCGTTGTAAGATAAATCAAGACATTATCCTTCCCGAATTTATTATCTAAATTTTCGAACAGCCATTGTAAATTCTTATCCAAACGCAAATAAGCATCTTCTAATTCCATGCTTAAACCAAATTCCGCCTTTAAGAAAAATGGTTGAGCCGAAAATTGAAGCAACATCAAGTCGGGAATCATATCTTTGCCCATTTTTAATTGCTCTATTGCTTCTAAAGCAAAATCACATAAATAGTCATTTGCGAATGGTGTTGTAGCAAAATTATCATACAAATGCAAGCCATTACAAGCTGCACGTACTTCATACTTAAAGCCGCTTCCACCATTTGTTGATGCAGATACATAATAACCTGCAGGATACATAGTTTCCCATGTTTTTGACAGGTATGTATCTATGGTTTTCTTGTTATTGATATTCTGAACCCACTCGGGCAAGCTGGTCATGTAATAATTAGATGAGGCCCAATTCCCTGATATATTATTCATCCAAAAGCAATTTCCGACATGTCCTAATTGCAATATTGCTTTAGTAGGATCTATACCCACCGAAACAATTTTTGAGCCGTTTATAGATGCTTCTTGTAATTCATCAGCTAAGCTTGTACATTGTAAATTTTTTGCAGATAAAGTTCTTGTATCAGATAAGCCTATTACCGAGGCATCAGAAGCCGACTTTACTTGTCTGCTTAATTTCCTGTCAAACTTTGAATCTCCTACTATTCCATGTATGTATGGTTCAGCACCTGTAGCAAAACTTGCAACATCAACCGAAGCATCAGCCGATTGATATGAATATCTTACATTTGGAAAAACAGCACCTTGCTCTGCCAAACGCTTAAAGCCACCTTTCGACAAGCTATTCCAAAATAAAGAAAGGTAATCAGAACGTAAACCATCTATTGTGATTCCCACAACTATTCTAGGGCGTTCCGGCATTGATGGTGTTTGAGCATCAACAGAGTTGAAGAAAAACAACAGTGACGCTAGGCAAGCAAAAATTTTATACTTCATACAATCGTGTTAAAAGAATGTACAAAGTTAGTAAAAAACTTAATTATGCGATTAAGTATACTTATTCCACTAAATTCCAAGTTTGATACGTGATTGTATCGGTAAAAGACACCAAACCCTTGTTAAATACTACTGTAAAATCTTTATACTTTCCTAAGGTAGCGCACTTAATGGTATCTCCAAATAAATCATCCGCCGTGTTAAAATCAGGCTTATCAAAATATAAAGAACGATAGTCTTCACCACCTGCAATCTGCTGGGATAATACAAAAGCAACCAAACCTCCTTTTCCATAAGTATAAATCAATTCAGGTATGTAAAAAGATTCGCCATTATTATCGATGATAAACCACCGTATAGAAGATTCACAAGCACACATTGCAGATACACTAAAACAACCTGCATGAAATTCCTTAATGGAATCCACTACTAATTCCATTTGCTCATTTTCGTTACTAACATATTGTAATACTTGATTTTTCGTATAAGGGAAGTATTGTTTTGTTATTTCAGGTACATCATCACAATTCACTGTGCATCCGCACAATAACATTGTGCATGCTATAATTAAAAATTTAAGTTTTTTCATAATTGATTAGTATTTCAATATTTTGGAAACTGAAATTTGTTTTCCTCTTTGTAAAAGAATTAGATAAATACATTCCAACCTAATACCTCATATCTTCCAAAGTCTCCAAACGCCAATTTACTACCTCCTCTACCTGAACCGTTGCCTAAAATTTGCATGTTCAAAACATTGTTTGCATCATTCCCTGACAACTCACTACCAACAATAACTTTTCCACTTTGTTTGATTTTAATTTGCGCTTCTGCTATGGTAAAGCCAATAAGCATTAGTAGTAAAACAACATAACTTTTTTTCATAATTATAATTTTCTTTTGATTATCCTATAAGGGTAATACAATAATTTTTAATAAAAATGACTTTATTCTGTTTTTTAATATTAAAAATTCAAATAAGAAGTGCGAAACGCAAAAGAAATGGCAAAATAGTTGAATGCCAATAAACATATGTCAAAAGTTGGAATTATTTAATGCAATAAAAGTTATTTCACTTTTAATACGTAGATTTTTTGTATTGTTACGCCTGCAGATGTTGCGTTTCTCGGAATTACGAAAGACAGAGTTTTAATAGGTAATTGGGACTTACCTATATCTTCGATGTATTCACAACCTGAAAAACGATATAAGATCGAAGTTGTTCTGTTTTGTGTATTGTAATCGGTTGTTGTTCAGCATATAACTTTCGTAAGTTTGCGCATACAAAGCACAATTTATACACGCTAATAACATCTTAATGATTCTCATTTTCTTATTTTAATTTTTGTATTGAATGGAGTTTTATCTATAACAATATATACAATATAGATTACAGCAGCAAAATACGAAACGGATATTTGTGATTCAGTATAATTGCGCTTATAAACTTAATATTTGTTTTACAAAAAACAACTATTATTTTTAAAACAATCAAATCTTAACATTCGCTCACCATTCTACGCCATCTGAAATATCCCGCTAAAGCCATACAAGTGTAGAGTGTATATAAACCTGCAGTTATGGGTATTTCTTTGTATAAATATAATCCGACTGTAATAGCATCCACAACCAACCATACCAACCATTGCTCAATATATTTACGCGATAACATCCACAAAGCCACTATACTAAGAGCAGTAGTTAAACTATCGCAGAACGGCACGGTGCTATCAGTAAAATTAACCAACACATAATATATTAAAACATGAGCAATTGCATAAGCTAATACTAAAGGAACTATCTTTTTTAGTGGCGTATGACCAATTTTAATAACCGCAGCATCAGACCCATTCGGCTTCCTACTCCACATAAACCAACCATACAAACCTGCAACTACATAATAAACATTCATGGCAGCATCTGCATATAGTCCCGATGTAAGATATAAGATTCCATGTACAATAGGCATAATTATTCCTATCAGCCAAAGCCAAATATTGGCCTTATACTCAAGCCATAAATACAGTAGACCAAGTATCAGCCCTATAATTTGAAGAATTAATTTTAAATCCATTTTATTAAAATTTTATTGTAACATTAGCCAAGAAATTAAATTGAGCCTGAGGCAAATAATACCCCTCATCATAACGTTCTCCACCAGATATTTCGGAATACGCAAAAGCATTAGCACAATACTTCGAATTAAATATGTTATTAAGTGCAATACCAAATCTCACACTTTCGATTTTTTTTGTTTTAAGAGTATATGCAAGATTTAAATTTGTAACACAATAATCATCTATTGTAAGATTCTCATTTTGACCATTGGTAATATACTGTTTACCAACATATTGAGTAAAAATATCAACCTCGAAACCATGTGTATGGAAATTGAAATCTGTTGATGCTATAACACTAGGTGAATACGACAAAGTTGATGTTCCGATATATATGGCATCCATTTCCCATGTGTCCGAATTTGATACATATTCTGTATAATCAAGCACTCTATTTTGACTCAAAGTTAAGTTCCCGCCTAAAGAAAACCATTTTAGAGGATGCCCCATAATCGATAGTTCTATACCACGACGATAACTGTTTGGAACATTCATATATAAGGCTTCATAAGTATCCGGATTTTGTTCGCCTGTTAAAACTAATTGATCTTTGTAAATCATATAATAGAAATTAAGTCCAAGTTCTACATATTTATGATTTAAACGATAGCCGAATTCAATATCATATAATTGTTCTGCTAATGGGTCCTTCCCTTTTTCTGCATTTACAAAATCTTTACGAGTCGGCTCTCTATTTGCCATAGCGAATGATGCATATACACTATTGTATTTCAAAAAATTATAGTTTATACCGAATTTAGGATTTATAAAATTGAATATCTTATTAATATTAATTTCTTGCATATCTGATGTGTTGTAATCATACAAGTCATCTTTGCCCCATATTCTTTGATTTACAAAACGATATTGAACATCAGAATATAAATGAAAACCTTTGAATATTTCCCAATTAGCTTTTACAAAAATATTACCGTCGTGTTTTATTGATGAATTTCTATAATACTCGAATGGAGCATTAAAGTTAACAGCATCAACAACATTAAGCACATCGCCGTAATGGTCGCCTGTATAAGTATTCCATGCTAAACCGAATGATAATTTAAGTTTACTGATCTGATAATTTGCGGAACTTACAAATCCTCCAAAATGGTTATACATTCCTTTTTTACGTACAAGATTACTTTTACTTAATGGATTATCATCCTTATCGATTAAATTATCCAACATATAAGTGTATAAACTTCTATTATTCTTGTACTGCTCGTAATAACCGTTACCATAAGTATAATGAGCAGTAACACTCATATCCCAACGTGCATTGAATTTATGATTCACTAAAAATTGATTATTTATCTGCAAATAATTATCTTTTTGATTATCGTAAAATCCAGTTACATTACCATCTTTATCCGTAATTTCTCCACATGGATTGTATCTGCGATTTTTCTCCATTTGAACTTTAGTGATGCCATCCCATGCATTATATGTTTTCTCCGAACCTCCATAAGACAACAATTTAAGCATAGTTTTATCAGTATAATATGCTGCTTGCACCATATATGAAAGTAAACTTGCAGATGCTCTTTCCATGTATCCATCGGAATATACATGCGAAAGACGTCCGTCAACAGCCCATTTTTTATTAAGTAAGCCTGATGACAATCTTATCGATTGCTTATTTGTATTAAAAGAACCATAACTCAATGACGCTTCACCGCCAAAAACTGAAGGTAATTTGTCTGTAGTCATATTAATACCTCCACCAAAAGCTCCGGTTCCGTTTGTAGATGTTCCTGCTCCTCTTTGCACCTGAATAGAGCCTACCGCCGAAATAAAGTCAGGAGTATCAACCCAATACATTTTATGACTCTCTGCATCATTCATAGGGACTCCATTTGCAGTTACGTTGATGCGAGTACCATCATAACCACGCATACGTATTTCGGTATAACCCACTCCATTACCGGCATCAGACATTGAAACAATTGAAGGTGTTGTTTGTAATAGATATGGGACATCTTTACCATAGCTATTTTGCAATAGTTCGTGCTCTTTTAAATTTGTGTAAACAGCGGGTGTTTTATAGTCCACTCTGGTTGCTAAAACTTCTACCTGCTCCAATTCATAAATCTTAGACGAATCAATTACAATAGTTTGAGCACAAATAATGCCCGACACAAAAAGTGCTACACTTGTTATCTTAAAAGACAACATTCCATTTTTTTGCATAATAAATTGAATAAAAATTACAGAACTCGGGGTACGATGTTTCTGCGTTCCATCCCGGTCTCGGCATTATCCGTATCCGGTGCAATGGGTATGATCTCAGCCTGAAAGTAAGGCACCCCTATATCGACAACAAAGGTAAGTCTAATTTTTATACAAAAGCAACAAAAACTTTGATATTTAACAAAAAAAACCTCATCTTTGTTATTTATATCGTTTGCGGCCTATAATAATATTATGAGAAAAATCATATTTTTAACTATAATACCCCTTTTTGCACTCTTTACATCATGTAACGATACAAATACCGGTGAGCCCACGGAAGATCCCCCAAAAAACGATATAAAACCAAGCACTTTCACTCATCTACCTATAATACGCATTGTTATTGACGGAGGCAAAAATGTAAGTTCAAATAAGAGTGTTTACAGAACTATGACAGCCGAATTTGACCCCAACAACATGAGCCCCGGTGATACTATAATAGCAAAAGGCCAAATAAGAGGAAGAGGAAATTCTACTTGGGATATGCCCAAACGTCCATACAAAATAAAATTAGACGAAAAAGCAGGCATTTTCGGACTTAATCCGGCAAAAAAATGGATTCTACTTGCCAATTATGCCGACAAAACTTTGATGCGAAATTATCTCGCCTTTGAAATGAGCGAGAAACTGAATATGGATTATACTCCACAGCATCTTTTTGTCGAACTGTTTATAAACGGAGTGCATCAGGGAAATTATCTTCTTACAGATCAAATAGAGATAGGAAACGGCAGACTTGAAGCAGTCAATCTTTTAGAAATAGACCAACGCATTTACGAAACTCAAAATAAGCCTTGGTTTAAGACATCTCGTTTCCCTGTAGTCATAGAAGAACCTACAGATATTACTCAAGCCGAGAAAAATCAGATTTCAGGGTATTTTAATAATGCTGAAAGGATTTTAGATTCAAATAATTATAAAGACCCCAAAAATGGATTCAGGAAATATTATGACACAAAAAGTGTAATAAAATGGTTATTGATAAACGAATTATTTAAAAACGTTGATGCCCGAACATATTCCAGCATCTATTTTCATCAAAGGTTGACAGGCGAAAAATTATTTATGGGCCCTGTTTGGGATTTTGATTTAGGAGCAGGCAACTCAGGTCATAGTGAAGTATGTCAAAGAGCAACCGGTTGGCATGTTTTATATAATGCCTACATATATCGAATGTATACGGATCCTGATTTTAAACAAGAAATGCAGGTGGCTTGGAATACTTACAAACCTGTTTTGTTAGCTGTAATTATGTCGATAGATTCTGTAAAAGAATACTTAAAATACTCACAAGAAGAGAATTTTAATATTTGGCCTATCTTTAATGACAATGAATGGTATTCGGTAACAAATCTGCCTGATAATTACGCAGGACAAGTTGAATTTTTAAAAAAATATTTACTTAATCGCTTTGATTGGATGGATTCGCAGATTAATCCATAATCAATCAGAAGAAAATTCTACAAGCACATCTCTATATGCGCTGAATATTTTCGATTTTGAAACATAGCCTACATATTTATCTCCGTCAAGTACAGGTAGATTCCAAGCATGAGTTTGCTCAAATTTTTTCATAACGGTATCCATAGATTCATCTATAGATACTATCGCCGGCGGCGAAACCATAAGTTTTTGCACATTGAAGCGATTATACAATTCGGGGCGGAACATTATATTACGAATTTCTTCAAGAGTTACTACACCAAGAAAGACTCCTGACTCATCAACTACAGGGAAAATATTACGTTTTGATTTTGAAATCAACTTTATCAAATCACCAAACATTGCCTCTGGTTTAATAACTTGAAAATCTTTTTCTATAACATTTTCAGTTTTCAGCAAACTTAAAACTGCTTTGTCTTTATGATGCGTAATCAACTCTCCTTTTTTTGCTAAACGCATTGCATACAAACTGTGAGGCTCGAACAATATAATTGTACAATAAGACACAACAGAAACAATCATCAAAGGCATAAATAGAGAATAACCTCCTGATAGTTCGGCAATTAGGAATATACCTGTTAATGGAGCATGCATAACTCCCGACATCAATCCTGCCATTCCTGCCAATGCAAAATTCTGAGCCGGAACCGGTATACCTATAAGTTGCAAAACTATTGCTACAATAAATCCAACAAAACAACCTACAAACAAAGATGGAGCGAAAATACCACCACAACCACCGGCTGCATTTGTAGCGGCAGATGCAAATATTTTAAATGTTACTATCAAAGACATGTAAAACAACACCCAGTATTGATTGTCTTTAAAATTGTAAAACAAACTATTATCGAACAATCCATTGGTATTATTATTAAGTAAAGCTGATATCGAATCGTAACCCTCACCATATAACGGAGGCAATAAGAATATCAATGCACTCAAAATCAAACCACCAATAACCAGTTTACTCCAAAAGTTTTTTAATTTACGAAAGAAATCTTCCAACCAATTCATTCCGCGCGTAAAATACAATGATGCAAAACCGCAAACAACACCTAACATTAAGTATGCAGGAATGCGATTCAACACAAATGCCTCACCTTGCATAGAGAACATAACTGCATCACCCATAAGAAAATAAGATACAGCAGTTGCAGTAACTGAGGATATTAACAATGGAATTATCGAGGTAAAAGTCATATCCAACATTAATACTTCGATAGTAAATACTACACCGGCAATTGGAGCTTTAAAAATTCCACTAATTGCACCTGCAGCTCCACAACCAACCATAAGCATCAATGTTTTCTGGTCCATTTTAAAGAACCTGCCAAGGTTTGAACCGATTGCCGAACCTGTAAGTACAACAGGAGCCTCAGCTCCGACCGATCCACCAAAACCAATTGTCATAGAACTTGCTACAACTGAAGTCCACATATTGTGCGATTTCAGAATACTTTTACGCTGAGAGATTGCATATAGTATTCGAGTAACACCATGACTTATGTCGTCTTTAACAATATATTTAACGAATAATGCAGACAACAAAATACCTATAACCGGGTATAATAAGTACAGAAAATTCTCGGAATTAATATTAAAATTGAGAGTCAATAATTTTTGTATTCCATGAATCCCTGCCTTAAGCAAGCACGCAGAAAGAGCAGTAAAAATACCAACAAAAAAACTTAGTAAAATAACAAAGCGTTGTGTTGGAATTTTTTTCTCACGCCAATTCAATAATTTGGTATACCAATTTGATATCATATTAAATCCCTTTCCCTGTAATAATTGTCTTAATTGTATATATCGCAATTTTACAATCAACAATTATTGACATATTTTCCAAATAAAGAACATCATAATTTGCACGCTCAATCATTTGTTCAACAGTTTGAGCATATCCAAACTTAACCATTCCCCACGAAGTCAGACCCGGACGAACATTACTCAACATATAATAATATGGAGCATCTTTTACTATTTGATTAATAAAATATTCTCGCTCGGGACGAGGTCCTACCAAAGACATATCACCCTTAAGTACATTAAAAAATTGAGGTAATTCGTCTAATCTGTATTTCCTCAAAAAATGCCCTATCTTAATAATTCTCGGATCATCTTTTGATGATAACAAAGCCTCCCCATTTTCAGCATCAATAACCATTGTTCTAAACTTATACATCATAAATGGTTTACCATGTAAGCCGATACGTTCTTGCTTGTATATAGGTTTTTTGAAAATTTTTAATGCTATTATTGCATACACAGGACTAAACACAATCAGTACTATGGCGGATATTACAATATCGGTTAATCTTTTTACATTCTTCTGCCATTCAGGCATAACAACCTCTGTTAAATCAACCATTGGAATGCCATAGATATTAGTCAATTTAACACTACCTGTCAACAATTCATATCTACTTGGTATAAGTTTGATTTTTACCGATTTGCCACACAAAATATGCATCAAATCATATATTTCAGACTCACTTACTCTATCTATTGCAATAATAACTACTGTGATTTTGTAATTCAACAATAGATTCTCTACATCATTAATATTACCAAGTACTGATTTTGAGTCCACACAAACTTTACTGTCAGAATTGGAATAAGCAAAACCTACAACGTTAAAGCCTAGTGATTTAGGCATAGAATCTAAATCAGATTGCAACTTTACAGCTTTTTCTCCCACTCCAATTATTAGAGTATTAAATCCTATTCGCCTTTTTTGCATGTTTTTCTGCGTAATTGTGGTAATGCATAAACGTGTAAAGTACGTAAATGTAAATTGCATTCCAAATAGAAGCAGATATGATGTGTAAAAGATGGTATAATCGGATACAGGATCATCAATTACAATTGTAAAAAATAATATTAATGTACCGAATAATGTTGATGTAAGAGTTGTCCAGAACTCAGACAACCTCGATTTAAAACATACTTCACCGTAATATCCTGACAGCCAATACATAAACAACCAAAATATTGGTACTAAAGGGAACAGGATTCTAGCATTATACTGAGGCATAAACAAATTGAGGCTGAACGTAGATAAGTCAACCTCTATTCGTCTAAAAACATAGAAAATAACCCAAGTTACAAATGCGGAAATCGCATCAGCTATGAGATACTTATATAATTGATATTTAACATTCAAATCGATTAGTGTCTAAGGATGACAAAAGTACCATTTTTTTTCAACTTAATTATAGATGATGCCTGTTTTTTTTGAGTATCGTCTTGACGATATTGAACAATATAATCCATTTGATCTTTTATTATGTCGGATATTTCGGCAAAACATTCAGGTGAGGGTTCACCGCTAATATTTGCAGAAGTCGAAACAATTGGACGTCTAAATGCAGCACATAATTGCTTTGAAAACTTTTCAGAACTTATTCTTATTCCAATGCTACCATCATCAGAAATAAGATTCGCAGCTAGATTTTTTGCTTGAGGGTAAATTATAGTAATCGGTTTATCTGCAAGTTCTGCGAGATCCCATGCTATGTCAGGGATTTCGTCAACGTAACTCTGAATTCTGGCCATTCCATCAGTAATAACTAACATTGATTTGGAATCATCACGCTGCTTTATTTTATATATTTTTTCAACAGCCTCTGCATTTGTTGCATCACATCCAATTCCCCAAACAGTATCGGTAGGATATAGTATAATTCCGCCGGCGCGTAAAACTTCTATTGTTTTCTTAACCTCATCAGATATTATTTTTTCATAATTATCCATATCCATCTCCTTATTTTTAAAATATTATATGTATTTTTACCGTTTGTATTTTTGCGGTGGCAAATTTACATTATTCCTTGCTATATACAAACAAAACATATATGCTTAATCACAAATGGATTATTAATGAATTAACTGAAGAACAAAAAAAATGTAAAGAAGAACTAGTCAAACAACTCAACATCAGCCCTATTATCTGTACATTGTTGGTACAAAGAGGTATTTACACTTACGAAGAAGCTAAAAAGTTCTTCCGTCCTCAGTTAAGCCAAATTCATGATCCGTTCTTATTGAACGACATGGATAAAGCAGTAGAGAGATTAAATTTAGCAATGGGTAAAAAGGAAAAAATCCTTATTTACGGCGATTATGATGTAGATGGTACTACCGCGGTAGCATTGGTTTACAAGTTTTTACAACAATTTTATTCAAGCATAGATTTCTACATTCCCGACAGATACGAGGAGGGATATGGCGTATCATATAAAGGAATTGACTATGCAGCTGAAAATGGTTTTTCATTAATTATCGTACTTGACTGTGGTATTAAAGCCATAAAGAAAGTTAAATACGCAAAAGATCGTCAGATTGATATTATTATTTGCGATCATCACACTCCTGATGAACAATTACCTGAAGCAGTTGCAGTATTAGATCCCAAGCGTTTGGACAGTACATACCCATACGGACATTTATCCGGATGCGGTGTAGGTTTTAAGTTGATGCAGGCCTTTGCAATTAACAATCACATTCCTTTTGAACGTTTAACTCAACATCTTGATTTACTGGCTGTAAGTATCGCATCAGACATAGTTCCCATAACAGGAGAAAATAGAGTTTTGATGACTTTCGGATTAAAGCAACTAAATTCAAATCCGAGCATGGGGCTACAAGCTATTCTTGATATATGCGGACTTCAAGGTAAGGAAGTAACTGTTAGTGATATAGTATTTAAAATAGGTCCTCGTATTAACGCATCAGGAAGAATGTATTCGGGTCGTGAAGCTGTTGAACTTCTAACTTCAAAAGATCGCGATTTTGCAAAGGAAAAGAGCAACTGTATTGATCAATATAATCAAGAAAGAAAAGACTTAGATAAAAAGACTACGGTTGATGCTCAAGACTTTATAAATGGAGATGAACATTTTGAAAACCGCAATTCTATAGTAGTTTATAACCCTGAATGGAGTAAAGGAGTGATAGGAATTGTTGCATCAAGATTGAGCGAACAATATTATCGTCCTTCTGTGGTACTAACTCTATCGAATGGATTCGCAACAGGTTCGGCACGTTCTGTAAGCGGATTTGATATTTACAAGGCTATTGATTCTTGCAGAGATTTATTAGAAAACTTTGGAGGTCATATTTATGCAGCAGGCTTAACAATGAAAGAAGAAAACGTTAGTGAGTTTTCGCGCAGATTTGATGAATATGTAACTTCAAACATGAACGAAGACCAAAAGATTCCACAAATTGAGGTTGATTCAATAGTACATTTCAGCGAAATTACTCCTAAGTTTTTTAGCATCCTTCAAAAATTTGCACCATTTGGCCCTGAAAATATGAAACCTGTGTTTGTAACTGAAAACGTAAAAGACTATGGTACAAGCAGATTGGTAGGGCGCGATTTAGACCACTTCAAATTAGACTTGACAGAAGACGAATCGCCAAACGTAATTATGAATGGCATAGCTTTTGGTAAAGGGAAGGAATTTAATGATCACATAAAAGCTAAAAAATCATTTAATGTCTGCTACACAATAGAAGAAAACAACTTTGCAGGAAAAGAAGCCATTCAACTTCTGATTAAAGATATTAAAACCGACTAATCAACTGATTATAATATATTATGATTCATACATTCTAATAAGAGTGTGTGAATCATTTGTTTTCATAATAGTTTATATACGATTGATTTAAACGCTTATTACCTCCGGGTGTAGGATAATCTCCTGAGAAATACCAATCACCGACATTATTTTTGCATGCCTCATGTAATCCTTCCAAACTCTGAAATATAACATCAATGTGACAATTAACCTCATTAGGAGTTAATAACTCCGCTATTTTTGCAGAAATTTGTTTCGCTGAAAATGGAGCGTAAATTTCTTTTATATAATTCACGATTTTCTCTTTTGGAAAAAATTCTTGTTGTTTTGATTTCTCGTAAACCTCATCTAAGATATATTCAGAATTATTGTCATGCAGCAATGCAACAGCAGCTCTAAATGCTATGAAATCTTCTAAAGATGACATGTCTATTCCATAGAAATCAGGATAGCGTATTTGAGGAGATGAGGACACTATAACAATCTTTTTAGGTTCTAATCTTGCTAATATTCTAATAATACTCTGCCTCAATGTTGTGCCTCTAACAATGCTATCATCAATAACCACAAGATTGTCTTTATGCGGGACTATACTACCATAAGTAATATCATATACATGTGCCGCTAATTCGTTACGGATATTTCCTTCCGATATAAACGTTCGTAACTTAATGTCCTTAATTGCCACTTTTTCTGTGCGTATGGACATTGACAACAATTTATCCAAATATTTTGGAGTTAGTTTGCCTACATTATTACGAATTTGTTCGTTCTTAATATCATTAAGATAATTATTTAATCCTTGAACCATGCCAAAAAATGCGACTTCTGCTGTATTAGGAATAAAAGAAAATACCGAATTTTGTGTATCCTGCTCTATCGATTCCAATATATCCGGAACCAGATTAGATCCTAAAGCCTTACGTTCACGATATATATCACAATCACTACCCCTTGAAAAATATATTCTCTCGAACGAACAGAATTTACGTTCTTTTGCTTCAATTACTTGCGCTATTCGCATACTACCATTATTCCCTATAATCAAAGCTTGTCCCGGTTCTAACTCACAAATCTTATCTACAGAAAGATTTAAGGCTGTTTGAATAACCGGTCGCTCAGATGCTACTACTACTAACTCTTCATCAGCATAATAAAAAGCAGGTCTAATTCCCCATGGATCTCTCACCGTAAAACTCTCACCACTGCCTGTCAAACCGCATATAACATAGCCTCCGTCCCACATAGTAACAGCACTACTCAGTACATTTTCAATACATATATTTTGCTCAATATATTTAGACATACATGTTGGAGATTTCTTGCTCTTCTTTGCCTTTGAGTATAATCTCTCAACCTCTCTATCCAAGCGATGCCCCAATTGCTCCAATATAATAAATGTATCAGCATACTGACGAGGATGTTGTCCCATAATGCTTATAGAATCAAAAACCTCATCAACATTAGTCAAATTAAAATTACCACATATTGTAAGATTCCTTGAGCGATAATTATCTCGCCGCATAAATGGATGTACATAAGATAAACCCGATTTGCCGGTAGTACTATACCTTAGATGCCCCATATATAATTCACCTGCAAAAGGAATTGCAGACTTAGCATATTCTGCATCATGAAGCTTTTCTGATGGAATATTATTAATTGGTGTATGAGCAGTATTAAATATCTCACTAATTGAACCGGAGCCTTCTGCCCTTTCTCTAAACATAAACTCCTCACCCGCTTGCATATCAAGTTTTACACAGGCCATTCCTGCACCCTCTTGCCCTCTATTATGCTGTTTCTCCATAAGCAAGTATAGTTTATTCAAACCATACATCCATGAACCGTATTTTTGTTCGTAAAACTGTAAAGGTTTTCTTAAACGAACCATTGCGACACCACATTCATGCTTTAGAGTTTCCATATTAATTATTCTACCGTAACCGATTTTGCCAAGTTACGAGGTTGATCAACATCTCTACCTTTGTTAACTGCTATATAATAAGCAAATAATTGTAGTGGTATAGCCGATACTATAGGTGCAAACATTTCTAATGTTTTTGGTATTTCTATACAATAATCTACAATAGAAGAAACCACCTCATCGCCTTCAGTAACAACTGCTATAACCTTACCTTTTCTTGCTTTTATCTCTTGAATATTACTAACCGTTTTTTCATAAATTCTATCCGATGTAGCCAATGCAACTACAGGCATTTCGTTGTCTATTAAAGCAATTGGGCCATGTTTCATTTCTGCAGCAGGATAGCCTTCGGCATGTATATAAGAAATTTCTTTAAGCTTTAAAGCTCCTTCCAAAGCTGCCGGATAATTATATCCTCTGCCTAAATAAATAAAGTTGTGAGCGTAGGTAAAGATTTTTGACAAATCACGTATTTTATCGTCAAGTTTCAAGACCTCCTGCAGTTTATTAGGAATATCTTGCAATTCTTGAATAATTTCGACGTAATGCTCATTACTAATAGTTCCACGTAATTTAGCTATAGTAAGTGCTAACATCGATAATACTGTTATTTGTCCGGTAAATGCTTTTGTTGATGCAACACCTATCTCAGGACCGACATGTATATAAGATCCGGAATCAGTTGCCCTTGCAATAGACGACCCCACAACATTACATATTCCATAAATAAAGGCTCCTTGCTGCTTAGCAATATCAACAGCCGCTAAAGTATCAGCAGTTTCCCCTGATTGCGATATTGCAATAACTATATCATCTTTATATATTATCGGATGCCTGTATCTAAACTCTGAAGCATATTCAACTTCTACAGGTATCCTACATAAATCTTCTAAAAGAAACTCTCCTATTAGTGCCGCATGCCAAGATGTACCACACGCAACAATAATAATACGCTTAGCATTAAGAAATTTATCTTTATTATCTACAACTCCTGATAAAACGACTTCTGTTCCTTCAACATTTATACGTCCTCTAATACAATCAATTAAGGTTTGTTGCTGTTCGTGAATCTCTTTCAACATAAAATTTTCATAGCCACCCTTTTCAAGTTGACTTAGATTCATCTTTAATGTTGTAACTTCTGCTGTTTGCTCAACATCAGACAGATTTAATAACTTAACACCATTTTTTCTGTCAATTACTGCAACTTCTTCATCATTAACATATACAACCTTATCTGTGTATTCTACAATAGGTGTGGCATCAGACGCTAAAAAATATTCGTTTTTACCTATGCCTACGACTAAGGGACTACTTTTTCTTGCGGCTACTATCTGATTTGGATTTTCTTTATCAATAACAGCTATGGCATAAGCACCTATTACTTGTGAAAGGGCTATTTGCACTGCATGACACAGATCTACCTTGTTTGTTTTTTTTACATATTCAATAAATTGAACTAAAACCTCAGTATCGGTAGTACTTTTAAATGTATATCCTTGGCGTAACAGCTCTTTTTTTATTACAGAATAGTTCTCAATAATTCCGTTGTGAATCAAAGCAATTGTTTCGGACTGCGAGTAGTGCGGATGAGCATTCTCATTGTTAGGTTCGCCATGAGTTGCCCAACGTGTATGAGCAATACCTATAGTACCTGATACATCTTGCGACTCAACCAAAGATTCCAAATCAGAAACCTTTCCTTTTGTTTTGTAAACATTAAGCTCCTTTTTATCATTCACAAAAGCCACACCTGCACTATCGTATCCCCTATACTCCAAACGATGCAGACCCTTAATCAAAATAGGATAAGCTTGCTGATTACCGATATACCCGACAATACCACACATAATTGTTTTTTTATATAATAATTCTTTACAAAAGTACCATACTAATAGCCATAATTTAATGACTACTACATTAAAAGGATTTGTATTTTTATGCAAAATTTCAAATTATCAATAAAACGACACTAAAAAAGTAATTCCGTAACCAAAAACAACTTAATTTATAACAAATTATCAAACTGTATTATAAAAATATAACACAAACAGCTTTTTTGATTATGCGTTTTGAAAAACAACTAACTTTGCAATGTATTAATAACGATTACTATGCGACTTTCTCTACCTGCATCACTAATATTGGACAATGGTTCTGTATTCCGCGGATATTCATTCGGGTACAAAAAATCAACCGCCGGTGAGGTTGTTTTCAACACTGCAATGTCAGGGTATCCTGAAAGTCTTACTGACCCATCATACTCAGGTCAAATCTTAACTTTTACATTTCCTCTTATTGGAAATTATGGAGTTCCTTCCACAAATATTTCGAATGGCATTTCAGATTTTCTTGAATCAGAAAAGATACATACTTCGGGAATTGTTGTGTCCGATTATTCATTTGAATATTCACATTGGAATGCAAAACAAAGTTTACACGATTGGCTTGAGTCTAATAAAATTCCCGGCATTTACGGCATAGATACTCGCGAGTTAACCAAAATATTACGTAACGAAGGATCTATGAAAGGCAAAATCATCATTGATGATTATAAGGATATCGATTTTATTGATCCCAATATAGAAAATCAGGTTGCAAAGGTATCGTGCAAAGAAGTTATTGAATACAACAATTCAGGAAAGACAATTGTGATGATAGATTGCGGAGTTAAACATAATATTATACGATGTTTATTAAAACGTGGGGTTAGACTAATCCGAGTACCTTGGGATTACGACTACAATTCGATGCAATTTGATGGACTATTTATTTCAAATGGACCCGGCGATCCAAATACATGTGGCAAGACAATTGCAAACATTCAAAAGACTATGCAAAGCGGTAAACCGATTTTTGGAATTTGTATGGGAAATCAATTATTGTGTAAAGCAGGAGGATCCGAAACTTACAAATTAAAATACGGACATAGAAGTCATAACCAACCGGTTAGAGAAGTTGGAACTAATCGTTGTTTTATAAGTTCACAAAATCACGGATACGCTGTCGATAATAATACTCTAAGTAAAGATTGGGAAGTTCTGTTTGAGAATTTGAACGATCATACAAATGAAGGAATAAGACATAAGACGATGCCCTGGTTTTCGGCTCAATTCCATCCCGAAGCAGCAAGTGGTCCTACAGATACTGAGTTTTTATTCGATGATTTTCTACAAATGATAAAGTAAAGCCATGTCAAACATGATCTCAAACATAAAAAAAGTATTAGTATTAGGCTCCGGTGCACTAAAGATAGGTGAGGCAGGAGAGTTTGATTACTCAGGTTCACAGGCTCTTAAGGCATTGAAAGAAGAAGGTATCTTTACTGTACTTATAAACCCAAATATTGCAACTGTTCAAACATCTGCAGATATTGCAGACCAAATATACTTTTTACCGGTTACACCATTCTTTGTCGAAAAAATTATTCAAAAAGAAAAACCGGAAGGAATATTACTTGCCTTTGGTGGACAGACGGCTCTAAACTGTGGAGTTGAACTTTACAAAGCCGGTATTTTAGAAAAGTATGGCATTCAGGTATTAGGGACTCCCGTACAAGCAATTATTAATACGGAAGATAGAGAATTGTTTGTTAAGAAGTTAAATGAGATTAATGTTAAAACGATAAATAGTGAGGCGGTCGAAAATGCTGAGGATGCACGTAAGGCTGCAGAAAGAATAGGATACCCTGTTATTATAAGAGCTGCTTATGCACTGGGTGGACTTGGAAGCGGATTTTGCAATAACGAATCGGAATTAGATGTAATGGTAGAAAAAGCGCTATCATTTTCACCACAAGTTTTGGTAGAAAAATCTCTTAAAGGTTGGAAAGAAGTTGAATATGAAGTAGTAAGAGATAGATTCGACAATTGTGTGACAGTTTGCAATATGGAAAATTTCGACCCTTTAGGTATACACACCGGTGAAAGCATAGTTATAGCTCCTTCTCAAACTTTAAGCAATAGTGAATATCATAAACTTCGCGCACTTGCAATTAAAATAATCAGACACATTGGTATTGTCGGAGAATGTAATGTACAGTATGCGCTTGACCCTGAATCGGAAGATTATCGTGTTATCGAAGTTAATGCTCGTCTAAGTAGGTCTTCTGCTTTGGCATCAAAAGCAACCGGATACCCATTAGCATTTGTTGCTGCAAAATTAGGTTTAGGCTATAGCTTATTTGATTTAAAAAATTCAGTTACAAAAGATACTACTGCATTTTTTGAACCTGCACTTGATTATGTGGTATGTAAAATTCCTCGTTGGGATTTAGGTAAGTTCCACGGAGTTAGCCGTGAACTTGGATCAAGCATGAAATCTGTAGGCGAAATAATGGCAATAGGACGTAGCTTTGAGGAAGTTATTCAAAAAGGTTTGCGAATGATAGGTCAAGGAATGCATGGTTTTGTTGCTAATAAAGAATTGGTTATTTCTGATATAGACAAAGCCTTACACGAACCTACAGACAATCGTATTTTTGTAATTTCCAAGGCTTTACGTAAAGGCTATACGGTTAATGAAATACACCGTCTAACCATGATTGACAAATGGTTTTTGTGCAAACTGAATAATATTGTACAAACAGCCAACGAATTGGAATGTTTGCATAGTTTTCATAAGATTACTCCTGAAATGATGAAAACAGCTAAACAACAGGGTTTTTCTGATTTTCAGATCGCGCGTTTAGCCGGTAATAATGAAACAGACTTAGAGCATGCTCTTCTCGAAATAAGAAAGATTAGAAAATCAATGAGTATTGTACCTGTTGTAAAACAGATAGATACGCTTGCTGCTGAACATCCGGCCCAAACAAACTATTTATACCTGACCTATAACGGCTGCACCAATGATGTTAAATACCTAGGCGACAAAAAGTCTGTAGTTGTTCTCGGTTCAGGCGCATATCGCATCGGTAGTTCGGTTGAATTTGACTGGTGCGGCGTAAATGCTCTAAATACAATAAGAAAAGAAGGTTGGCGTTCGGTTATGATTAATTATAATCCTGAAACCGTTTCGACCGATTACGATAGCTGCGATAGATTATATTTTGACGAATTATCCTTTGAAAGAGTTTTAGATATCTTGGATTTAGAAAATCCTCATGGTGTTATTGTTTCAACAGGTGGCCAGATTCCTAATAATCTAGCGATGAGATTAGATTGTATGAATGTACCAATACTAGGTACATCTGCAAAAAACATTGACAATGCAGAAGATAGACACAAATTCTCTGCGATGCTCGATAGAATTGGCGTTGATCAGCCAAGGTGGAAAGAATTAGTAAGTTTGGATGATATTAATAAGTTTGTTAATGAAGTAGGTTTTCCTGTTTTAGTTCGTCCCAGCTATGTGCTATCAGGAGCTGCCATGAATGTATGTTCAAACGAAAGCGAATTGATTGAGTTCTTACAATTAGCGGCAAATGTTTCAAAAAAACATCCTGTAGTAGTAAGTTCTTTTATTGAACGAGCAAAGGAAATAGAGATGGATGCAGTTGCCGACCATGGTGAAATTATCACATACGCTATTTCAGAACACGTAGAGTTTGCAGGTGTTCATTCCGGTGACGCGACTATACAATTCCCCCCACAAAAATTGTATCTTGAAACGATGCGTCGTATAAAGAGAATATCAAAACAAATTGCAAAAGAGCTAGACATTTCGGGTCCTTTCAACATACAATTTTTGGCTCGCAACAATGAGATAAAAGTTATTGAATGTAATCTACGCGCATCACGATCATTCCCTTTTGTATCTAAAGTTCTGAAAATAAATTTCATTGAACTTGCTACAAAAATAATGCTTGGTATCCCTGTAGAAAAGCCAAATAAAAACGCATTTAACCTAGACTATGTAGGAATAAAGGCCTCACAATTTTCGTTTTCCAGATTGCAAAAGGCAGACCCGGTATTAGGAGTTGATATGGCATCTACAGGCGAAGTCGGATGCCTAGGAGATGACACTAATGAAGCTATTTTAAAATCAATGCTGTCAGTAGGATACAAAATTCCTGAGAAGAATATTATGCTATCAACAGGAAGTGCAAAACAAAAAGTAGATATGTTAGATGCTGCACGCCTTTTGCAAGAAAAATCATATCATTTATACGCCACAGGAGGGACTCAGAAGTTCTTACAAGATAATGGAATTAAGTCTGAACGTATTTATTGGCCTAACGAAACTGATAAGCAGCCTCAAGCGCTTGACTTAATACGCGAAAAGAAGATTGATTTGGTTGTGAATATTCCAAAGAATCTAAGTGCAGACGAACTCGACAACGGATACAAAATCCGGCGAGCTGCAATAGACTTTAATATTCCTCTACTCACAAATCCACGTCTTGCATCTGCATTTATAAACGCATTTTGCAATATCAACATCAATAATATTGAAATAAAGAGTTGGTCTGAGTATAAATAAAACAAGCCCCGAAAGCTTTAATCAAACTTTCGGGGCTTATAATATAATTACAAAATATATTATAGTTTTTGTTCAAACCACTTCAAAACAGCTTCTCTATCATCATTAAGTTGTGCTGTCAATTTTTCAGGCGAATCGAACTTAATCTCTGGACGCAAATAATCAAGAAAAAATACTTTTATTTTTTTATGATATATATCTTGGTTAAAATCAAAAATATTCACTTCAATGCTCTTAGCTACTGTAACTGTAACAAAGGTAGGTCTAATTCCAATATTAAGCATGCCGTGCAATATTTCTTTTTCTCCTTCCAATTCCACATCTACTGCATAAACTCCTTCATGAGGTATTAATTTGCGCACATCATTAATAGCAATATTTGCTGTTGGGAATCCTATTGAACGACCTATCTTATGACCTTGTACAATAGTGCCTTCAATATAAAATCGATATCCCAGCCATTCTGATGCTTGATTTATATTTCCTTCTTCAAGGGCTTTACGAATTAACGAAGAACTTATATTTAATCCATTTCCGGGGAATGGATTTGCTTGTTCTACTTCTATACCATATTTATCTCCACATTCTTTGTAATGAACATAGCCATTTTCACGATCGCAACCAAAATGATGATCATGACCTACAAGTAAATACTTGGTATTAAGTTTTTCAAATAACACGTGATGCATAAATGAACCAGACGACATCTCAAACATTTTATGATCAATCTTCAACAAAACGCAAATATCAACACCTTGCTGTTCAAGTAATTGCATACGTTCTGCATGTGTAGTTAACAATTTAGGAACGTAATTGGCATGCAAACCCTCGCGCGGATGGATAGCAAATGTTACTACAACCGAAGCCAGTGAACGTTTGTGTGCTTCTTTGGTTAATTTGTGCAATAGTGCCACATGGCCTCTGTGTACACCATCAAAAAAACCGATAGTAACGGCTGATGCGCTACAATCAAAATTAGCTATGTTATCAATTATTTTCATAATGGAGGCAAAGATAGTGTAAGACTAGCGAAAAACAACTTTTAAGCAAAAAAAATAATATGTATCTAAATATCTGCTAGCTATAATTTAACACAAGCCTTAAATTATGGCGTTCAAAAACTCCAGACTCTCATTTGCCTTAGCCAAATGAGTTTGAAATCCGAGAGATTCTGCCGTCTTAATATTTGCAGGTCCGTCATCAATAAACAAGGTCTCTTCTGCTTTTATTCCGGCATCGTTTATCATATACTCAAATATCCGAGGATCCGGTTTTGTATAATGCACTTCACAAGACAAATAAAACTTATCAAAATATTTATCAAGATTATAACGTTCTAACATAACTGGAAAGTGTATCCAATTTGTATTGCTAAGAAGGTATATCATATACTTCTCGCGCAAATTCTTTATAAGTTTCAGCTTCTCGACAGGAATATCCAATAAAAACTGAAACCAAGCGTTTTCTATTTGTTTGTCAGAAACATTCTTTCCGGATAGTTTTCTTACATCATTACAGAAATCCGCATTAGACATCAACCCTCTCTCAAAATCCAACATAAAACCAGACTGAGTGTATGGACTAATATACTCCTCAACATTCTCAAAACCTAAATCTTTAAACGATTTTACGCACGCCTGCATATCCAAATCAATCAGCACACCACCCATGTCAAACACAATATTTTTTATCATTTTCTTTGTAACTTAATAAAAAAAAAATTACCTTTGCCTCCGATTTGCAAAGATACGTAAAAATATCTCAAGTCAGGGCCTATAGCTCAGTTGGTTAGAGCATCGGACTCATAACCCGCAGGTCCTTGGTTCAAGTCCAAGTGGGCCCACCTGCAAAGCGGTTGATTTACATCAGCCGCTTTTTTTATTTCACAAAATCAAATTTTTCCACAAAAAAACCTGACCATAAAATGATCAGGTTTGTTGTTGTCTCACGAAGATTCGAACTTCGACAGGCAGAACCAAAAACTGCAGTGCTACCATTACACCATGAGACAATTACTATTGCGGTTATCGCATTTGCGCGGCAAAGATAATACAAATTCCTAAAAATTGCGCAAAATCTTATCTTTTATTTTGCTGTCAGTAAAAAATAATTCTTTTTACCTTTCTGTAATAGAATATATTTACCATTAAGCAAATTCGTCTCATCAAATACTATATCAGCATTTGCTACCTTCTCTTTATTGATAAAGAAACCACCATTCTGAACCAACTTACGCATCTCACCTTTAGATTCGAAAACTGATGCTTTTTCAGTCAAGATATCAACAAATTTAAGTCCTAAGTTTTCAGATAAAGTAATATCAAAACGCGGAACTCCGTCAAAAATAGATAATAAAGTATCTTCATCCAAACGACGTAAAGTTTCAGAAGTACTTCCTCCAAACAATATTGAAGATGCCTCAACAGCCATATCATAATCTCCTTTTGAATGAACCATGATAGTTACTTCTTGAGCTAAACGTTTTTGCAAGATGCGCAAATGCGGAGCTGTCTTATGTTCTTCAACTAACGATTCTATCTCCTCACGTGTCAATGATGTAAATATCTTAATATATTTTTCCGCATCATCATCACTAACATTTAACCAAAACTGATAAAACTTATATGGAGATGTGTAACGTCTGTCCAACCACACATTACCACTTTCTGTTTTACCAAACTTACCGCCATCAGCCTTAGTTATAAGCGGACATGTTAAAGCAAATGCACTACCTCCCAATTTTCTACGAATAAGTTCCGTACCGGTAGTAATGTTGCCCCATTGATCCGAACCTCCAAGTTGTAATTTACAATTCTTGGTTTCGTACAAATGCATAAAATCGTATCCTTGTAATAACTGATATGTAAATTCCGTAAATGACAAACCATCACTTGCTTCACCATTAAGACGCTTTTGTACAGATTCCTTTGCCATCATATAATTAACCGTGATGTGCTTTCCTATTTCACGAGCAAAATCAAGGAAAGAAAAACCCTTCATCCAATCATAATTATTTACCATTTCAGCCTTATTTGGAGCTTCTCCGGTAAAATCAAGAAAATGAGATAATTGCTTTTTTATAGCTTCTTCATTACGACGAAGTGTTGCCTCATCAAGCAAGTTACGTTCAGCACTTTTGCCGGATGGATCGCCTATCATTCCCGTTGCTCCGCCAATCAAAGCCAATGGTTTATGTCCGCAATGCTGAAAGTGGCGCAACATCATCACACCACATAAATGGCCTATATGTAATGAATCCGCAGTTGGGTCTATCCCCAAATATGCAGTTGTCATTTCTTTTTGTAATTGTTCTTCAGTACCCGGCATGATGCTATGCAACATACCTCTCCATTTAATTTCTTCTACAAAATTCATCTTATCTTTTATCTTTAAAAAAACGTTTCATTAATTCAGAACATTCATCAGCCATAAGCCCGGCCAAAACTTCTGTTTTAGGATGTAGGGCTGTAGGGGCTTTCTGTGTATAACCGAACTTGGGTTCGGATGCTCCATATACCAATCTCGAAATTTTTGTCCACGACATAGCACCCGCACACATCACACAAGGCTCAACCGTGACATATATTGTACAATCAATCAGATATTTAGCACCAAGTGTTCCTGATGCAGCTGTTAAGGCCTGCATTTCTGCATGAGCTGTTGCATCCTCCAAGGTCTCCGTTAAATTATGCCCTCTGCCTATCACTCTATTCTGCTGCACAACAACAGCTCCAATAGGAACTTCTCCGGCTTCAAAAGCGGTCTTAGCCTCAATCAAAGCTAATTTCATGAAATAATTATCGTCGTACATCATCAATCGAATAGTGTTGGAGAATCTTCTTCTAATTTTCTTATTACAGTTATCATCAAAGCTTCGCGCACAAACTTCGATTTACATTTTATTTTGTACTTTTTGATATACCTTTCTAATGCATCCACCTCTTTATCATTCAGCATAAAACTTATGCGATGACTGCGTTTCATCTTCCTAATCTTTTGTATTTTATTTTTATTGGACTGCATTATAGACACGAACACTTAATTTGAACTACAAAAGTACATAGTTTTTTGCGATTACAGAAATTCAAATCGATTAATATTTGCATATCAATTGATTAACAAAACTCTCATCAGTAAGCATTTCCAAGCGAGAGTACTGTTTAAATAGAAATTTATATGTAATTTTGGGGCGTTTTTAACTACTTAATTCTTATTTACATCATGGCTGAACATAATAAACTCGGCAAGGACGGAGAAAACGCTGCTGTAAATTATTTACAATCAAACGGATACACTATTAGACACACTAATTGGCGATGCGGACATCTTGAGCTGGACATCATCGCTGAGACTAATGAATTTCTTATAATAATAGAGGTTAAAACACGGAGTAGTACCAGATTTATATTACCTCAAGATGCTGTTACTCATGCCAAAATTCGTCATATTGTAAATGCAGCGCAGGGTTATATTCACCAATACGGCATCAAAAAAGACGTCCGTTTTGATATTATGGCTTTAATACCCGGCGAGTATGGAGGATATAGTATAGACCATATTAAAGATGCATTTATGAGTCCTGTTTGGTGATTATTGGTTATTAATATAAATACTGATGCAAAAATTTGTGTTCCTTAATGTATATCCTATTTCGCACTTCTTATTTGAATTTTCACAAGTCACATTCAACTAAATAAATTTGGTTACTTTACTGCTTTGCTGTATTTTTGTAGTTTATACATTAATCTCTGATTTAGATGAAAATAGCATTGATAGGATACGGGAAAATGGGTAAAACCATCGAACAAATAGCAATAAGTCGTGGACACGAGATTGTTGCACACATTGACATAGATAACCAACAAGATTTTGATTCTAAGGAATTTAAAAGTGCAGACATCGCTATTGAATTTACTGCACCATCTGTAGCCGTAGAAAATTACAGAAGGGCATTTAATGCCGGAGTATCTGTCGTATCAGGAACAACAGGATGGACAGCAAGAATGGAAGAAGTGAAATCTTGGTGCAAGGAAAAAGATTTAGCTTTCTTTTGGACTTCAAATTTTAGTTTGGGCGTAAATATCTTCTTTGCAATGAACAAGTACCTTGCAAAAATAATGAACGAATTCACTGAATATGAAGTAGATATAACAGAAACACATCATATACACAAATTGGATGCTCCCAGTGGCACTGCTATTACATTGGCTGATGGTATTATCGAAAATCTAGATCGCAAATCATCATGGGAACTTGACAAAGCAAGCAAAGACGACAAAATAGGCATCAAAGCAATACGCGAAGGAGAAGTTCCGGGAATTCATACAATTAGATATGAGTCTGATGTAGATTCTATAACCATTACTCATGACGCAAAAAGTCGCGCAGGCTTGGCATTGGGTGCAGTTGTTGCTGCGGAATTTACATACCGTAAAAAAGGTTGCCTGGGTATGTCAGATATGCTTAATTTTTAAATACTAAAACGATGCAAAAATTTTCAAATATTCAAACCAAGCAATGGATTAAAGCTGCCATTTCTTGCATCACCTATATATTATTCATTATTTGGGTTGGCAATTATTGGTGGTTGCTGCTTTTACCTTTTATTGCAGATATATTTATCACAAAAATAATTCCTTGGAGTTTTTGGAAGAAAATAAAGAACAAAACACTTTATAGTATTTGCAGCTGGTTGGATGCCATAATTTTTGCATTGATAGCTGTATATTTTATAAACACATACTTATTTCAGAACTATAGAATTCCATCCTCATCACTAGAAAAATCTTTGATGGTTGGAGATTTTTTGTTAGTTAGTAAGGCTAGTTACGGGCCACGTGTACCTATGACTCCGCTTTCATTCCCCTTAGTTCAACATACATTTCCCGGGACTAATTTAAAATCATACATTGAGAGTCCCCATTGGGAATATAAAAGACTTACCGGATTTGATACGATAAAAGCATTAGATATTGTTGTTTTCAACTTCCCTACAGGAGATACCGTGGCAACTTTACAGCCTAATCCTGACTATTACACGTTATGCGAAATGTTTGGTAGAGAAAATGTACTAAAACATACCGAAACCTTTGGAGAAATAGTTTATCGCCCTGTAGATAGGCGCGAGAATTATGTAAAACGTTGCGTAGGATTACCGGGCGATAGCCTTCAAATCATTGACAACCATATATTTATAAATGGCAAAGCACAATATGAACCCAAAGGTCTACAATTTAATTATTTTGTAGCTACTGATGGAAGAAAGATATCTGAAGAGCAATTTGATAAACTTGGCATTAGCGTGGATGACCGAAATGTTATAAATCAATGGAACAATGGTGATGCCATTTTAGAGTATCTTGGATATACTAGAAATTCGAATGGAGCATTTAATCCTGTTTATTATCTTCCTCTTACAAAAGCTGCATTAAGTGCAACGAAAAAATTACCTAATGTAATTGACGTCAAAATTGAGCCTAATTTATTTTCGCATCAAGTATTTCCTAAAACGGAAAAGGATTGGACAAGAGACAATTATGGCCCTATATATATACCTAGAAAAGGAGCAACAATTAGTCTGAATATGGACAATTTACCTATATATCAACGTGCTATAGTCAACTATGAAAACAATGAACTTCAGGTTAAAGACAGCGTGATATATATCAATGGTGAAAAATCTAATACTTACACATTCAAGATGAACTATTTTTGGATGATGGGAGACAACAGACACAACTCTGAAGATTCTCGCTTTTGGGGATTTGTTCCTGAAGACCACATTGTTGGTAAGCCTATTTTTATTTGGCTTTCATTAGACAAAGACAAAAGTTTTATAAACTCAATACGTTGGAAACGAATATTTTCGTTAGTTGAAAATATACGATGAGTACCGTTGTTTTATCATCTACATACGCCGGAAACATACACTATTTCAGTAAAATAGCACATTTTGATTTAGTGGAGACAGAAGTTTACGATAATTATTTGAGACAAACATATCGTAATAGATGTCAAATAGCAACTGCAGATGGTATAATGGATTTAACTATACCGGTTGAAAAACCTGATGGTAAATGCATCGTTCGTGATATTAAAATTGCAGATGAAGCTTGGCAAAAATTGCACTGGGGTGCTATTATGAGCGCATATAATTCAAGTCCGTATTTCGAGTATTACGAAGACGACCTACGCCCATTTTACACACAAAAGTACAAGTATCTTGCAGACTTCAACCAAGAATTGGAAGAATGTATTTGCAATCTCATTGGATGTAAAACAGATTTTTGCAGAACTCAGAAATACGAAAAAGAATACTCTAAAGACTTTCGAAACTTAGTTTTAATAAAACCAATAGAAGATAAAACATTTAAGCAGGAACCTTATTATCAAATATTTAAACAAAAATATGATTTTATCGAAAACTTGAGTATCTTTGACTTATTACTAAATATGGGAAACGAAAGTATTTTGATATTAAAAAAATCGTATGTCGAATAATTTAGTAAAATACTCAATATTGTTGTTGTTATGCTTATTACACGTAAACGTTTCAGCACAAATATCTTCAGGAGGATCTCCACTCCCTTATAAACATCCACAACCTTCAGAGAAAGCAAGAAAAGTTGTAGCAACAGAATCAGTAACAAACTTTTACTACAAACTACCTGTTGATACCAATAAGACCTTGCCTGAGAATAACCTGAGAGTATTATATACCGGTACAGTATGTAATGTAGATTTATCACCTACCAATAGCGGTACAACATTCACAACAGAAGATGGTACAAATATTTGGAGAGTTGGTATGTATTCTCCTAATGCAGCATCTATAAGCTTAATATTTAGCGAATTTAATGTTCCGGATGGAGCAAAACTATTCTTGTATAATCCATCACAAACTATAGTATATGGTGCTTTCACATCTGCAAACAACAATTCACACAACACTCTTCCAATAAGACCTTTAGACAATGATACTATTGTTATCGAGTATCAAGAACCAATGGATGCAGCATTCAAAGGAAGTTTAAAGATAGGCAGCGCAGTACATAATTTCGAATCAAGCACAAGCGCAACACGTAAAGTCAGACAATTCTATTATGCAGAAAGATGCAGTCCACACACATCTGTATGGGAAGGTGCTGAACCAATAAAAAGATCTGTTTGTATTTTATATGCAACAGGTACATCAAGTGCTTGGTGGGGTACAGCAAATTTAATCAATAACGCTGATAAGCATCCATACATTTATACGGCTGCACATAATGTTGACGAAACGAACGTTGAGCATCATGTTATTTGGTATTTTAATTACGAAGTACCTGCAAAAGACACCTTAGTTCAAGGTTCTGAAGAATTTACAATGGCAAGTTCTGAAGTAATTGCGAGAGATTTTACTTTAGATTTTGCGCTACTCGAATTAAATCAAATGCCGCCTAAAGACTATCGTCCATATCTTGCAGGTTGGAATTTGACAGCATCACCTACACCACCACTTACTTGTATTCAACATCCGCAAGGAGACACAAAACGAATTAGTCAGACTACTAATGCACCTGTTATATCAACCTTCGATGGCGATATACTTAATCCGGTACAAAATTCATTTTGGAGAATCAACAGATGGCAAAAAGGAACTACAGAGCCCGGATCTTCCGGTTCTGCCCTACTTGATAATAATGGATATATAATAGGAGCATTAACAGGAGGTAATTCTACCTGCGATAGTCCTGTACTAGATTATTTTTCACGAATCTCCTACGCATGGGATTATTATCAAGATGCAAGCAAGCAACTAAAAATATGGTTAGACCCATATAACACAGGAATCACACAAATGGATGGTGCAGACCCATACGAAAATTCACATCCATGTGCTCGTACGAATAACTATACGGATACAGACGAAATGAGCATTATATATATCGGTAATGGTATAAGTGGTTTACTTGCAGGACATAATTCATTGGAGCATACTGCATTTGCAGAAAAGTTCAGCTTCGACGAAGATAAATTATTATATGGAGCATACGTAGTTCCTTGCATCGGTAAATATAATAGTTCAGCACCTGTTTATTTGAATATATATAATGGAACTGATGTTCCTGAAGATATTATTGGAAGTGCACAGATACATCCACAAGACTTAACTTTTGTTAGAGGTGAATTGGGAACAAAAGACAAAGTAACTTTGACAAAAAAAGAAAATTATATCAAATTTGATACACCAATTAAGGTTGGAAAAACATTTTTTGTAGGATGCCAAATTCAGTATGCACAAATTGATTCCTTCGGAATATATGCTGTTGAAAATAGAACAATCAATAATTCCGCATTTTATCAAGATGATAACGGATGGCACTCATACACTGAACATTCATATATGCCAACAAACACTTCATTGTGGATTGAGCCTGTTGTTTGCTTTGACGACATAAGTTCTGTACAAAATGTAAATGATAATGCTTCAAATAATTTTTTGGTTTCTCCGAATCCCACATCAGATAAAATACAATGGGAATCAACAAACAATGAAATCGGCGATGAGGTATATTTTGAATTATTTGACATACAAGGCAGATTATGTAATTTCGGAAAATCCACATTGGTACAAATGCCACCCGCTAAAGGAATCTACATTCTTCGACTGATTGATGGTATTAATACAGAAGTTCATAAAATCATAAGAAAATAGTTCTTTAATGATTTACAAAACTAAAGGCATCGTTCTAGAATCTTTTAAATATAGAGACAACCAATCTATTGTTCATGTATTAACAGAAGAATTTGGTAAGGTCTCTTATTTAGTGTATGCACCTCAAAGCAAACGCGCAAGCATACGTCAGTCTAATATGCAAGTTTTAAGCATACTTGACATGGAAGTTGAGCATCTTCCTCATCGCGACTTACAAAGAATCAAAGAAGCAAGATTATCGTGTATCAATCATGGTATATTATCCGATCCAATTAAAATATCAATCAGCTTTTTTATAGCAGAAATTACTGATAAATGTATTTATTCGTCAGAAAAAGACACTGCCCTATTCGGATTTATAAAGAGTTGCATTAATGAATTAGATAATAGCTCAAAAAATGCTATGTTCGCTCTTAAATTTCTAATCGATTTATCTCGTTATTTAGGATTTTACCCTGCCGATAAAGAAGAAAACGAATTTATAAACATCGGATTGGATAAATCGCAACAAGCATTATTGATTCGCTTATTAAACAAAGAAGAACAATTTTCTCATGCAGAAAGGCGACAACTAATGGACAGCTTACTCAAATATTACAAACACCATATTCCAACTATGGGAAATCTAAACACTATTTTTGTGTTAGAGAGTCTTTTTGACATTTAACCACAAGGATAAATATTCCTGCTCAGGCTGTCCCGGAGTTGGAATCCATTCAACAACATCAAATTTCCCTGCAGCATGCATATCCATTATTGAAGTATATCCGGAACGACAAATAATATGTTTTGCGCCACGTATGTACTCTGACAAGACATCAGAATTAAGCGATGGATATATTGTAATATTAGGCAATTCTCTTACAGTGTTATTTTGCATAGGGATGCCTTCAACTAGTATTACCTTAGATTGATGCTTTGAATAACGTTCTAATAATTTCTTCTCTAATATTGAACGATGCGGTTCAATTCCTGATAGTATTATTAAAACATCAGATTCGATAGATGCCCCTTCTTTCGATATACGCGACAAAGGTCCAATAAACTTTGCATTTTTAGGCAATCTACAACTATGACTTAATTCGCCGGACAATGATTCTCTTATATTTTCATTATCAGGAATCCAACAACTATCATAATTGTTTATTATTGAGCGATGTAAACGAGATACAATAGGTTCCAACCATCTAAATTTTTGTGGCATGCGAACTAATAATTGATGAGTTATGTAAGTGCATTTTGCATCTTTACACCACATCCCAAAACGATTATCAGAAACAACATCAGTTATTTTGTATTGTTTTACAATAGATTTTAGAAGACTATGCTCACGAAATGAGAAATAAATTATCGAAGGCAATGCACGTAGCATAGAAAAGACTTGAGAATTACCTGCAGAATAACGAATTGAAAAAGAAGGTATACTTATATGTTGCAAATCAGGAAATTCATCCTTAAGTAAATTACCCGATAAACCGCAGGAGCCGATAATAACCTCATCACCTTGCGATAAAAAGCTGTTGATTAATGGAATACATCTCGTTGCATGCCCCAATCCCCAATCTAATGGACAAACCAATATCCGTTTCTTGGGTATCATGCAACCACCAAAGTGTTCAAGCCTAATTTGCGTACCTTTACCTCTATTGATTTCAATTCTGACAAAGGAACTGCTTGTAATGTATCATACGGAGTTTTCCTGTCTAAACTATATATTTGAACCATTTTAGGCTGAATAATCTTTAAAGCATCCAACCACGCCTTAATTTCTTCAGGAGTAGTATTATCACATGTATTTCCTCTCAAGAATAAAGTTTGAATAGTACAATTTCCATTAAACTTAGACAAATTATTTATATGTTCTTGCAAGTTAAAGTTAGGATTAACAGGTCTGTTGATCTTTGAAACAGTTTCAGCAATTGCGCTATCTAATTTCAAGATATTATTGTCTACTTTGCATAAAGCAGTAAATACTTCCTTGCGAGACAAGTGCCAAGCATTGCTTAGAACAGATATTTTGGTTTCAGGAGTATAACGATTTCTTAATTCAATAGTATCATCTATAATACCATTAAAATCAGGATGCATAGTCGGCTCTCCATTACCTGCGAAGGTTATGTTATCAATTGTCGGCTCATTACCTTTAATGTAAGTAACAAGTTTGTTTTCTAAAGCTTTTTTGACTTCGGCACGTGTCGGAATTTTTGTATCCTCACGACCATCCTCATTTAAACCACATTCGCAATAAACACAATCAAACGAACAAATTTTACCATTGTCAGGCTCTAAATTCACTCCCAGCGAGACTCCCAGTCTGCGACTGTAAATTGGTCCAAAAATCGTTGAATGAAATAACATGACTAATCCTTAATTAATTGTTTTTCTGCATTTTCTACACGTTCGAAAGGAAATTCTGTCAATAAAGATGACATCAAAGATTTAATTTTATCGTTACATAAATTTCCTATACTACCTGCATGTGTATGTTGAATTTCTTTATTCGGTTTAAACTTACCATCTTCGATTGCTAAAGCGACCTGTTTATATGCATCACGGAAAGGTACCCCGGATAAAGTTAGACGATTAACTTCTTCAACGCTAAATATTAAATCGTATTTTGAATCCTCCAAAATAGATTTATTCACACTTACTTTCTCCATCATATTTCTTACCATCTCAACACAATCTATCATTTCATCGAACATAGGTAAGTAAATTTCTTTGATTATTTGCAAATCGCGGAAATATCCGGATGGTAAATTATTAGTTATCAGTGTTATTTGTGCAGGAATACCTTGAATCTTATTACATTTTGCACGTGTAAGTTCAAATACATCAGGATTTTTCTTATGCGGCATAATACTTGAACCTGTGGTATATTCAGGAGCCAACTTCATAAATCCAAAGTTTTGACTTGTAAACATACAACTATCAAATGCCAATTTTGATAAGGTAGCTGCTACTGATGCCAATGCATTTGCAACAATACGTTCTGTTTTTCCCCTACCCATTTGAGCATAAATAACATTATAATCCATGCTATCAAAGCCTAATAAATCGGTAGTCAATTGTCTGTCTAAGGGGAATGAATTTCCGTATCCTGCGGCAGAGCCAAGAGGATTCCTATTAGAAATTTTATATACACTAAGCAATAATTGCATGTCGTCTACCAAACTCTCTGCATATGCAGCAAACCATAATCCGAAAGACGATGGCATTGCTATTTGCAAATGTGTATAACCCGGCATCAACACATCCTTATACAAATTACTTTGAGCAATAAGAGTCTCAAATAAATCATTTACAGAAGCTACTAATTCTTTAATTTTTGCACGAGTAAATAATTTCAAATCAACAAGTACCTGATCATTTCTAGAACGTCCACTATGTAATTTCTTACCTACTTCGCCAAGCATCAATTCAACTTGCGAATGTATATCCTCAATTCCGTCTTCAATTTTAAAATTACCTTTTTCGATTTCTTTATTTATCGAACGTAAACCTTTTAGCAATGCTTGTAAATCATCATTAGACAGCAACCCAACACTTTCAAGCATAGTTGCATGAGCCATCGAGCCCAATACATCATAACGAGCAAGATACATGTCCATTTCGGCATCTTTGCCTATTGTGTAACGTTCAATATCCGAATCAAGCTGGATTTTCTTATCCCACAATTTACTTGCCATTTTGATAAATTTAGTATGGTAATTTAGATAAATTTTCTGCCAATATATCAATTCCTTTTGACAAAGGTTCGCTAAGCATCATTTTAAACATTAATGGCACATCAGCCTTTATAGTTAGCTTCATACGAGTATCATTCTCTGATTTCTCGACCAATTGTATCCACATATTAAATTCAATAGGCGATTTCTCTGATGCAAATTTAATAGTTTTAAATGCTTCTGTTTCTATCATTTTAACACCTATCTCGCCTATAGGATCAATTGTGCAATATATACTATCTGATGTTATATTAATATCTTTAATCCTATCATCATGCACTTGCTCAACAACAGGTCGCAATTTTTCTAAATCAGACAGATTATTAAAAATTGCCTCTGCTGATGCATTTATTGATTTAATTTGACTCTCGTATGTTGTCATTTTTATACCTGCCAAACACTTGGATCTTTCCGCCATTCTTGCAAAGCAGCCAAGTCTTTATTATTAATATAATTAGTTGCCAATGCATGTTTAAGAACAGCCTCGTAATTTGACAATGTAGTCAGTTCAACTCCGGCTTTCTCAAATTGCTCTTGTGCTAATGGAAAACCATAAGTAAAGATTGCAACCATCCCTAAAACTTCACATTTTTTCTCAGACCTGATAGCCTCAACAGCTTTTAAGCTACTACCTCCGGTAGATATTAAATCTTCTACAACTACGACCTTTTTGCCTTCAGGTAGATAGCCTTCAACTAGATTTTCCATACCATGATCTTTCTTTGCAGATCTAATATATACAAATGGTAAACCTAAAGCATCGGCTACTAATGCGCCTTGTGCAATTGCACCTGTTGCTACACCGGCTATTGCCTCTACATCAGGATATTTTTCCAAGATAATACGCGACAATTCCAATTTGATTAAACTGCGCAAATCAGGATATGACAATGTTTTACGATTATCACAATAAATCGGTGATTTCCACCCTGATGCCCATATAAATGGTTGATTCGGCTGCAATTTAACTGCTTTAATTGCTAACA